>JBNRMU010000024.1:0-9872 GCA_050309765.1 Christensenellales bacterium
AGCGTTTGTTCCCCGTTCGACTTGCATGTGTTAAGCACGCCGCCAGCGTTCGTCCTGAGCCAGGATCAAACTCTCATATTTAAAAGTTATCTCTCCCAGCTTCGCTCGCTCCCGCAGTTGCTTTCGCCCCTGCGGCCGCGGGCCGCTGACATTTATTACTGTCTTGGAATTCATTGGAATCAACAAAAGCTTTTTGAACGTTTTTCCCGACGCTCGCGCGCTTCGGGAACCGTTCCCGTTTCCTTTTCGCTTCTTGCCTTGCTTCTTCTCATTCCTGTATCGTTTTCAAGGTTCCCTGCCGCCCCTTTTGCGGGACAGCTTCTGTATCTTATCATCTTACTATCCGTCTTGTCAATAGTTTTTTTGGCATTTTGGGAATAAATTTTAGCTGTCCGAAATAACCTGAACATATTCCGGACAGCTAAAAATTTATTCGTTATATTGCGAACATTTCTTGTTTTTACATCGCATCATTCATCTTTTCGATGGCCGCATCCAGGAAGCTCTGGGCAAGCTTTGCAGAGGCCTCCGGGCTGTCCGCCACGGTGTTGACATACAGCTTCACCTTGGGCTCGGTGCCGGAGGGACGGATGCACACCCAACCGCCGCCCTGCATCTCGTAGAAGAGCACATCGGAGGCAGGATAGTCCAGCTTCTCGCTCTTGCCACCGCACACGCGCACGCCCTTCAAATAGTCGCGCACCGCGCAGATCTTCACGCCGGCAAACTCGTCGGGCGCGTTTTCGCGCAGGCCGGCCATGAGCTTTTTCATCTTTTCCAGGCCATCGATGCCCTCCAGCGCAAAGGAGGTTACCTTCTCGGTGTAGTAGCCGTATTTCTCATACAGCTCCATCAGGCCCTCGTACAGCGTCTTGCCCTGCTGCGCGTAGGCCGCTGCCGTCTCGGCCAGCAGCATGGAGGCGATGACCGCGTCCTTGTCGCGCACGAAGCTGCCGGAAAGGAAGCCGTAGCTTTCCTCAAAGCCGAACAGGAAGCTATGGCTGCCGGTGTCCTCAAACTCCTGGATCTTTTCGGCAATGAACTTAAAGCCGGTAAGCACGTTGAAGGTCTTAACGCCAAACGCCGCGGCGATGGAGGCGGCCATGTCCGTGGAGACGATGGATTTGACCACGGCGCCGTTTGCCGGCAGGGTGCCGGCCGCTTTCCTTCCGGAAAGGATGTAGTGAAGCAGCAGGCAGCCGATCTGGTTGCCGGTCAAAACGATGAAGCTGCCGTCGTTCTTGCGCACCAGGCAACCCAGGCGGTCGCAATCCGGGTCGGTAGCAAAGACCAGATGCGCGTCCACCTTCCGGGCCAGCTCGCGCGCCAGATCAAAGGCGGAATAGTTTTCCGGATTGGGCGCGGCGCCCACGGTGGTAAAGTCCGGATCGGGGTTTTCCTGCTCGGGCACGACGTAGACGTTCTCGAACCCCACCTCGGAAAGGATGCGGCGCACGGGCACATTGCCGGAGCCGTTGAGCGGCGAATACACAAGGCGCAGCTCCTTGCCCATGGTACGGCAAAGCTCGGGCTGCACACACAGGGAGCGCACCTGGGCGATATACTGATCGTCCAAATCCTTTCCGATCATATTGAGCAGGCCCTTTTCCTTGGCCGCTTCCTCGTCCATGGTCTTGGCATCGGTGAAGGACAGCGCCTCGATCTTTTCAAACACCTGCGCGGCCCTTTCCGGCGGCAGCTGGCCGCCGTCGCGCCAGTATACCTTATAGCCATTGTACTGCTTGGGGTTGTGGCTGGCCGTGATAACGATGCCCGCGATGCATTTGAGCTTTCTCACCGTGTAGGATAAGACGGGCACGGGGCGCAGGGATTCATACAAATAGGTTTTGATACCGTTGGCACACAGCACCTTGGCGGCCTCCAGGGCAAATTCGGGCGAAAAGCGCCTGGAATCGTAGGCGATGGCCACGCCCTCGTCCTGTCCGCCGTTTTCCAGAATAAAATCCGCCAGGCCCTGGGTGGCGCGGCGCACGTTGTACACGTTCATGCGGTTGGTGCCGTAACCCAGCACGCCGCGCATGCCCGCGGTGCCAAATTCCAGGCCCTTGTAAAAGCGATCCTCGATCTGGGCCGGGTCGTCCTTTATGGCGCTGAGCTCGCTCACAAGCTCCGCGTCCCCGGCAAAGTCCTTCAGCCAGCTTTGATACTTTTCCATTGCGGTCATAGGCTAAGTGTCCTCCCTCTTTGGTTTTCTCTGGCACGTCCTGTGGATCGGCGGGGCAGTCTACTCCCCGCAGAGCCGCCGCTGCCTGCGCATCGTTTTTATCTGCATGCAAAGCACAACCCGCACCGGGCATTTGCCCTATGCATAGGATATAAGCAAACGGGCGTCTGTGCGTCCGCAATCAGCAAAATCATTTGGAAAGGAGTTCCTGCCGCATGACCAGATACTCCCCGCCCCCGGCAAGGGAGCTGACGGCGCTGCTGCCGGCGGTGCTGGACAGCTTTGAAGCCCGCGGCTGCAACGTAAGGCAAAGGGTTCGGCGGGTGCCGCCACGCATGGGCCGCATACAGCTTGTGCGCGTATGCATCCAGGATAGGCCCCATCTTGCCGATTCGCGACTGTTTCCCGCACACGGGATCAACGGCTGCTGCCTGCAGGCGAACCTGCTTGCCTGCGCCGTGGTCGATTACCTTTTGGACGGCTGTCCCCAGCAGGAGCGGGTCGAGCTCTGCCTGCCGGTGCAGGGCGTTTTCCGCGTCCCGATCGGGGAGGCCGCAGAGTTTGTTCCTTTACTATATGTATCGGATGCACGTTTCGTCTGCGCGGGCGATCAGCTGGAGCTGCTGTTCGATTTTTCCGCCACGGTGTACGCACTGTGCTGGACGCCGGTATCCCTTGCCTGCGCGCCTGCGCCACCGCGGGATGCCTGCCAGGCCTGTGTGCCGCCGCTGTATCCCGCCTACCGTTGTCCGCCGCACTGAAAAAGTGCTTTTATCATTTCTTCTATTGTATTCCTTTTTCCGCATGGCTGTCAAACAAAAGCGACATACGGCCGCCCCGAAAACCGGCTTCGGGGCGGCCGGTTTTTCCCGGCTGCTTCGCCTTTGTTTCGCCGGCCCGATCGCGCGCTTGCCCTTGCGGCCAAAGGGGTTTCGTGGTATAGTCTTTTAAATAAATCCTTGTGTATCAGGAGGGACGAAGCATGTCTCTTTCCCAGCTCGAATTGCAGGTTCTTGATATATTGACCGAGGACGCCCGCACACCGCATACGCAGATTGCCGACATGCTCGGCTGCACGCCTGAGGAGGTCGCCTCCACCATTGCCCGCCTGGAAGGCGAGGGCATCATCGCCGGCTATCCCGCCCTCATCAACTGGGACAAGACCCAGCGCGAGGACGTCAAGGCCGTGATCGAGGTGCGCGTCACCCCCCAGCGGGATATGGGCTTTGACGCCATCGCCGAAAGGATGTACCGCTTTGAGGAGGTGCGCGCGGTCTACCTCATGTCCGGCGCCTACGATCTGATGCTGGAGGTGCAGGCCGACTCCATGAAGCGGCTGGCCAGCTTCGTTTCCCAGCGCCTGGCCACCATGGAGCACGTGCTTTCCACCGCCACGCATTTCGTGCTCAAAAAGTATAAGGTGGACGGCATCATTCTGGAGAAAAAGACCGAGGATACCAGATTGGCGGTGTCGCCGTGAATTACGAACATATCCTTACCAAAACGATCCAAAGCATGCCCGCCAGCGGCATCCGCAGGTTCTTCGACATCGTATCCGAGATGAAGGACGCCATCTCCCTGGGCGTGGGCGAGCCGGACTTCGTCACCCCCTGGAATATCTGCGAGGCCGCCGTCTATTCCCTGGAAAAAGGGCAGACGCACTATTCCTCCAACTGGGGCACGATGGAGCTTCGCCGCGCCATTGCCGAGTATCTATCCTTGCGCTTTGGTCTGAGTTACGATCCCGCCAAGGAGATCCTTGTCACCGTGGGCGCCAGCGAGGGCATTGACCTTGCCCTGCGCGCCATGGTGGAGCCGGGCGACGAGGTGCTGATCCCCGACCCGTCCTATGTTTCCTACGCGCCCTGCGTGTCCCTTTGCGGCGGCGTGCCCGTCGCCGTCAAAACGCACGCAAAGGACGCCTTCCGCCTGCAGCCGGACGCCCTGCGCGCGGCCCTCACCCCGCGCACCAAGGCGCTGATTCTGCCCTATCCCAACAACCCCACCGGCGCGGTGATGGAAAAGACCGATCTGGAGGCGATCGCGGAGGTCCTGCGCGAAACCGACGTGATGGTCATCTCCGACGAGATCTACGCCGAGCTTTGCTACACGGGACAAAGGCATATCTCCTTTGCCACCATCCCCGGCATGTGGGAGCGAACCATCACCTTAAACGGCTTTTCAAAGGCCTTTGCCATGACGGGCTGGCGCATGGGCTATCTGTGCGCGCCGGCGCCCCTTGCCGCCTGCATCTGCAAGATACACCAATACACCATATTGTGCGCGCCCATCCAGGGCCAGGCCGCCGCGCTGGAGGCGCTGACCTCCGGCAAGGAGAACAACTACGCCTCCATCCTTTCCATGCGCGCCGTGTATGACCGCCGCCGCCGGCTGCTGGTCAAGGCCTTTCGCGATATGGGGTTGGACTGCTTTGAGCCGCTGGGCGCGTTTTACGTCTTCCCCTCCATCCAGAGCCTGAACATGCGCAGCGAGGAATTCTGCGAAAAGCTCCTCTACGAAGAAAGGGTCGCCACCGTGCCCGGCACGGCCTTTGGTCCCAGCGGCGAGGGTTACATCCGCTGCTCCTACGCCACCGCCACGGACAAGGTGCAGGAGGCAGCCAGGCGCATCGCCGCCTTTGTCGAAAGGCATCGGCAGGCATAACCCCGGAACGCAGGGCCTGCGCGATCCGTTTATTAAGTACAGACCACACAAAGGATACTCATCATGCAGCAGGAAAGCCCCATTCGCATCAATCGAAAAAAGCCCGTGGTGACCTATACGCTCATCGGGCTCAACATCGCCATGTTTGCGGTGGAATTTGTGCTGCAAACCTTCTTTCTTTCCCACGGACAGACGCTGATGCTCCTGGGGGCCAAGGTGAACAGCCTCATCACCTGCGGACAATACTGGCGCCTGCTGACGGCCACCTTCCTGCATTCGGGCTTCAGCCACATACTCTTTAATATGTTCGCCCTGTTCATCTGGGGCCGCAACATCGAGGTCCTGCTGGGCCGGCTGCGCTATGTGGCGGTATATCTGCTTTCCGGCATCTGCGGCACGCTGCTTTCCTATCTGTGCTCGGACGCGCTTTCCGTGGGCGCATCGGGGGCCATCTTCGGCCTGTTCGGCACGCTGCTGTACTTCCGCACGCGCCACCGGCAGGTGTTCAATCAGGTGTTCGGCATGCAGGTGCTGGTGATCATCGGCATCAACCTGGTGATGGGGTTTCTCGGCACCGGCATCGACAACTTCGGCCACATCGGCGGGCTGCTGGGCGGCTTCGTCAGCGCCTATTCCGTGGGCCTGTACGGCGAAAGGATGAACGCAAAGCGTACAGCAAGCCTTATCGCCTTCCTGGCCCTGCTGGTCGGTGGGCTGTGCTTCGGCATCCTGCGCTACAGCCAGGTCATGGGCATTGAACCCTTCACCTTTATCCCCATGAGCCAGCTGAAGGGTGTTTTGTTTTGATACCAACGACCATTTCGCGCCCCTTTATGGGGGGCGCATTTGCATTTAGGGGACGGTGTATGCACATGCTCCGCACCATGGAGTTGCTCGGGCTTGGAAAGACGGCAGAGGTTTTTGCCTTAGGGGACGGGCTCGTCTGCAAGCTCTTTTATTCCGGCTATCCTGGCGCCTATGTGGAGCACGAATTCCATAATGCCAAAGAACTGCATGCCTGCGGCATCCGCATGCCAAGGCCTGTGCAGCTGCTTTGCATCGAAGGCCGCCCGGGTATCGTCTACGAAAGGATCGACGGGCCGACGATGCTTTCCGTTATGCGGGAAAACCCCGCGAAGATCGATGCGCTGCTGGATCAATTCGTGCGTCTGCAGCGCAGCGTGATCGCCCGCCGGGCTGGCAGCGTGCTTTCCTATAAGGAGCATCTGACCGCATCACTGCAAGGTAAAAACGCCACCGATCCCGCCCTGCTTGATCAAATCGCGGCCCTGCCCGAGGGTGACCGCCTGCTGCACGGCGACTTTCATCCGGACAACATCCTGATGGCGGCGGACGGCAGTGCCGTGCTCATCGATTTTATGAACGTCTGCCGCGGCCCCGCCCTGTACGACATCGCAAGGACCTGTTTCCTGATTCGGCAGGCAGCCCCCGATCTGGCCGGGAAATACCTTGATCGCATGCTGGTGAAGGAAAGCGAGCTTGAACCCTACCTCGCTGTCATCGGCCTTTGCCGGCAATATGAAGGATGAAGGCTAAGAATCTGCTTTCGTCAAATGCAAAAACCGGGCCGAAAGGAATGCTCTTCGCCCCGTTTTTTTTATACTCACAGTCTGTTTTGCAAAAACGCCTCCGGCGTGGGCAGCGGCTCGCGCCGCCAGTAGGCGCTGCCATCCGCCAGCCTGTCCACCAGATAATTGTCGTAAAGTTCGCGTCTGAGCGTGGCCGGATCGGAAAAAACATGCCATTCGTTTAAAAAGGCATTCATCTCCTTTTCCGCATAACGTCGGTTCGGTTCCATTTTTTCCGCCAGATACCACAGTGCGTACAGCCTCTTTTTTCGCTTGGCCGGCAAGCGCAAAAGCCTGCCGGTTTCATCGAGAAAGCCCTTCAATTCCTGCACGATACGCCCCCCTTTTGAAGCAAAGCAAAGGGGAAGCGCAGCGCGTTTCCCCTATCGGCTATCTGTTTGATTTTACTCGTCTACGAATTCTACTTCTTCCAGGTACTTCTCATACAAAACGGCGAGCAGCTTTTCGTCCACCACACCCTCGTAGGTGTCCTCCTGCCCATCCTTGCAAGGAATAATCTTGAGCACGATCAGACTTTCGTCCTCGTCCTCCAGCCCTTCCACGGGCACCACCATGGCGTATTCCGCGCCTTTGTGCTCGATGGTTAAGATATGCTCAAAGACGACCTCTTTGCCGTCCTCGTCGAACAGGGTCACGCGGGAATTTTCCTCCTGCATAGGGGATGCGCCTCTTTTCCTATAAGCTTTTTCAAACGCCGGCAAGATAGTTTTCCAGTATAAACACCGCCGCCAGCTTGTCCACGACCTTTTTGCGGTTTTTGCCGCGCACATTGCCCTCGGACAATACGCTGTGGGCCGCGCGCGTGGTGAGCCGCTCGTCCACAAACAAAACGGGCAGGCCGGATGCCTGCTCCAGCGCGGCGGCAAAGGCGCGGGTATCCTGGGCCTGCATGCCCTCGCTGCCGTCCATGTTGCGCGGAAGCCCCAGCACGAATGCCTGCGCGCTCCGCTCCTTTGCCAGCTCGCAGAAATGGGCAAGGTCGTCGTCCAGCTTTGTGCGGGTGTGCGTTTCGATCGCCTGGGCGGTGATGCCCAGGGCGTCGCTGCCGGCCACGCCGATGCGGCGGGCGCCCACGTCCAGCGCCAGCACGGCGCGCGGTTTATTTGTCATTATCGATCACGTAGGAACGGACCAGCTCCTCGATCAGCTCGTCCCTCTCCAGCTGACGGATCAGGTAACGGGCGTTGTTATAGCTGGTTATGTAGGTAGGATCGCCGGAAATCAGATAGCCCACGATCTGGTTGATGGGATCGTAGCCCTTTTGCTTGAGCGCGGCATAGACGCTCATCAGGATGTCATGCGCGTTGATGGACACGCTGTTTTCCAATTTGAAGCGCATGGTATCGTTGTGTTGTTCGCTCACTGGGCTCCTCCCTTTCTGCCTTATAGGATGGTACCATTATACAACAGGAGGAACAACAATTCAATTGCTTTTGCCCAAAGCCCTGAGGCGTATGTCCCGAACCGTCGAAATGAACGCTCGAACGCTCAAAACCGCCGGAATGGAAAAAAACAGCCCCGCAAAGCCGAACAGCCAGCTGCCCAGGGAAAGGCTTACGATCACCAGTCCCGGGTGCAGCTGGGCCGCCTGGCCGATAATGCGCGGAGCGACAACCAGGCTTTCGATCTGCTGGGCAAGCAGCACCACCGCAAGGCTCAACAGCGCGGATACAAGGCCGCGGGGAAGGGAAAAAACCAGGATAGGGATCGCGGCCAGCAGTGGGCCGAAATAGGGGATCAGGTTAAGCAGTACCATGATCAGGCCCATCACCAGCCAGGACGGCAGGCCGACAAACAAAAGCCCCAGCGCCGTCAGGCTCCCCGTGACCAGGGACACGGTGAGCTGGCCGCGCACATAGTCGCCCAGTTCTCTTTTGATGCGCAGGCCCAGCTCTTGGGCGCTTAAGCGCAGGCGGCCTGGAATCAGACGCAGCAAGGTATCGAAAAGCCTGGCACGGTCGCGCAGCATATAAAAAGCGATCACGGGGGATAACAACAGGTACCAGGCGGAAAGCACGGCATTGCCGGCGCTCATAAGGCCGCCGGCCGCCCTTTCCGCCAGAGCGCCCAACCATAGCAGCGCCCTTTCCTGCGCAAAGGCCAGGCTGCTTTCCGGTACGCCGGCGCCGCGCAAAAAGCGCTCAAGCCTTTGGGCGATCGCATCCGCATACTGCAAAACGGCAGGCAGGCTGTCGCGCAGGCCCAGCAGCTGCCGCAGCAGCGCGGGGATGCCAAAATAGGCAAAAAGGCCCAGCAGCATCAGGATCGCAAAAAAGGAAAGCCCCGCATTCCAACCCGTGGAAAAGGGCAGGCGCGAGGCCAGGGGGGCGAGAAGATAGGCCAGTGTTGCTGCCAGCAGGAGCAAAAGGCATAGCTTGCCGAGCGCCTTGCGCAGAACAAAGGCGAGCAGCGCCAGGGCCAGCAGTAAGCACGCGATCTGCACGGTTCTTCTCCACACAGCATCCATTCTGGTCTACCCCCTTCGTGCGTCGGGCGCCCGTGCCTTTGTCAGGGCATGAAGTCCAGCCTTGCCAGCCTGCGCCGGTATTTGCGGTACAGTTTTTCGCCCAGCGAGCGCGTGGGCGGATAGGCGCTCGCGGCCGCTCCTACGGCGGCCATGGTCACCGCGCAGCCCAGCACAAAGCCCAGCGCCATCCGTCTTGTGCGTCGGATGATGAACATCGCTACTCCCCCCTTTCTGCATCGGCACATCTTCCTTCAAATGTTTGGGATACGGGATAGGCGGCGATGAAGCCAAGGGGCCGCCGGGCAAAGTCGCGCAGCCAAACACGTCCCCGGCACAGCTCGTCCAGGTATCCTTCGGACAGTTCCAGAGCGCGGATGCGGCCGTCGCTCTCATCCAACAGGGCGTCCGTCATCCAGCCGAGGAGCCGGCCCGAGGTGTTGTACACGCGCCGGTTCTCGTCCTCCGCCCGTTTGAGCGGGTCGGGCAAAGGGGCAAGGGCCTTGACCTGCAGGCTTACATCGCCGATGACAGCCAACGTGGAAAACTCCACGTATCGCCGCCGGCGGCCGAATCCGTTCTGTCTGACCACCAGGCCGCACAGGTTTTGTCCGTCCGCGGACAGGCAGCAGCGCTCCACCCGCGCGATCTGCTTTCCTGTCCGGAAATCGACCACCGGCAGCTCCAGCAGCCTGCTCAAGCGCTTCATCTTCTCCCTCCGTGTCCGTACCAGCAACTGCCGCTTGTTCGCGGTTGTGTTTTACAAGCCCTACTTTTCCCCAGGCGTCGCCTGCCTATTCTATGGGGATGTTTGCCTGCGCGACAAAAAGTTGTGCGTGTCTCTTGCATTTGGAATTTGCATATGCTATGATGATTAAGCGGCAGAAACGGCGAATACGCCATTCTCAGCGCATAATCGCATAACCCGGGGCATTGGCACAGTTGGTAG
>JBNRMU010000025.1:0-15546 GCA_050309765.1 Christensenellales bacterium
CCATCGCCCTTTTCGTAGGATTCATCCGAATGCGTCACATAGATGCCGATCCGCTTCTGCGCTGCCAAGGGTATCAGGCGCTGTGCGGTCAGGGAAAGCATCGGCTCGCTGCCGCTTTCTTCCACAAAGGCGATCCTTTTCTCTTCGTCAACAGCATTCACCTTGTACAGCCGGTTTTCGCTGTCGATATATTCATCGCCAGTTTCCACGGCAGAAGCGATGTGTGTAAGCACCGTGCCGTCTTCCAGAGCCAGCGTATATACGTCTTCGCCTTCCTGGGCGTAGGCTGTGCAAAATAACAAAGACAGGCCAACAAACAGGCACAAGACACGCTTCATCTTTTTTCCTCCTTATGCGCCTTTGGATCGGTTTTTTCAGAGGGCTCCTGTACCAATACGGCGTTTTTGCCGTCCACGTGCACATTCTTCTTCGCGCCGACAAAGCGTTCCAACAGTTCGCCCACCGCTTCGCTCAAAAGCACGGCAAGAAAGCCGGAGATCACCACCGCATCCAGCGCGCCGCCACCGCCCAGGTTCAGGTGCGCAGGAAGACCCTGCAGGGCGTTTACCGCCGCCTGCGCAATGTCTGCAAGTAGTATGCCCATCACGCCGGCAATAAAGGAGGAAATACGGCTGTGGCCCAGCAGATAGGCGATCACGCCGGCTATTAGTCCGTACAGATAGTTGATGTCAAAGGGCATCTGTTCCGGTTCGCCGGGGATCAGACGACCGGCAAAATACACGGCCAACGCACTCAACACAGAAGCTGCAACGGCACGCAGACGTTCCTTGGCCGTCCCGGCACGGATGAACAGATACACGCACAGGCCGAAGGGAATCAGCGCACCGCCGATGTTGACGGAAACATCGCCGCCCAGTGGTATAGACGGGATCCACCCGCCGACAAAAATCAAAGCTATAAACAAAAGCGCCTGTCTGTCGTTAAGGCGCATGCGATCCAGCACCCGCTGGCCGATGCCGAACAGCAGCAGGATCGCCAGCACCACCAGCAGGATCATTCCTATCGACATACTAAAAAACCACCTTCCTATCGCATGCAACTAGTGTTGCCGATAGAAGGTGGTTTTATGTTTTGCTGTATGGAGTTGTTTTTTGTATGTCTTTGGCTTACTGCTTGCCAGCCAGGGCGACAAAGGCGTTGAAGTCCTCCGTCTCCTCCAGCTGACGAATTTCAAAGCCGCACAGCAGCAGGCGGTTAACGTAGGACGAAGCACCAAAACGCGGACGCTCCTCGTCTTTTGCATAACCGTCATGCTCCACGGTTAGCAGCAATTCGCCCTTATGATCCAACCAGGTATACAGCTTTTCGCAAAGCTGCTCAAAGCCGGATTGGTTTCTTGTCGGGCTGAGCCTGGCCAGGGCCACATCAAAGCTTTCGTCCTTAAGTTCTGGTTGTGCGGGCATCTGGTGCAGACTGCGCAAAAAGCCCAGGTGCAGTTGACGAACATTGCCCTCAGCATCCACACAGAGAATCTCCTTTGCACCCAGGCGCAGGGCCTCCATTGCATCGGATGCGTTGTTGCTGTCGTCCAGGCACAGCACGCGCTTTCCCTTTAAAAGCAGGGGCAGCTGTGCCTGGCGTTTCCGGAATTGCATCGGCGCGACCGCGCCGGAAAGTATCGTTTGTACTGTCATTTTATCCCGCCTATGCCGTGGTGTTGTAGGCAACCATGATCTGCTTTTGCATATCCTGATTGACCTGGTTGCCGCCGTGCGTGCGGCTGTTGAGGAAGTGGATGCAGAACTGGCCGTTGAAGTTGTTGGAGGTGATCCTCTCGCCGCCGTGGGGCATACCGTTCATGGCTGCTGCGTAGGTCACGCCGTTGATCGTGATGTGGATCGGGCGCGCGGTCCAGGTGTGCACGTAGTTAAAGCACTGGAAGTACTTTTCGCTGTCCGCCGGGGTCAGGGGCTCGGCGTCCAGATGGTTGGAGCCGCCGTAGCGGGCGATGGTGAAGCTGATGCCCGTCTTTACATCCGTGACCAGGGCAGTCTCGCCGCGCTTGAAGGTAGAATCGATGTAGCCGGTCCACCAGTCCTCCAGCACCACGCCGTGGTGGGTCTTGGTGGGTTCAGGCGTCGGATTCGAAGTGGTTTCGCTGTTTGCGCTGCCGAGATTGGCGCTGCCACTGCCGGAAGCCTTTTCCTTAAGGGCTTTGAGCGTCTTGTCGCCCACCACGCCATCCGCTGTCAGCTTGTTGTCTGCCTGGAACTTGAGCACGGCTGCTTCCGTGGCGTCGCCGAAGAAGCCAGTTGCGTCGGTGGAAAGATACCCAGCCTGAATCAAAAGCTGCTGCATTGCCTTGACGTCGTCGTTTTCATCGCCCTTCTTAAGGCCGTTCGCTTCCGTTGTCGGCTGCACAGGCGTTTCGGAATTGCTGGAAACCAGCGTGGCGTTGAGCGCCTTCAGGGTGGCAGCGCCGACCACGCCGTCGGCAGTCAGCTTATTGTCCGCTTGGAACTTCATCACAGCGCTTTCCGTCGCACTGCCGAAGAACCCGGTAGCCTCGGTCTTGAGGTATCCTTTTTCGATCAGTACCTGCTGCATCGCCTTGACAGCATCGCCCTCGTCGCCCTTCTTAAGGGAACCGTTGCTGCTCAGCGTCTCGGGCGTTTTATCCGTCTTCTCCTGCGTACCCAGCAGTTTCTGCAGGGTCTCCTGTCCGGCCACGCCGTCTGCAGTCAGGTTGTTTTCCTTCTGATACTTCTTCAGGGCGCTTTCCGTCGAGCTGCCAAAGAACCCGGTGGCCTCGGTCTTAAGATATCCCTTTTCGATCAGGGCCTGCTGCATCGCTTTAACGGCGTCGCCCTCGTCGCCCTTCTTAAGGGACGCGCTGTTACTGTTGGCAGTTTCAGTTTTCTTGTCCGTGTTCGCCTGTGTTCCGAGCAGCTTTTGCAGGGTCTCCTGTCCGGCCACGCCGTCGGCGGTGAGCTTGTTGTCTTTCTGGAACTTCTTCAGGGCGCTTTCGGTTGCGCTGCCAAAGAAACCGGTGGCCTCGGTCTTAAGGTACCCTTTTTCGATCAGGGCCTGCTGCATTGCCTTGACGGCGTCGTTTTCATCGCCCTTTTTAAGGGAGGTATTATTAGTAGTTTCGGATTTATCTTCCGTTTTATCCTTGGTTCCAACCAGCTTCAGAATGGTTTCCGGGCCGGCCACGCCGTCAGCGGTCAGGTTGTTCTCCTTTTGGAACTGCATCAGGGCCTTCTAGGTGGCGCTGCCGAAAAAGCCGGTGGGCTCGGATTTCAAGTATCCCTTCTGGATCAAAAGCTCTTGCAGGGTCTTGACGGCCTCGCCCTCGTCGCCTTCGCGCAGGACGCTGTTCTGACTGCTCTGCGCAGGCTTGTTGTCTGCTGCCGAAGCGGCGCCCTCGCTCAGCGCGGCGATCGTCTTTTTGCCGGCGACGCCATCCGCGGTCAGGCCTTTGGCCGTCTGGAAGGCCTTAACGGCCTTGTCCGTCAAAGAACCGAAAAAGCCTGTGGTCTCGCCGCTGAAATATCCTGCGGCCTTTAGGAGCTGCTGCAGCTTGGTAACGTCCGCGCCCTCGCTGCCCTTCTTCAGGCTGCCGCTCGCAGTATCGCTTTGGCTGTCGCTTTTCGCTTTCTTTTCCGCCAGGCGCTCGCTGATCTTTGCCAGCGTCTTCTTGCCAGCTACACCGTCGGCGGTCAGGCCTTCAGCGGTCTGGAAATTCTGCACCGCCTGCTTGGTCGCTTCGCCGAAGCTGCCGGTGGCGTCGCCGCCCAAGAACCCCAAGGTGATCAGGGCGCTTTGCAGGTCCTTGACGTCCTGGCCCTCATCGCCCTTTTTCAGGCTGCCGCTCGCTGTATCGGTGGTTTGCTTGTCGCTGCTGCCCTTCTTTGCGGCCAGGCGTTCGTTGATCCTGGCCAGGGTCTGCTTGCCGGCCACGCCGTCGGCGGTCAGGCCTTCGGCACTCTGGAAATTCTGCACCGCCTGCTTGGTGGCGGCGCCAAAGCTTCCGGTGGCCTCGCCACCCAGGAACCCTAAGGCGATCAGCGCACGCTGCATCTCCTTGACGGCCTGGCCTTCATCGCCCTTTTTGAGGCTGGAAGAATTGGAAACGGCGGCGGTTTCCTCCGTTTTGCTGATCTCGCCCAGGTACTTGCCGTAAACAAAGCCCGTTAGGGAACCGGTCTTGACCTGCACCCAGCTGCCGTTTACGGAGAGCACTTCCACGCTCTTGCCTTCCTTGATGGTGCTGAGCGCCTTGGAGGAGCTGCTCGCCTCTTCGCGCAGGATCACGTTGGAATTGACCACCGCGGTCTGGCTGGCGGCATATACCCTGTTCATGGGCACGGGCCCAAGCAGCAGGGCTGCCGTCAACGTTGCGGCTATGGCCTTTTTGATCCAATTTTTATGCAAACGCTTTTGTGCAAACATCTGTCTTTATCCTCCAATATACAGCCGAATTTTGCGCTGTTTTCTCTCTTTCGGTTTCAAGTATAGGCCAGAATTTGGCATAAAACAACAGGTTCGGCCCTTTCGTTACAGCACTTTGATGAAACCGATACAAGATTGAAACACCTGGCAATCCCGATCGCTTCTGTGCGCGCGTCTCTACAAGACAAGGCGGATAGATTACGCCACCGTTGCGCAATATTAACCCGCAAATATCTCTTTTTTTCTTGACAGCAAACCCTGCATTTACTATCCTATAAAAAATGCCTGCTCACCGCGGGCCGCCTCGCGCGGAAAGGGGAGAACTTTATGCGCCGACGCTGCTTGATCGAACCCGGAGACCTTTCCACCCAAGAGATTTTTCATCTTATAAGGCTTGCAAACAACATTCTTTTAAACCCTGACAGATATTTGGACAGGTGTAAGGGAAGGTTGCTGGCAAGTCTTTTTTATGAACCCTCCACCCGAACCAAGTTTTCCTTCGACGCAGCCATGCTGCGGCTGGGCGGCCAGGTGATCGGCTTTTCCGATCCCATGACCTCCTCCACGGCCAAGGGCGAGACCCTGGCCGACAGCGCGCGCACGGTCTCCTGCTATTCCGATGTGATCGTCGTGCGCCACCCCAAGGAGGGCGCGGCCCGGCACATTGCCGAAAACGCCGACTGCCCCGTTATCAACGCCGGCGACGGCGGCCACCAGCACCCCACGCAGACGCTCACCGATCTGATGACCATCTTTAAGCATAAGGGCCGGCTGGAAAACCTGACCGTGGGTGTGTGCGGCGACCTTATGTTCGGCCGCACCATCCACTCCCTGGTCAGCTGCCTTTCCTCCTTTCCGGGGATGCGCTTTGTGTTCATCTCGCCGGAGGAGCTAAAAATGCCTGCCTTTGTCAAGCACCTGCTGGAAAAGCGCGGCGTGCCCTATGAAGAGACGAACGCGCTGGAGGCCTCCATGGGCGATCTGGATATCCTGTACATGTCCCGCGTGCAGCGAGAGCGCTTTGTATCTGAAGAAGAATACCTGCGCTTAAAGGACTACTTCATCCTCACTGAAGAAAAAATGTCTCTGGCAAGAAAAGATATGATCGTCATGCATCCCCTGCCCCGCGTCAACGAGATCGCGCGCGAGGTGGACGCGGATCCCCGAGCGGTCTATTTCGACCAGGTGAAAAACGGCATGTATGTGCGCATGGCCCTGATACTCTTCCTCTTGGGACTGGATAAGGAGGTGCAAGCGGAATGATCAACGTTTCCAAGCTCAAAAAGGGTATCGTACTTGATCACATCACACAAGGCCACGGCTTCAAGGTCTTCCAGCAGCTGGGATTGGACAAGCTGGACGATGTGGTGGTGCTGATGCGCAACGTGGATTCCAGCCGCATGGGCAAAAAGGACCTGATCAAGATCGAAACCGACCTGCCCCTGGACTTCGACGTGCTGGGCCTGCTGGACCCGGGCATCACCGTTTCCTATGTGGAAAACGGCGTGTGCGTGCGCAAGCAGCGCCTGACCCTGCCGGAGCATGTAACCGGCATCCTCAGCTGCAAAAACCCCCGCTGCATCAGCCAGAGCGAGAACGTCTCGCCCATCCGCTTTACCCTGGTCGATCCCAAGACCAAGGAATACGCCTGTGAATACTGCGACGCGAGGACGCACCTATGACAAAAACCCTGCGCATCACAAACGGCCGCCTGCTGGACGCGCACGGCCTGCTTCCCGGCGGCGACATCTACCTTGCGGACGGAAAAATCGCCTATATCGGCAGCGAACCCCATGCCTTTGACGAAACGCTGGACGCCGCCGGTTTGTATGTCCTTCCCGCCTTTATCGACCTGCACACCCACCTGCGCGACCCGGGTCTGACTTATAAAGAAGATATGCAATCCGGCATGCGCGCCGCGCTCAAGGGCGGCTATGCCCATGTGTGCGCCATGGCCAACACAAGCCCCGTGCTGGAAACGCCAAAGCTTGTGCAGGACAACCTGGATAAGGCCGCGTCGCTGCGGCTTTGCCGCCTGACGCAGGCTGCCGCCGCCGGCGTGGGTTTGAAGGATGAAACGCCAACCGACCACGCAGCCCTGGCAAAGGTCACGCCTATGCTTTCCAACGACGGGCAGACCATCTTTTCCGACGACTTCATGCGCGCGCTTTTGCAGGACAGCGCAAAATACGGCTTTTTGATCTCCACCCACTGCCAGCCCGAAAGGCAGATCGTTCGCCGCGATCTGGCCCTTTTGCGGGAGAACGGCGGAAGGCTGCACATCGGCCACATCAGTCACCGCGAAACCCTTTTGAGCATCGAGCAGGCGCAGAAGGACGGTCTTTCCTTTACCTGCGAGGTCACGCCCCACCACCTGCTTGGCCACGATCTTGACTACCGCGTGAACCCGCCCATCCGCAGCATTGAGGACAACCGTGCCCTGCTCTCCGGCTGCAAGCGCGGCACCATCACCTGCCTTGCCACCGATCACGCGCCCCATTCGCCCGAGGATAAGCAAAAGGGCATGGCCGGCATCTCCGGCATCGAGTTTGCCTTTGGCATCGTTTGGCGGCTGTTCCGCGAAAATGGCATCCCGCTTTCGCGTCTGTCCGAAATGGCCTCCCTGGCCCCGGCGCGTTTGCTTGGGCGCAATGCCGGCCTTTTACAGGCGGGCATGGATGCCGACCTCGTGCTGCTCTATCCTGATGAAATATCCTATCTCGATCCAGACAGCATGCTCTCCCGCTCGCACAACACGCCCTTTGGCGGCGAAAAGCTCCTTGGCCGCGTTAAATACACCATAGTGGAAGGAGAAATCCGATATGCATAACATGGACCTGCTGGCCGCACGTGCCAAGACGCACGGCCCCGTCTGCGTGGGTTTGGATACCCAGCCCGGCTTTTTGCCGGCAGCCATCCAGGAAATGGACCTGTCCTTAGGCGAAAAGATCCTGCTGTATAACAAAAAGGTGGTCGATGCAACGTACGAAAACGCCGCCTGTTACAAGATCCAGATCGCCTGCTACGAGGCGCTGGGACTGGAGGGCATGCAGTGCTTTGCCGATACGCTTGCCTATGTGCGCAGCAAGGGCCTGATCGCCATCTCCGATATCAAGCGCGGCGATATCTCCTCCACCGCGGCGCAGTACGCGCAGGGGCATTTCAGCGGCGACTTTGAGACCGACCTCATCACCGTCAACGCCTACATGGGCAGGGACGCCCTCTCCCCTTTCTATCCCTACCTAGAAAAGGGCAAGGGCATGTTCGCCCTGGTCAAGACCTCCAACCCCGGCAGCGGCGATTTCCAGGATCTGCGCCTTGAAGACGGCGACACCGTGTACCAGCGCGTGGCAAAGACCATCTCCGCCTGGGGCGAGGGCTTTGTGGGCGAAAGCGGTTTTTCCGCCATCGGCGCGGTGGTGGGGCTCACCTATCCAAAGGAGTTCCTCGTCATCCGCGAGCTAATGCCCCACACCTTCTTCCTCATCCCCGGCTACGGCGCCCAGGGCGGTACGGGCAAGGACATCGCCGAGGTATTTGAAGGCGGCATCTGCGGCGTGGTCAACTCCTCACGCGGGCTTTTGTGCGCCCACAAGGGCAAGAGCGAGGGTCTTGACTTTGACCTTTATACCCATGAGGCCACCGTGAACATGCGAAAGGACATCGAGCAATGGCTGTGATCCTGAAAAACGACAAGGTCGGTGCAGACGTTTTCCTTATGAAGCTCACGGACACGCCCGCACAGCCCGGCCAGTTTTACATGCTGCGGCCGGCTTTGAGCGCAAGCGACCCGCTGCTGGGGCGCCCCATCAGCGTGTTCGACTGTAAAGACGGACAGAGCAGCTTTCTGTACAAGGTCGTCGGCCACGGCACGGAGCTGCTTTCCCAGCGCCGCGCGGGCGATACCATAGAGGCCATCGGCCCCCTTGGCAACGGCTTTGCCCTGGAGGACCAGGACCTTGTGTGCATCGGCGGCGGCATCGGCATCGCGCCGCTGTATTACCTGCTGAAAGAGCACGCGCGTCTCTTTCCTGCGCGCAAGCGGGGCGTGTATCTGGGCTTTTCCGGCGAGACTTTCTGCGTGGATGCGTTTAAGGCTTTGGGCCTTCCCGTTACTGTCAACATCGGCGGCTATGTGACGGACGATGTGGACTTTTCCCTTCCGGCGCTATACTGCGCCTGCGGGCCAACGCCGATGCTGCGCGCGGCCCAGCGCTGCGCGAAAGAAAGCGGCGCACGCCTTTTGCTCTCGCTGGAAACGCGCATGGCCTGCGGCGTGGGCGCCTGCCTTGGCTGCAGCTGCGCGACCATCAAGGGCAACCGCCGCGTGTGCAAGGACGGGCCCGTCTTCCCCGCTGAGGAGGTGCTGTTTTGAATCCGCTTAAGACCGGTCTTCTCGGCTTTGAGATGAAGAACCCCGTCATCGCCGCCTCCGGCACCTTTGGCTTCGGCCACGAGTATGAGGCCTTTTTCGATCCGGCTCTGCTGGGCGGCATCAGTTCCAAGGGCCTGACGCTGAACGGTTCCTCCGGCAACAAGGGCGTGCGCGTGTGGGAAACGCCGTCGGGAATGCTCAACTCCATCGGCCTGGAGAACCCCGGCGTGCGCGCCTTTATCGACCACGAGCTGCCGAGCATGCGCCAGATCGACAGCGTGCTTTTGTGCAACATGGGCGGCCATTCCCTGGAGCAGTACGAGGAGGGCGCGGCCCTGCTGGATAAGGCCGATATCGACATACTGGAGCTGAACATCTCCTGCCCTAACGTCAAGGCGGGCGGCATGGCCTTCGGCATGGATCCGCAGGTCGCCGCGGACGTGGTGCGGCGCGTGAAAAAACTGTGCCATCATCCGCTGCTGGTCAAGCTCTCGCCCAACGCGCCGGATGTGGTCGCCGTGGCGCGCGCCGTGGAAGAAGCCGGCGCGGACGGATTGTCGCTCACCAACACGTTCCTTGGCATGGCCATCGACGTGGACAAGAAAAAGGCTGTGTTCGACAACGTGTACGCGGGGCTGTCCGGCCCGGCGGTGATGCCGCTGGCGCTGTGCCTGACGCACAAGGTGTGCAGGGCCGTTTCCGTGCCCGTGGTGGGCCTTGGCGGCATCAGCAATTGGAAGGACGCGCTCTGCTTTTTGATGGCCGGCGCGACGGCCGTGCAGATGGGCACGGCGTCCTTTGCCGATCCCATGGCCATGCCAAAGGCGATCGAAGGACTGAAACGGTACTGCGAAAAAGAAGGCCTTGATAATATTGCTCAAATCAGGGGCATCGTATAAAAATCAAATGAGGAGGGTCTGTACATGACCGAGCAGCAGGCAATTGAAATCTTAAGGGATACCGGCGCCTTTTTGGAAGGCCACTTCCTTCTTTCCTCCGGCCGTCATTCCGGCGGCTACTGCCAGTGCGCCCAGCTTCTGCGCTTTCCTGATAAGGCAGCGCAGGTGTTATCCCGCGTGGCGGAGCAGGTCAAGGATCTGAACCTGACCAAGCTCTGCGGCCCAGCCATGGGCGGCATCCTGGTAAGCTACGAGCTGGCAAGGCAGCTTGGACTTGAGAGCATTTTCACCGAGCGGAAGGATGACGAAATGCAGCTGCGCCGCGGCTTCACCGTGGGCAAGGGCGACCGCGTGCTCATCACCGAGGACGTGGTCACCACCGGCAAGTCCACCATGGAAACGGTGCGCGCGCTGGAGGCCCTGGGCGCCACAGTTGTGGGCGTGGCCTGCATTGCCGATCGCCGCGCCGCGGACTGCGAGCTGTCCCTGCCCGTGTTTAGCGCCGTGCGCCTGAACATCGAAAGCTTCCCGGCCGAGGACTGCCCCCTTTGCAAGGAAGGCAAGCTGGAGCTGGTCAAGCCCGGCAGCCGCAAAAAGTTCTGACACGCCGACAGGTACAGCAAAAGCCCCGGGAATGGCTTCCCGGGGCTTTTTGTTTTGCTCTATTGTTTTTATTCCACGGTAACGGATTTTGCCAGGTTCCTCGGCTTATCCGGATCGTAGCCACGCTGGATGGCGCAGTAGTAGGCGAACAGCTGCGCGGGGATCACCGAGAGCACCGGCGCAAACAGGTCATCCGTCCTGGGGATGTACAGCACATGATCGGCAATGCCATCCTCCAGGGAGGAATCGCCGTAGGCGATGCAGATCACCGTGGCGCCGCGCGCCTTGACCTCGCGGATGTTGGAATGCAGCTTCTCCGCTACATCCCCTTGGGTGGAGAGGGCCACCACCGGCACGCCCGGCTCGATCAGGGCGATGGTGCCATGCTTGAGTTCGCCGGAGGCCATGGCCTCGGAATGGATATAGCTGATCTCCTTAAGCTTCAGCGACGCTTCCATCGCGGCGGCGTAGTCCAGTCCCCTGCCGATGAAGAAGATGTCGTTGCAGGCGCTGAAGGAAGCGGCCAGCTCCTTTTCCTGCTCCGTGGAGGTCAAAACCGTGGCCGCCTTATCGGACAGGGTCATGAGCTCGTCGATGTATCTGCGGTAGGTCCTCTCTTCCAGCTTGCCGTGGGTATAGGAAAGCTCTATGCCCACCAGATACAGGCAGAGCAGCTGGGTGAGATACGCCTTGGTGGAGGCCACGGCAATCTCCGGGCCCGCCCAGGTGTACAAAACGCGATCCGCTTCGCGGGCGATGGTGGAGCCCACCACGTTGGTGATCGCCAGCACCTTGCAATGCTTTTCTTTGGCAAGGCGCAGGGCGGCCAGTGTGTCCGCCGTTTCGCCGGACTGGCTGACAACGATCATCAGGTCGTCCGGATAAAGGATGGGGTTGCGGTATCTGAATTCGGAGCCGACATCCCACACCACGGGGATGCGGGCCAGCCGCTCGATGGTTTCCTTGCCCACCAGACAGGCATGTGAAGCCGTTCCGCAGGCCACCAACACCACGCGGCGCACGCCCTGCAGGTATTCGGCGGTGAGTCCGGCCTCCTCCAGGTGGATACGGCCGTCGCGGATGCGGGGAAAGAGCGTGTCGTAAATGGCCTTGGGCTGCTCGAAGATCTCCTTGAGCATAAAGTGGTCGTAGCCGCCGCGCTCGGCGGCGTCTACGCTCCAGGTGACCTCATAAATTTCCTTATCCAGCTTTTCTCCCCACTCGGAATAGATCTCCACATGGCCCTTGTAGACCAGGGCGATCTCGCCTTCGTCCAGGAGGTACACGCGCCTCGTATAGGGAAGCACGGCGGGAATATCGCTGGCGATGAAATTGCCGTTGTCCGATACACCCACGATCAAGGGGCTGCCCTTGCGGGCCGCCACCAGGCAATCGGGTATATCCCTGCAGACGATGCCCAGCGCATATGCTCCGCGCAGGCCGGAAAGCGTGCGGCGCACCGCGTCCAGCAGGCTCAGGCCCTGGCCAAGCTGCTCGGAAAGCAGATGCGGGATGACCTCGGTATCGGTCTGGCTCATAAACTCAACACCGCGCGCCTGCAGTTCCCTGCGCAGGCTCTGGTAGTTCTCGATGATGCCGTTGTGCACCACAGCCACGCTGTGCTGCATATCCAGATGGGGATGGGCATTGGTATCGGAGGGTACGCCGTGGGTCGCCCAGCGGGTGTGGCCGATGCCTACGCAGCCCGCCGGCAGTCCGGCCGTGCCCAACTTATCCCGCAGCGCCTGGAGCTTGCCGCGCGTCTTGGTAACCTTAAGCTCTCCATCCTGCAAAACGGCGATGCCGGCGGAGTCATATCCGCGGTATTCCAGGCGGGCAAGGCCTTCCAACAGGAAGGGGGCCGCCTGCTCGTTTCCGATATAGCCTACGATTCCGCACATGCGTCCTTCTCTCCTTATCGTTGTGTAGTATCAGGGCAATTTCCGCAAACAAATACATTTTATATAGTATATACCAGTCTGCTGTGTATATGCAAGTCGGCGCCTGTCTTTTCCTGGCAAAGCATGTTGCGTTGTATCTTAATTTAATTTAATTATTTGTTTTCAATTTGATTGATATCCATTTTTATGCAGAGTTAATTTTACAACTATATAAGTTTTATTTGTCCATATTGCGCCAATAATTCATCTTATTTGTCAAATTACATTGCATAAGCAACTGATATCGATTGACAAATATGCAAAATTATTGTAAACTAAGTTTCGAACAAAAGAAAGGAGGTTTATGCATGAGTATTAAACCGTTGAGCAATGCCGAGCTTGAGATCATGAAGTTGCTCTGGAAGGAGAATCAATCCCTGACCGCCTACCAGATCCTGGAGCGCATGCCCGAAAAAAGCTGGAAGCCCGAAACCCTGCTCACCTTTCTCAGCCGCCTGCAGCGCAAAGGTGCCGTTGGCGCAACAAAGGTACCCACAGCCGGACGCCGCGCGCACAGTTTGTTCTTTGCCTCCATCAGCCGGCAGGACTATTGCCGAATACAGAACCAGCTGCTGATCGATAAGTTTTACGACGGCGATGCGCTGCGGCTCATCGAATCCCTGCTCAAGGACGGAAACGTAGATGCTTCTTCCCTGAAATCCCTGTTGAAGGACGCCTGATCTTCCCCTTGCGCGGGCCATTTGTCCCGCAATCGATTCACCAAGGGCTTGCATGCACTTATATACTTATATATAAGCTACTGATCCCATGAGGGTTTCTTCCCGCCTGTCGCTGTCGGCAGCGTCCGAAGGCCTGCATTGGGATTTCTATTGTCTGAAAAACGGGCTCCGCCGTATACCTTGTACGGCGGAGCCTTTTTTTGTTATTTTTAGGATCGATTTGACCCGCGGCTTAACGGAAGCAGACGCCCACGGGGATGGCCGCCTCTACGGCGATGCCGGTATCGGCCAGTTGGCCGCAGTCGGGGCAGAAGGTAAACAGATGCACGCCGCCGCCGTCCTGGTGGGCAACCACAACCAGCTTGCCGTCGCGGCTAAAGTCAAAGTCCCTGGGGGTCTTGCCGCCGGAGGCGATGTTCTGCACCTGCACAAGCTTTCCGTCTTCCTGTACAGCGTACACGGTCAGGCTGTCGTGTGCACGGTTGGAGGTAACGATAAAGCGGCCGTCGGGGCTCAAACGGATCGCGGAACCCCACTTGAGGCCATCGTAGTCCGCAGGCAGGGTGGGCAATATCTGGATCTGCTCATAGCCTTCACCCTTGCGCTCAAAGACCACCACATTGGCGCCCATCTCGGTGATGAGATAGATGAACTTGCCGCAGGGGCTGAAGATCAGGTGCCTGGGGCCGTCGCCGGCAGGAACGGACAATCTCTGGCAGGGATCCAGCACGCCCTCTTCCTCGCTGAAGGGATACAGATACACGCCGTCCAGACCCAGATCGCAGATGGCGAGGAACTTGCTGTCAGGCGAAACCTTGCAGAAGTGCACATGCGGCCTTTCCTGGCGCTTGGGGTCAGGGCCGTGGCCGATGTGGTGGATATGCCTTGCCACGGGGCCGATGGAGCCGTCCTCATTCAAGGGGAACACAGCGGCAGAACCGCCGCCGTAATTGGCGGCAAACAGCCACTTGCCCGCAGGGCTGACGGAAACATGGCAGCAGCCGCCCAGCACGGTGGACTGCTGGTTGATGTACTTGAGGCTTCCATCCTCCAGGATCTCATAGGCGCGCACGCCGCCGCCCTTGACGCCGTCCAGGTCGCCGACTTCCAAAGCGGCGTACAGGAACTTTCCGTTGGGGGAAACCGTTACATAGGAAGGGTTAGGCGCCATCTCGCCCCCCTTGAACTCAAAGCCCTTTTCGCTCACGTCGAAGCGATAGATGCCTTCGCCGCCCTTAAAGGTATAGGTGCCGATATAAACCTGTTGCATGCTGAATCTCCTTACATTTTATATTATTCATTGTTCGAACACGCTGAACAAGCTGTCAAAGAAGCGTTGCTTGTCCACGCGCGCTGCGATCTCGTGGGGACCGGATGCATCCTTTTTAAAGTGCGTCACGCCCATCATAGGCTTGGAATCGAGCTCTATGGTCACGATGCCGCGCTCGTATTCCAGTATGCCGTCGTCAAAGATGCTCACGCAGGCCAAGGGATCGTGGAAGGTCATGAGGCTTGCCTTTTCAAACCACACGGCGGAAAAGTCGCGCACGATCTGAAGCAGGGGATGGCGGCTGAAGCGCTCCTGCACCTGATGGGCGTCCATTTGCACCTGCATGGTCACGTCCAGGCCCACCGAGCGATGAACGGGCGCCTGCGCCTTGTAAACGATGGCCGTGGCATAGGGATCGTTCAGGGAGTTCCATTCGTTGTAGGACACGCCCGGCAGCTGATGCAGGAAGCTGCCGTTCATCAATACGATACGCTTGAGCTTGCGTCCAATGGCGGGGTCCTGCGCCAGCAGAAGGCCGGCATTGGTCATCGGGCCAATGGCAAGCAGCGTCACCTCGCCCGGGTTCTGTTCGATGGTGCGGCGCATAAAGGCGATGGCTTCGCCCTGAGGAAAACTTTCGTCGTGCGGCCAGTTGATAAGGCGTTTGGCCTGCGGCGCCTCGCTCTGGCGAACGGGCGTGAGCAGCGGCTCCGGCGCGCCCGGATAGACAGGGATGTCGTTCCTGCCTGCCACGCGCAGCATGGCGCTGACCATCATGGCCCGCTCCACAGGCTGACCGGAAACGGTGGTAACACCAAGCAGCTCGCAGCGCGGCTGCGCCAGCAGATAGGCAAGACACACCGCGTCGTCGATATCGGAACCTATATCCGTATCCAGGATGATTTTTTCCATATCCACAGCGTTTTACCTTCTTTCGATCAAAATAAGCGACCGTTTAGGAAGCAAACGAATGCTTTTCTTAAAAACAGAATACCTCTTTTTCCATTTTGGTGCAACGGAAAACGCAAAAAAAGCGTTGATATGATTTGAAGCACTCTTTAGTTTTCTTCCGCTTTGGTCTATAATGAAATTGAGTGAAAACACAGGGAAGTGAACCGCCAACATGAGTCGATACTTATCCGAGCTCTCCGTATTCTGGTCCAACATCGTGGAACGGATCAGTTTGTTCGACGTGATCGATGTACTGATCGTCGCCTTTTTGATCTACCAGCTATTGAAGCTGACCCGTCAGACCCGCGCGAACCAGGTTTTAAAGGGTATCGGCATCGTGTTTATCGCTTACTGGGTCTCCGACCAGCTGGGCTTGACCACCCTCACCTGGATCCTGGGCTATATTATGGAA
>JBNRMU010000026.1:0-5102 GCA_050309765.1 Christensenellales bacterium
GGATAAGCAGGAATTCTACGCTGACGAAATCTTCGGCGTGTCCGTTCCCAAGACCTGCCCCAACGTTCCCGAGGAGATTTTGACTCCCAAGAACACCTGGGCCGATAAGGAAGCTTATGACAAGACCGCCCGCGAGCTGGCCGCCAGCTTCCGCAAGAACTTTGCCAAGTACACCAACATGCCCGAAGCCGTCGTCAAGGCGGGCCCCCAGGGCTAAACATCCCTAGTTAAATCGCAAGCCGCCGGGAACGAAAGCGTTCCCGGCGGCTTTTTAACTAGACTCGTTCATCAAGCTGGAATTTACAGATTACAGATAGCGAATCATCTCATAAGTATAAGCTTTGATAGACCCCTGCGGAAAGCAGTGGCTGTTCTCAGGAAAAAAGTAAAAGTGCACACCTTGATACCCCAGGGCAAACGCAAACGCGCGCGCCTGCGCAACTGTCGTTTCGATCTTTCCCTCCTCGGCCCACGCAAGCAACATCGCATTTGGAGATTTGTTGAATCCGCCAAGCTGAATACAGTACCCGTCGCCCATCAGAGTGTCCACCTGGCGGGCGTCTCCCTCTGGGCGTCGATTGTAAATCTGCCACATAAGCTGCGCCGCCGTTTGGCTCAATCCGAACACAAAAGGCATCGTGCGCACGATTTCTTGCGGGGCCTTCATAAGGCGTTTGCCATACAGCCGCGCAGCCTGCGCAGGAAGCGTTGCAACCAACAGTTCTTTGCTCTGCGTAAAGCCGCACTTTTCATAAAACAGCTGCGACTTCGTCTCTTGTTCCGGTATAAGAGTTACACTTTTGCAGTTCGCCGCGTGGGCATGCTCGATACCGTCCTCAATCATCCGCCGGCCAATTCCACGGCGCTGTAAATCCGGATCGACTTGCAGCTGCCCAAGATAGAAGGTGCGGCCCCTAAATTCGTCCGACACCGTCCATTCCCCGTGCGCCGCTATGCGCCCGCCATATTCCGCAACCTGTATGTAAAGCCCACAGCGCAATCTGTTGATCACATAAGCAGTGCAGCTGTTTATCTCTGCCCAAGGCCCTGCTTCGCCGCGGTTCACATGACAAATGCCTGGAATGTCCTCAGGCAATGCCGATCGGACAACTATGTGCTTCATGCATTTTTCCACAACAAGTCCTCCTTTCTTGGTATCGGGAGGGCGCAAATGCGACCAGAGACTTGTATCTTTACAGTCCCATCTTCTTCAGCTCGTCCACGATCTGAACGCCGCGGCTGGTGCCGATGCGGGTGGCGCCCGCCTCCAGCATTTTAAGAGCCGTTTCCAGCGTGCGGATGCCGCCAGCCGCCTTGATGCCGATCTCCTCCCCCACGCAGGCCTTCATCAACCGCACGTCCTCCAATGTCGCGCCGCCGCTGCCAAAGCCGGTGGAGGTCTTGATGTAATCGGGCTTTGCCCACAGGGCCACGTCGCAGAGGCGCTTCTTCTCGTCGTCCGTCAGGTAGCAGTTTTCAAAGATCACCTTGACGGGGATGCCGCGCTCGTGGCAGGCCTCGGCGATGCGGCGCATTTCGTCCTGCACCGTTTCCCAGTCGCCGGACTTGACCGCCGACACGTTGGTCACATAGTCCACCTCGCCCGCGCCTTTTGCTATAGCGTCGACGGCCTCCAACACCTTGATGTCGGTGGTGCACTGGCCAAGGGGGAAGGAAATGGCCGCGTCCACCAGCACATCGCTTCCCTCCAGTTCCTTTTTACACAAAACGATCTGCGCGTTGTTGACAGCCACGGTTTTAAAGCCGTAAGCCCTGGCGCTCCTGCAATGCGCGCGCAGCATCTCGTAGCTTGCCTCGGGCTTGAGCAGCGTCTGGTCGATCAATTTAGCCATCTCAAGGCTGGTATACTGTTTCATCGTTTGTCCGCCTCTCCGCTGCCAAAGCAGCATGGTTTGACTTAATTATACCATACCGTGCCGAAAAGGGCAGCAAATCTTTGTCCGCGCCGGCAACGGCGCTTAGATTTTCTTTGACCTGCTTTTTAAAAGCGTGTATACTTGAATGCGGAAAACAGTGCTACATTTATCCATTTTAAGGGGGGATCGCCCATGTCCAAGTTCGTATTGACCGGCTTTGCGGACGAAATCAGCCCTATGCTGGATGAGCAGATGCGCGTGCTGCAAAAGCTTTCCATCTCTTACCTTGAGCCGCGCACTGTGGACGGCAAAAACATCGCCGACTACAGCCCGGCAGAGGCCAGGCAGGTCTACCGCCGCCTGCAGGACGGCGGCATCGCCGTTTCCGCCATCGGTTCGCCCATGGGCAAGATCTCCATCGAGGAGGACTTCGCGCCCCACCTGCAAAAGTTTCAGAACCTCTTGGAGGTCACGCGCGAGCTCAACTGTGATTCTATCCGCATGTTCAGTTTCTATATCCCCGCGGGTGAGGACCCCTGGTCCTTTGAATCAAAGGTGATGGAGCGGCTGTCGCAGTTCGTACGGGCCGCGGAAGGCAGCGGCATCCGCCTTTTGCACGAAAACGAAAAGGCCATCTTCGGCGACGTGCCGGAGCGCTGCCTGCGCATCCACGAGACGTTCCCGGAAATCCTCTGCACCTTCGACCCCTCCAACTACGTGCAGTGCGGCGTGGACACCAAGGCCGCCTTTGAAAGCCTGAGCCCCTATATCCGCTACATGCACATGAAGGACTCGATCTACACCGACCGCAGCGTCTACAGGGACCTGGGCGCGCAGAACATATCCGACGCTCACCGCCCCGTCGGCCAGGGCGACGGCCAGGTGCCCTATATCCTAAGGCGCCTCAAGGAGCTTGATTATGCGGGCTTCCTTTCCATCGAGCCGCACCTTGGCGCCACCAAAGCCTTCGGCGCCAACGGCGAGGAGCAGTTCACGACCGCCGCAAAGGCCCTTAGGCTCTGCCTAGACCAGATTGGAGCGTAATTGTATGCCGCATTACACCGCTTACAACAAAACGGATGACCACAGCTACGCGCTGGGCGTCTTTCCCTCCATGGAATTGCTCGCCACGCGGCCCGGGCAGCTGCGCTGCCTGCTGGTGCAGGAAGAAAATGGCGGCGGCGAGGGCGTGAAAAAGCTCGTTTCCCTCTGCCGCGACCAGGGCGTGGAGGTCGAGATCGCGCCCAAGGCCTTGAGCCGCATCTCCGGCAAGGAAAACTGCTTTGCCGCGGCCGTGTTTGAAAAGTACGAAAGCGAATTGATCGCTGGCGAGGATCATGTGCTGTTGTACAACCCCGCGGATACGGGCAACGTCGGCAGCATATTGCGCAGCGCCCTTGGCTTTGGCTATAGGAACATCGCCATCATCCGCCCGGGCGTGGATCCCTTCGATCCGCGTGTGGTGCGCGCCTCCATGGGCGCCGTCTTCCATCTGAACATCGAGATGTTCGACAGCTTTGACGACTACAGGCGCCGCTTTCCGGACGCCATCCGCCCCTATTACCTGTTCCGCCTGCGCAACGCCAAGCCGCTCAAGACCTACCTGCGCAAGAGCCAGGCGCCGCTGACACTGGTCTTTGGCAACGAGGCCTCAGGCCTGCCGCCGGAACTGGAAAACTTCGGCAAGGGCGTGTTCATCGAACAGGACGACACGGTGGATTCCCTGAATCTATCCGTTGCCGCGGGCATCGGCCTGTACAGTTTCAAACGTACATTCAGCAGAAGCTAAAAAATAGGAGGCTTTCATCCATGAAAAAGATTCGCTGCGGTATCGTGGGTCTGGGGCAGATCGGCCCCCTGCATTGTGAAGCCGTTTCCCTGGTGGAAAACGCCGAGCTCGCCTGTGTCTGCGACCTGGTGGAAAGCAAAGCCAAGGAGTACGCCGAAAAGTACAACTGCGACTATACCCTGTCCTTTGACGAGATGATCGCCCGGGACGACATCGACCTTGTGCACATCTGCCTGCCCAGCGGCATGCACGCCGAGTTTGGCATTAAGGCGGCCAAGGCGGGCAAGCACGTGATCGTGGAAAAGCCCATCGATGTTTCCCTGGAAGCGGCGGACAGGCTGATCGCCGCCTGCCGAGATGCCGGCGTGAAGCTTAGCTGCATTTCCCAGCACCGCTTCGATCCCGACATCGCCTACCTCAAAAAGGCCATCGAAGAAGGCGCGCTCGGCAAGATCACCTTCGGCGGCAGCCATACCAAGTGGTATCGCTCCCAGGAATACTACGATTCCGGCGACTGGCGCGGCACCTGGGCGCTGGACGGCGGCGGCGCGCTGATGAACCAGAGCGTGCACTATGTGGACATGGTGCAGTACCTGTGCGGCCCCGTCAGCGAGATCCAGGCGCAGTGCGCCACGCTTTCCCACGAGCGCATCGAGGTCGAGGATGTGGCCGTGGCCACCCTCAAGTTCAAGTCCGGCGCCCTGGGCCTGCTGGAGGGCAACACCACCGCCTATCCGGGCTTTTACACCAGGCTCGATATTTACGGCACCAAGGGCGGCGTCGTCATCGAAAACGACGTGGTCAAGGAATGGCGCGTGGATGGATATCCCGCACCGGACGCCGTACAGCAGAACGGTCCCAAGGGCGCAGCGTCCGCGGTGATTTACGGCAAGTCCCACACGCGTCAGATCAGCGATGTGGTAAACGCCATTCTGGAGGATCGCGATCCCCTGGTCACCGGCGAGGAAGCCCGCGCGCCCCTTGCCATCGTGCTGGGCGTGTACGAATCCGCTCGCGAGAACAAAACAGTTTGTCTGTAACAGCAGAGTATATTTTTCATCAAGCCCAAGGAGGAACTGATTCATGAGGGATTTTGTCTATTGCGCACCGACCCGCGTGGTCTTCGGTAAGGACACGGAAAAGCAGGTGGGCCAGCTTTTAAAGCAGTACGGCGCCAAGAAGGTGCTTTTGCAGTACGGCGGCGGCTCCGTCAAGCGCAGCGGCCTGTACGATACCGTGCTTGCTTCATGCAAGGAAAACGGCATCGAGCTTTTTGAGATGGGCGGCGTGCAGCCTAACCCCCGCCTTTCCTTCGTGTATAAGGCCATCGAGCTTTGCCGCAGGGAGAACATCGATTTCCTGCTGGCCATCGGCGGCGGCTCCGCCATCGACTCCACCAAGGCCACGGCCGTGGGCGTGCCCTATGAGGGCGATGT
>JBNRMU010000027.1:0-3411 GCA_050309765.1 Christensenellales bacterium
CCATCGCCAGGCGTTCGACCGCCTGCATCTCGTTTGGCGTAAGTATGTATTTCACGATAACCGTTTCTCCTTAAATCCGCGTGAAAAAGCCAGCTATTCCAGCAGGCAGAAGGCCAGGGCCAGGCCCGCCTCGTGGCTGATGCTGATGTGCACCCTTGTGCCGCCCAGGGCCTGCAGGCGCGCTTTAGCGCCGCCATGCAGCGCGACCTGCGGCTTTCCGTTTTCGATGTGCAAAACCTCGATATCTGTAAGGCTGAATCCGGCAAACCCGCTTCCGAGCGCCTTGGCGCAGGCCTCCTTGGCCGCCCAGATGCCGGCGGCCGTCTGTGCGCCTTTTTCGGCGATGTATTCTTGTTCCAAAGGGGTGAAGACCCGCAAAAGGAAGCGCGGTTTTTCAAGCGCGCGCTCCATGCGGTCCACCTTGCACAAATCGCAGCCGATGCCGATCATGCTTCCTCCGGTTCGTTAGCCAGAACGGCGTTTTGAATGGCGCGGGAGACGACCTCCACCGCGCAGGTATGCAAAACGATGGGGTTGCATTCCTTGTCGCCGGTGGAAACCGCAAACAGCGTGTCGCCGTCCGCCACGGTGTGCACCGGACGGATGGTGCGGGCAAGGCCGTCGTGCGACACCTGGGCCAGGCGGTTGGCCTGCGCCTTGGTGAGCTTGACGTCCGTAGCCACCAGGCCGATGGTGGTGTTTTGTCCCTGCGTAAAGGGGGAGGGCTGATCGCCGCCCAGCAGCGCGTCCACGGCGAGCACAGGCCGTCCGGCCAGCGTTCCGCAGGCCAGGACCTTGTTCGTCGCGGGATCGATCACATCTCCGGCGGCGTTTACGGCCACCATGGCGGCGATGGTGCCGCCGCCCGGCAGTTGCATGGAGGCCATACCGATGCCGCTCTTGGCCGGGGTGGAGCCAGGAACCAACTTGCCAACCGTTGCGCCCTTGCCGGCGCCGACGCTGCCCTGGGTGGGATTGGTGCCCGCGCGCATGGCCGCTTCGTAGCCCATGCGGGCGTTGGGACGGATCGCCGGATCGCCCATGGTCAGATCGAACAGCACGGCCGCGCAGACGATGGGCACCTTGAACGGGCCCGCGTCAAAGCCGATGCCCATTTCCTCCAGGGCGCGCATCACGCCGCCGGATGCGTCCAGCCCGAAGGCGCTGCCGCCGCTTAGAACCACGGCGTGGATCTTTTCGATCATATTCTCGCTTTTGAGCAGGTCCGTTTCCCGCGTGCCTGGGGCCGCGCCGCGCACGTCCACGCCAGCCACGGCGCCGTTTGCAAACAGGAAGACCGTAACGCCAGTCATACCCCTTTCGTCCTGGGCATGGCCAACCGTGAGGCCGGAAACGTCGCAGATGCTGCCCTTATACATAGCCCATCACTCCTCTTAACGATACGTCCGCCGTGCGCAGCGCGTGCAGCGTGCCGCTGTCGTCGCGCACGATCAATTCGCATTCCTCGCCGATGTCCACGGCAATCCCTTCCGCACTCTGGCCGCCGCTGGCCCTGACCTGCTTGCCCAGGGTATAGCACAGCGCACGGTAGCGCGCAAGCACCCGGGAAAAATCCTTCACGGCAAGCGCGCACAGCTCGTCGATGCGGGAAAGCACAGCAATCAGCAGGTTCTGACGCGAAACAGCGATAAACTCGTCGCAGAAGGCGATCTTATCCTTTAAGTCTTCCGGAACGGGATACTTGTGCACGTTAAGCCCCACGCCCGCCTGGGCAAAGGCAAGTCCACCGGACGCGTCCAGCTCCATCTCGCAGAGGATGCCGCAGAGCTTGCGGCCGCCGGCGATGATGTCGTTGGGCCATTTGATATGCGCATCCTTTAGCCCGCAGTCCCGCAGGGCGCTGCACACGGCCACGGCCAGGGCCGGGGTGAGTCTTGCCGCCTTATCCGCAGGCAACGGCTTTTTGATGAGATAGGAAAAATACAGCCCGCTGCCGGGAAAGGAGACCCAGCGCCGCCCGAGCCGCCCCCGGCCAGCGGTTTGGCGCTCGGCCAGCACGACGGAGCCGTCGGTAGCGCCCGCGTGGGCAAGACGCTTCATCTCGATGAAGGTGCTCTCGACCTCGGGCAGATATACGAAGGTCGTGTTTTTGCGCAAAAGCGCGATCTTTTTTTCGTCCAGCGCCTCATTCATCGTACAGGTCCTCCACGGCCTCGGCGTTGTATCTGGCAGCGGCGCTGCGCACGATGGGGTAGGGGAACCCTCTGCGCATCACGGACTGCATGGCCTTGCGCACGTCTTCTTTTTCGCTGCTGCCGGAAAGCTTTTTGCGCAGAAGGGTAAGCGCGTTTTCGATCTGCGTTTCCTCATCCTGGTTTTCCAGCGCCTGCGCGGCCGTTTCCTGATCGATGCCCTTTTGCCGCAGCTTTTGCCGCAGCAGCAGCTTGCCGCTGGACGGGTGCGAGGCGATGAAACGCCGGGCAAAGGCCCGATCGTCCACAAAACCGTATTCCATGAGTTTATTGATGGCTGTGCGGATGTCCGCATCCGTAAAACCCTTCTTTTTCAGGTGGTCGCGCACCTGCACCATGGAATGATCGACCTTATCCAGATAGGAAAGCGCGGCCTGATAAGCCTTGAACGCGTTTTCACCCTGCATGAATAAGCATGCCCCTTTTCAAACAGAATAAGCCTTGTGCACGGCACAAGAAAGCATCGGCACCAAATATGACAAAAAACGGAGGTTATCACCATGCAGCAGAATCAATGCAAACTGGACAGCAAGACTCTGACCCTGCTACAGGACCAGATGGAACATGAGGCCGTCGCCTGTAAAAAGCTGGAGACCTATGCGGCGCAGTTCTCCGATCAGACCCTGGCCGGACACGCAAACACGCTCGCCTGCCACCACCGCGAACATTTCAACAAACTGCTTGGCTACCTGAACAGCTGCAATTAAAGGAGGAAACGCACATGAAATCTGCAATGGGAAAGGCCCAGCTGGGCGATAAGGACATGCTCAACGACATCCTCAACACCGAAAAGCAGCTCGTTTCCGTGTACGCGAGCTTCCTTTGCGAATGCGCCGACATGGATGGCCGCCAGGTGTTTGCCGGCAATATGAACCAGACCGCGCAGGACCAGTATGCAACCTTTCAGCTGATGCAGCAAAAGGGCTGGTACCAGACGGAGCAGGCGCAAAAGCAGAAGGTCGATCAGGCCAGGCAGACGCTGACGCAGATGCAGTCCGAACTGTAACCTAAGTATAGCACAAACTCCGCTTTCTTAAAATGGCGTAAAAACGCCAGTTACCACAGCCCTTTGGCCCTGCGTGCCAAAGGGCTGTGCGTCTATCCCGGGCCGCTTGTTTGCAGATGAAAAACCTGCTATACTTAGCCAAACACAAACAAGTAGCAAAGGGGTTGTTTTTCAAATGCCCATGGACGGCAT
>JBNRMU010000028.1:0-8083 GCA_050309765.1 Christensenellales bacterium
ATCCGGAAAACTTTCTGATCGGCGGAAAAACGCCCCTCAGTTATACACAGCTTAGAGGGTTGCGTAAACGGATTCAAAAGGAAACCAATTTCAGCGAATCCATCACGCCAAGGCGGTTCCGTACGACGGTCGCAACGGACATCTCCGCCATAACCCACGACATTAAACTAGTGCAAAAAATGCTCGGACATTCCAGCCCTCAAATGACCTTGAAGCATTATGATAAGGGGCGAAACAGCTCGGTTGATGCCGCCTCAGTTATCGGCTCCTGCTATGGTCTAAGCGGCACTTGAAGAAAAATTGCACCGAAAAGTGCACAAAAAGTGCCAAAAAACCTAGGAAACAAAGGTGTTTGCGGGATTGGTCATTGCACCAAAAATTGCACCTGAAAAAAGAGGTCATCTAAAATGCAGGATTGAAAACGCAAACTTGCAAAAACAGCCCCAAAACCTGCCAAAAACAAAGAAAAACCAGTCAAAAATGACTGGTTTTGATGGAGCTGATGACCAGATTCGAACTGGTGACCTCATCCTTACCAAGGATGCGCTCTACCTACTGAGCTACATCAGCACGCCTGCGTTTGCAGGAACAAAACACAGTATACCAGCGGCGGAGCCAAATTGCAAGCAGAATTTTGCCGGAACGTGAAATTTGTTTGCGGCGCAGACCCGCCGCGCCGCAAACCTCGCTTTTTTAAGCTCAGCACCCGCAGGGCACGGCCTCTCCCCCGCGGCAGACATAGCCGTCCATGGGGATATTCGGGTGCAGCGCGCCGTCCGGCGACACCCGCACCATGCCGCCCGCGCGGATGCCGTAGCCGACATAGCCCTCCTCCTGCAGGGAGACGGCCTTTTTCAGCTCCGGCCAGCCTTCGTCCTCGCAGTGGGTGTCAAAGATCGTCTGCACAAAGCCCAGGCAGTCGAACAGGCGGGCATTGTCGAAGTCATTATCCTCGTCGTCCCAGTGCGGCCAGGCCTGCCCCATCATGATGGTGCCGGCGGAAATGCCGATGAACACCTTGCCCCCGTCGTACAGCTGCCAAAGCAGCGCGCGGATGCGGGGCGAAAGCGCGGCCATGCCGTCCTCCACCTCGCCGCCGGAGATGAAGATCACGTCGCTTTCCGTCAGAATAGCGGCCGCTTTGTCCTCGTCGCGGCCCTTGCCGAGCAAGGGTGCAAGGCGCACGACGCTCGCGCCCGCCGTCTTTAATCCCTGGGCCATGCGCGCCATGAACATCGCATTTTCACCGTTGGCCGTGCCGATGTAGGCAACGCTCGGGGCCTGTTTGCCGCTCGCGGCCAGCGCCGCAGGCAGAAAACCGTAGTCGTCCTCGCCGTGTCCGGCGATCAGGTAAAGGTTGTTGCGTGCCATTTTTCTGTCCTTTCCACGCGCGGAAAAACCGCGCGCAGCTTAATCTATACCCTGCGTCCGTTTACGATCTGCGTGCCCTTCACCAGCGCCCAATCGTCGAACTCGAACTCGGCGTGCGTGCGGCGGTACTTGCCCGCCGGGCCGGGCAGCAGGTCCTCCACCGCCTCCACCTGGTAGCGGCCCTTTGCGCCGTACAGATCACAGAGCAGCGCATGTGCGTGCTCCACGGCGCGCTTTTCGTTGCTGCCCACCACGATTTTAAGCGCATAGCTGTCCCTGTCAAGCTGGGTCAGGTCATATTCGCGCACATCCTCGATCTGGCCGATGGCCGCGTCCGTCTGCGCCGTGGTGATCAGGCGCCCGTCCACCGCAAAGGTGGAATTGCTCACGCGGCCCTCGATGCTGTCGGCCACAAAACCGGCGGCGTTGCCGCAGCCGCAGGGCTCGCCCTTGTGGATGCGCACCAGGTCGCCCACGTCAAAGCGCAGCATATACGCCCAGGGGTTGCCGAAGGTGGATACCACCAGCCGGCCCAGGTCCGGCCCGCCGAACTCCTCCTTTAAGGGAAGGAACTCGATGCGGGTGTATTCGGTGTTCTGGTGGTAGCGGCCCTGTTCGCAGGTATCCATGACAAAGCCGGTCTCCGTGGTGCCGTAGGAGCTGACCAGAGGGGACTTGAACACCTTGCGGATGGCGGCAAGGTGCATGCTGGACGGCAGCTCGTAGGTAAAGGTGATCACGTCCGGCGAATACACCTGAACGCCGTTGTCCAGCGCCCAGAAGCAGAAACGCCCAAGCAGGGAGGGGTTGGCCTCCAGGACGGTGGGGCGGTAATCGTTGATCTCCCTGGCCATGCGCTCGTAATGGAAGCGCTTCCAGCAGATGATGTTGGCCTTTTCGTTCAGGTACAAAAGGTTGCCCATGATGCGATGGTCGAAGGGCAAATCCTCCTCGCAGCTGATGCCCACGTTTAAGGAGCTGGCAAGGGTGGCCTGTTTGGGCGGATAGGAAAGCCTTTGCAGGTTTTTGTTCAGCCTCCAGGAGGCCATCTCGGCAGCATGCCACCAGGTTTGGTTCCAGAGGTTGATCACCTTATCGCCCGTGGTGCCGCTGGTGAAGGTGTATTCGATCTCGTCGTCGTCCAGGCCCTGGCGCACGCTCTTTCCGTCCGGCACCGCGCCGGCGGGGAAATGGGCGCGCATGTCCGCCTTGGTGAGGACGGGAAGGGCGTCAAAGCGCTCGTCGATGGAATGGGCGCTGCCGATGTCGTACCGTTTCCAGTGCTCGCGGTAAAAGGGCACCTGTGCGAAGGCCTCGTCCAGCAGGCGCGCGGACTTTTCGTCGTAATCGGCGGGAAAAACGAAGTGCTGTTTCAGGTCGTACATATTTATTTCTCTCCTGTCTGGTCGGGGAAAGGGGCCTGCGGCTCCGGATAGCGATAGGTCTTGCCCAGGTAGTTTTCGAACACGATCTCGTTTTCGTCGTGGGAAAGGGTATAATCGTACTGGAAGGGCACCTTGCCGCCGCCGCCCGGCGCATCGATGACGAACTTGGGCACCGCAAAGCCGGAGATGTGGCCCTGCAGCTCGTGCAGGATGCAGATGCCGGTCTCGACCGGCGTGCGGAAGTGGCCGATGCCGCTGGTAAGATCGCACTGGTACAGATAATAGGGCCGCACGCGGTTGTGCACCAGGCGCAAAAGCAGCGCCTTCATGTCCTGCGCGGTATCGTTGACGCCCTTGAGCAAAACGGACTGGTTGCCAAGGGGCAGCCCCGCGTCTGCCAGGCGGGCAAGGGCGGCCTCGCTTTCCTGTGTCAGCTCGCGCACATGGTTGAAGTGCGTGTTAATCCAGATCGGCTGGTATTTTTTGAGCATGCGGCAAAGCTCGTCGTCTATGCGCATGGGGCAGACCACGGGCATGCGCGTGCCGATGCGGATGATGTCCACATGCGGGATCTGCCGCAAGGCCGAGAGTATCTCCTCCAGGCACTGCGTGGAAAGGGTGAGCGGGTCGCCGCCGGAGAGCAGCACGTCGCGGATCTCCTCATGGCTGCGTATGTAGGCAAGCGCCTGTTCCAGCGCTTCCTTTGTGATGGCGCGGTCCTCCTCGCCCACCAGGCGGCGGCGCGTGCAGTGGCGGCAGTATTCGGCGCATTCCAGCGTCACCAGCAGCAGCACGCGATCCGGATAGCGATGGGTCAAAAAGGGCACGGGGCTGTCGCCGCCCTCGTTCAGGGGATCGGCCATGTCGTTTGGGTTCGGAAGCAGTTCTTCTGCCGATGGTACGCACTGCCGTTTGATGGGATCGTTCGGATCGTTTGGATCGATAAGGGAAAGATAATAGGGCGTCGCCGCCATGCGGAAGCGCGCGAGGCAGGCGTCTATGTCGCGCCCTTCCTCCGCGGAGACGGGCAAAAAGGCGCGCAGCTCCTGCGCGCTTCTTGCGCGGTGCTGCATCTGCCAGTGCCAGTCGCTCCATCCCTGGTATTTTTCCGCCCAGGCCTGCGTGTTGTTCATGAGTCTGTATCTGCCTCCCCCTGTGCGTTTACGCGCGCAAGCGCCGTTTTGTATATGGCAAACACGATGGATTCAAAATCGTAGCCCTCGGACGCGGCGGCCATGGGAAAATCGCTGTAGTTTGGCGCCAGCCCCGGCAAGGGGTTGAGCTCCAAAAAGCAGGGCTCGCCGTTTTTGTTCAGGCGAAAGTCCACCCGGGCGATGTCGCGGCATTTTAGGGCCAGAAAGGCCGTTTTTGCCATCCGCATGAGCTCCTCCTCCAGGGCCGTGGGGATGTCCGCCGGGCACTTGTAATCGACGTAATTTAAATAGTCCTTTTTGATCTTATAGCTGTATACGCTGTACTTGCCCTGCGTCGCGCCGCGGTAAAGGATCTCCATGGGGCGGAACACGTGCACGTCTTTTCCGTTGCCGAGCAGCGCCACGGTGAACTCGCGGCCGGGAAGAAATTCCTCCGCGAGCATCTCGCCGTCAAAGCGGCGGCAGATATCCGCGTATAGATCGCATAGCTCCCGCTCGTTTTCTGCGATGCAGTTTTCGAAGATGCCGCGGCCGGAGCCCTCGGCGTTGGGCTTGAGCAAAAGGGGAAAGGAAAGCGCCGCCGCTTGTTTGAGCGCCGCCGTATCGCCCGGGCGCAAGGCTACGCCGCGGCTTACGCGCACGCCGCAGGTGGACAAAAAGCGCTTGCACAAATCCTTGTCCAGCGATACGGCCATGGCGGTGGCGTCGCTGCCCATGTAGGGGATATTAAGCAGCCCCAGCAGCGCGGGCACCTGCGCCTCGCGGTCGCGGCCGCATTTTCCCTCGGCCAGGTTGAAGACGAAGGCGATCTTTTCTTTTTTAAGGTTTTCGCTGAGGTTTTCGTCCGCCTCCAGGGCGATGGCGTCCACGCCGCGGCGCACAAGCGCCAGGCGGATGGCCTCGATGGTCTCGGGGCTGTCGAACTCCGCCTCCTGGTCGGCGGCGTCGTGCCCGCCGGCTGCGGCCTTACGGTTGCAGACGATGGCCGTGCGGGGATAGGGTTTGGTTTTCATGCGGTCACATCCTTGGTCGTACGGAACGGGTCTGTTTTTTCTCATTCGTGTTTCTTTGCGCAGCGCCGGCGGCAGAAAGCCCTCCGGACGCTTCTGCGCTCAACTACCAGTATCTGCCGATCTTTCTGCCTTGTCAACGGTCCGCAGAGGGAAATATCCGCGCTGTCTGCCGGCAGAGCCTGCTGCTTGAATACCTATAGAATAGCGCTTGCGCCGCCCGCGTTCAAGTAGGCAAAGGATAGGTAACGGGGCTTGCTTTTGCACGCCGCGCCGCAGGGCCAAAAAACCGCCCGCCGCGGGAAAGACTCCCGCGGCGGGCGGTGCGTATGCGGCGCCTTTACTCCCTGCAGCGATAGCTGCCGCAGCAGCTTTCGTCCTGTGCAAGGCCGTTTTGCACGCCGCCGTTGGGCTGCACGGTGATGCGCTCCAGCGTACAGCACTCGCCCCGGTCGTCGTGGTATACGCAGCTTTGCACATTGCACAGGATGTGCTGTTTGCCAAATGCCTTGGAATGATCCTGCATCTGCTTTTCCCTCCCTGCGATGGTTTGGATTTTGTGCGGCCCGCGCCGCGCCCTTAGTCTGCCCGGCAGCGCCCTTTGCTATGCCGGCGCGCCGCTTTTGCCGTTGACAAAAAAGCGTTTTCGGCGCTACCATACAGATATGGAACCCATTTCCGACTCCGGCTGAAAGAGAGGGGATTTTACAATGAACGCCGAAAACCAGGAGCTTTTGTCCCTGTTTGAGCCTTTGCGCGTGGCCGACGTGCGCGACGGCATGGACTTTATGGGCTACCACCACTACGGCAGCCTGGATGCCAAAATACGCCCCATCTACCGCACCAAGGCCGTGGGCATCGCCCGCACGGCGCGCTACCTGCCCTTTGAGGGCCCGGTGCCGGGCGTGACCGGCGAGGAATACGGCAAGTGGTCCGGCTGGTACTACGGCAACGTGGCCACCTATCCCTGGATGAACGACATCGAGCCCGGCGACTTTATCGCCCTGGACGTAAGCGGCGTGGACGTGGGCCTGATGGGTTCCGCCAACGCGCTTTCCTGCAAGATCAAGGGCGCGCGCGGCATCGTGACAAACGGCGGCGGCATCCGCGATACGGACGAGTGCATCATGCAGAAGATCCCCGTGTGGAGCTATTTCGTCTCCCAAAAGATGGACCAGTGCCGCATCCGCTTCCTGGAAAAGGACGTGCCCATCGCCATCGGCGGCGTGGCCATCTATCCGGGCGATGTGATCGTGGCCGACGGCGACGGCGTGATCGTCGTGCCCCGCAAGGTGGCCCGCGACGTGGCCAAATACGCCAGCCACGAGCTTTACAACGACAAAAACGACCGCCGCGGCATGTACGAGACCCTGGGCTGGGAGCTGGACGACACGGTCATCAACAAGTAAGCATACAAATTGCCTTTTGCACAAAAAGCGGCCGCGGCGCCCTGCGCGCCCGCGGCCGCTGTCTTGACTTTGCCCCTTTCCTGGATTAGTATTAAGGTGAGAAATGAGGGCGATGCGCCCTTTCACAGATCAATCTCAATCGACAAAGGAGTGACTTCTCATGGGTAAAGTCGTATGCTTCGGCGAAGTCATGCTTCGTCTCTCCCCTCCGGGCTATTATCGCCTGCAGCAGACCAAGAGCTTTGATGTGATCTTCGGCGGCGCCGAGGCCAACGTCTCCGTCTCCCTGGCCAACTACGGCGAGGATGCCGCCTTTGTGTGCGCCATCCCCAAGAACCCCATCGGCGACGCGTGCCTCAACTCCCTGCGCTGGTTCGGCGTGGACGTTTCCATGTCCCCCCGCCAGGGCGAGCGCCTGGGCATCTACTACTGCGAGAAGGGCGCCTCCATGCGTCCCTCCAAGGTCGTGTACGACCGCAAATATTCCTCCATGTCCGCCGTAAAGCCCGGCGATTTCGATTGGGACAAGATCCTGGCCGACGCCGACTGGCTGCACTGGACCGGCATCACCCCCGCCATCTCCGACGGCGCGGCCGCCGTTACGCTGGAGGCCTGCAAGGCCGCCAAGGCCCGCGGCATCACCATCTCCTGCGACCTGAACTACCGCAAAAACCTCTGGTCCCGCGAGAAGGCCGGTCAGGTCATGAGCGAGCTGGTGCCCTATGTCGACGTTCTGATCGCCAACGAGGAGGATTCCGCGGACGTGTTCGGCATCCGCGCGGACGAGACCGACATCAACACCGGCAAGCTGAGCGTGGAGGGTTACAAGTCCGTGGCCAAGCAGCTGGTGGATCGCTTCGGCTGCAAGAAGATCGCCATCACCCTGCGCGAGAGCCTTTCCGCCTCCGACAACAACTGGTCCGGCATGCTGTACGACGCCGAGTCCGGCCAGATCGCCGTATCCAGGAAGTACGCCATCCACATCGTGGATCGCGTGGGCGGCGGCGACAGCTTCGGCTCCGGCCTCATCTACGCCCTGCGCAACGGCTACGACAACCAGGGCGCGGTGGAGTTCGCCGTGGCCGCGTCGGCGCTGAAGCACACCATCGAGGGCGACTTCAACATGGTCTCCCTGGACGAGGTCAAGTCCCTGATGAAGGGCAACGCCTCCGGCCGCGTGCAGAGGTAAAGGCCTGCGATTTAAAAACAAACCGTTTTTCCGGGACGCTTGGATGAGCGTCCCGGTTTTTTTGCGTAAAAAGGGAGAAAGCTTTGCGCCTTCCCCCGATCGTTTGGTTCTGTGTTCAGTTGTCCAGAAGCGCCGCCCGCTCCTCCTCATCCACATAGCGCTCGTACTTTTCCTTATCAAAACAAAGACCCAGCGCATCCAGCAGCGCGCCGTTCCAGCGGTCGGTCTTAAGGTTGTATTGCAGGCTCCAAAGCAGCTTGGCATAGTCGTACCAGGCGTCGCCAAGGCCCATGTTTTCCACGTCGAGGAAGGCGGCGACCTGGTCGTTTTCGTCCACGAGTATGTTGGGCAGGCACAAATCGCCGTGCACAAAGGCGTCCCCTTGGCTGTCCGCGCTCAAAAAGGGGCAAGCCTGCCCGTCCAGCCTGCGCAGCAGCGCCGCGGCCCGCGCCAGCACGCGGATCAGACGCGGCGGGTCGGACAAAAAGCGTCTGTCCAGCAGGCTTTGTCCGGCCGCAAAGCCCATGAGATGATAGCTCCATCCGTCCTTCTGCGCAAAGGCAAG
>JBNRMU010000029.1:0-4470 GCA_050309765.1 Christensenellales bacterium
GGGTATACTGTATTGGTAAATCCCGTGAAGGGAAGGAGTAGGGCGTGTCGCGCGCTTGACAGAGAGGCGGTCCATCGGCTGCAAGGCCGCCGCGCATTGCGCTCGCACCGAAGTCGTCCCGGAGGAGGAAAGGGGGAAACCGCCTGTTTGCGTGGCAAGTACCCCGTCCCGGCCAGCGCCCGTTACCTCGCGCTGCATTGAGTGATAAACAAAGGTGGTACCGCGACGCGCTCGCCCTTTTAACAGGGGCGGGCGTTTTTTAGCGAATGAAAGGAGAACCGGGCCCATGCGCACAAGGCTGCTATCCCTGCCGCCGGCGGCGATCGTGCTTTTGCTGCTGGGCGCTGCGCTGATGCTGTGCGCGGGCCGCGCAAAGGAAAAGTATCAGCTGCCGCTGCGCATCCTTGCCCTGATCCTGGCCTTTATTGGTGCCATCTGGTGTTTTATCCCATAAACCATGGAATCATACCGTTTGAGGTTTTGCTTTAAGGAGGAAGCCGATATGCAAGCAAACCGCTTTGCGGACATGCCCAAGACCTATGACCCCCAGCAGGTGGAAAAGCGCCTGTACGAAAAATGGGAAAGCGAAGGCCTGTTTAAGCCCGCGGCCAAAAAGCCCGAGGGCGCCAAGACCTTTTCCATCGTCATGCCCCCGCCCAACATCACCGGCCAGCTGCACATGGGCCACGCCATGGATGAGACCCTGCCCGATATCCTGGTGCGCTACCACAGAATGCTGGGCGACGACACCCTCTGGGTGCCGGGTACCGACCATGCCTCCATCGCCACGGAGGTCAAGATCGTGGAGCAGCTCGCCAAGGAGGGCATCGACAAGCGCGACCTGGGCCGCGAGGAGTTTTTAAAGCGCGCCTGGCAGTGGCGCGAGGAGTACGGCGGACGCATCGTGCGCCAGCAAAGGCTGCTGGGCCTTTCCTGCGACTGGTCCCGCGAGCGCTTCACCATGGACGAGGGCTGCTCCCGCGCCGTGGTCGAGGTGTTTGTGAATCTCTATAACAAGGGCCTGATCTATCGCGGCAACCGCATCATCAACTGGTGCCCCACCTGCAAGACCGCCCTTTCCGACGCCGAGGTTGAGTACGAGGAGCAGGCCTCCTTCCTCTGGCACATCCGCTATCCCGCCGAGGACGGCGGCCAGGGCCTGATCGTGGCCACCACCCGCCCCGAGACCATGCTGGGCGACACCGGCGTGGCCGTCAATCCCGAGGATGAGCGCTACACCGACCTGATCGGCAAGAACGTGATCCTGCCCCTGCGCAACCGCCCCATCCCCGTGGTGGCGGACAGCTATGTGGAAAAGGAGTTCGGCACCGGCGCCGTGAAAATGACCCCCGCTCACGACCCCAACGACTTTGAGGTCGCCATGCGCCACGACCTGCCCGTGGAGCGCGTGATGAACGACGACGGCACCATGAACGAGCTGTGCGGCAAGTACGCCGGCATGACCGCTGCCGACGCCCGCAAGGCCGTGGTGGAGGACCTGGAAAAGCTGGGCCTTTTGGTAAAGGTGGAGCCCTATACCCACAACGTGGGCCAGTGCTACCGTTGCCACCACACGGTGGAGCCCTTGGTTTCCACCCAGTGGTTCGTCAGGATGAAGCCTCTGGCCGAGCCGGCCATGGAGTGCGTGCGCGACGGCCGCCTCACCCTGACCCCCGAGCGCGCCAACCGCATCTACTTTAACTGGATGGAGAACATCCGCGATTGGTGCATCTCGCGCCAGCTGTGGTGGGGCCACCGCATTCCCGCCTACTATTGCGACAAGTGCGGGCATACCATGGTGGCAAAAACCGCGCCGGACAAGTGCGAGAAATGCGGCGGCAGCGTGCACCAGGACGAGGACGTGCTGGATACTTGGTTCTCCTCCGCGCTGTGGCCCTTCTCCACGCTGGGCTGGCCGGACAAGACCGAGGATTTTGAGCGCTTCTATCCCAACACCCTGATGGTGATGGGCTTTGACATCATCTTCTTCTGGGGTGCGCGCATGATCTTCTCAGGGCTTGAGCACACGGGCCAGGTGCCCTTTAAGACCATTCGCTTCCAGGGCCTGGTGCGCGACGAGCAGGGCCGCAAGATGAGCAAATCCCTGGGCAACGGCATCGACCCCACCATCATCATCGACAAGTACGGCGCGGACGCCCTGCGCTTTGCCGTGGTGTCCGGCGTGGCGCCCGGCAACGACGTGCGCTTCTCCGAGGACAAGGCGGCCGCGGCGCGCAACTTTGCCAACAAGGTGTACAACGCCTGCCGCTTCGCCCTGATGAACCTGGAGGGCGATAAGGACGACACGGCCGAAAAGTCCCTGGCCGACAAGTGGATCCTTACCCGCTACGCCGCCTGCGCGCGCGAGGTGAGCAACCACCTGGACAACCTGGACGTGGCCATGGCCGCCCAGAAGCTGTACGATTACATCTGGTCCGAGCTGTGCGACTGGTATCTGGAGCTGGCCAAGGCCGCCCTGTACGGCGACGACGAAAAGGCCGCCGCCGCGGCACGCGCCACGCTGTCCGAGGTGCTGGAGGGAACGCTCAAGCTTTTGCATCCCTTCATGCCCTTCTTAACGGATTCCATCTACGAGTACCTGCCCTGGACCGAAGGCTCCATCATGGTATCCCGCTGGCCGCAGCCGGATAAGGAGTATCCCAAGGAAGCCGAGCAGATGGAGCACATCATGGAGATGATCCGCAGCGTGCGCAACCTGCGCGCGGAAATGAACGTGCCCCCGTCCCGCAAGGCGCATATCTACATCGTGCCCGCCGCCGAGGTTCCGGACGGCACCTTCGAGGGCAGCGACAGCTACTTTGCGAGGCTCGCCTCCGCTTCCGCCATTCAGGTGGTCAAGCGCGAGGAGCTTTCCGGCAAGCTGGTCTCCGCCGTCAGCACGGCGGGCGAGGCCTTCCTGCCCGTGGGCGAGCTGGTGGATATCGAAAAGGAAAAGGCCCGCCTGAGCAAAGAGATCGACAACGTGCAAAAGGAGATCGCCCGCGGCAAGGGCAAGCTGCAGAACGAGGGCTTCCTCGCCAAGGCGCCGGCCAACCTGGTCGAAAACGAGCGCAACAAGCTGCAGGTGAACGAGAACATGCTGCTCGCGCTGCAAAAGCAGCTGGATTCGCTTGGCTAAACAATGCATTTCAGGCGCCGCCGAAGTCTTCTCTTCGGCGGCGCTGCTGTATCGGCGCTGGGTGCGCGCGTTCATGAATTTTTTACGCGAAAAGGAAAATGCAGATGCAAACGGGCGCGCACGCCGCCTCGTTTTGGTATAAAATGGAGACACGGGCATGAAGTAAGCTCCCGGACCATGCAGATAAGGAAAGGAAACGGACCATGACGACAGATATGCTTAAGGCTTCCAAGGGAAATCGCAAGGCGCTATTGGCCCTGTTTGATGCAAACAAGCAGCGCATCAGCTTTTTGTGCAAGGCCTTTTTGCGCAAGGAGGAGGATGCGGCCTATGTTGCCGCCAGCAGCCTGCGGGCCGCGCTGCAGGCCGCGCTGGACGGCAAGCTGGAAAGCGAGGAGGCCTTTTCCGATTTTGCAGTGCAGAAGGTGATCGACGGCTGCAAAGCGCAGCTCTTCGGCAAAAACCAGCTGGTGTTGAAACCGGACGCGGAGGGCGGCTTTAGCGTCGGCAAGCCGGAAAACAGCAAGATCAGCAAAAATGGCGGCAAATTGGAAACGCTGCTTCCCCTGCTGCCGGACGGACTGCGCTTTTTGTTCGTGCTGCGCCGCGGTCTTGATTGCGATGCGGCCAAAGCAGCGGAGATCAGCGGCCTGGACGAGGAGACGGTCGCGGCCGCTTATGCGGCGGAAAAGGAGAACCTGGCCTTCCTCCAAGGCGTGGTGCGGCGCGCCGGCGGCAACGCCCTGCCCGCAACGGAGGAGTGGATCGTCGAAGCCTTCCGCGAGGGGATCGAGGGCTGCGCCGTGCCCAAGAATGCTGAAGAGCAGGCACAGAAGTTGATCGATTCCGCGGCGGCGCCGCTGGAACAAAAGAATAAAAAACGTCTGCGCACGATCGCCATCTGCGCGGCCGCGGCGCTGTTCCTTCTGGCTGGGATCTACGTTTTGAACAACCCGCCGGCGAAAAAGGGCACGACGCCCCTGCCCGAGGGGGTCAACGCATCCTACATCGCCGATATTCAGATCGAAAACTACGGCACCATCACCGTGGCGCTGGACGCAACGGCCGCGCCAAAGACCGTGGAGAACTTTGTCAAGCTGGTAAAAAGCGGCTTTTATGATGGGCTTACCTTCCACAGGATCATGCAGGGCTTTATGATGCAGGGCGGCGATCCCACCGCCACCGGCAGCGGCGGTTCCGGCGAAAACATCGTGGGCGAATTCCCGGCAAACGGCTACAACAACACGCTGTCCCATACCCGCGGCGCTATCTCCATGGCCCGCGCCGAGGATTACAACAGCGCCAGCTCGCAGTTTTTCATCGTGCAGGAC
>JBNRMU010000030.1:0-4700 GCA_050309765.1 Christensenellales bacterium
GCCCGATTTGGACCGCGTGGGTGTAGGAGGAAACCAGCGTGCGGCCCTTTCTTTCAAGAGGGCTCACAGGCAGATCGCTGGTGCTTTTCACCAGCTTTTCGATGTATTCCGGCGTGGTGCCGCAGCAGCCGCCCGCCACGCGCACGCCTAGGCGCAGCATACTGTCCATCTGGCGGGTGAATTCGTCTGCGTCCACGTCATAGATCGTCTTGCCGTTTTCGCTGCGCGGAAGCCCGGCGTTGGGCTTGATCAGCACCGGAACGGAGGCGTACTCCAGCAGCTCCTTTGCCACGCCCATGAGCTGCTCCGGTCCCAGGGAACAGTTGGCGCCCAGCGCGTCCACGCCCAAACCTTCCAGCATGGCGACCATGGCCGCGGGGCTGGCGCCGGTCATGAGCTTGCCGTCCTCGCCGTAGGCGTTGGAGACAAAGACAGGCAGCTGCGAATTCTCCTTGGCCGCCAGCACGGCCGCCTTGGTCTCGTAGCTGTCGTTCATGGTCTCGATCACGATCAGGTCCACGCCCGCCTGCGCGCCGATGCATATCGTCTTGGCAAAGGCGGCAACGGCCTCCTCAAAGTCCAGATCGCCGTAGGGCTTGAGCAGGCGGCCCAGCGGCCCTATGTCCAGGGCGATGAACTTTTCCTGCGGCGCGGTCGATCTGCGGCGCGCCTCCCGGGCGTTTTCGATCGCCGCAAGGACGATCGTCCGCAGCTCGTCATCGCCGAACTTTAAGCAATTTGCGCCGAAGGTATTGGTGTTTACGATGTGGCTGCCCGCGTTGTAATAGGCAAGGTGCAGTCCGATGATCTCTTCCGCATGGGAAAGGTTCCATCTTTCCGGCAGCTCGCCGGGCATAAGGCCCTTCTTTTGCAGCATGGTACCCATGCTGCCGTCCAGGTAAATGCGAGAGGTTGCGAGCAGTTCCCGTATGGTCATATCGTTTCTTCCTTTCTGAAGGGGCAATCCGACTTTGTGCACAGGGCACAGGCCTGCGTCTTTTCTTCGCAGGCGGCCTTGGAAATGCCCACGATGGCGGTGACCGATTTGCTTGGCGACATCAAAAGGCTCTCGTTCAGGCACACGCCGATGTGCTTTTCGCAGTTCAGGGCAGCCGCGATCTGCCTTTGCATCTCCAGGGGCAGGTCGCCGTAGCCGGGGCTGAAGCGCGGGCGCGTGTGCAGCCCTTCCCGCAAAAGCGCCTGCTCCATTTCGGAGCAGAACAAATCGCACAGTTTCTCGATCCTTTCCGTGCCGACAGCCTGCAGCATGGCTGCCCGGGCGATAGAAAGGCGGCTGTGCTTATGGATGAGCCTGTCGATCCCAAGCCCCACCGTGGCGGCAAACAAAACGATCTCGTCGCAGCCCGTAAGGTGGCGGATCAGGCTTTTGCTGTCCGTTTCGGCAAAGGCGAGGTGCAGCACATTGCCGCTTAATTTGATCGGCAGGCGCAAATAACACACGCGGCCGGAAAACGCGCCCTCGCATTCCTTTAGGCATTCGCGCAGAAGCTGCAAAAGCTCCGGCGACGGATGCGGTGCAGAAGCGTAGCGCAGTATCTCTTTTTCATCGTACGGCGCAAGCTGCTCATAGCGCCGGATCTGAACGGCCTCAGGCATCTTTGCCGAGGATGTCGGACAGGTTGGCCTGGATTTTCGCAGCCACGTCCGGCTTGTTCATGGAGTACACGTGCACGTGGGTGATGCCGTTGGCAAACAGGTCGATGATCTGGTCCGTGGCATAGGCGATGCCCGCCTGCTTCATGGCGCGCGGGCTCCAACCGAACTTATCCACCAGGCTTTTGAAGCGCAGGGGCATAAAGGAGCCGGAAAGCTTTAAGGCCCGCTCCACCTGGTTGGCGCTGGTGATGGGCATCACGCCCGCCACCACGGGCACGGTGATGCCCGCCTCGCGGATCTTATACAAAAAGCTGTATAAAAGGTTGTTGTCGAAAAACATCTGCGTGGTCAGAAAATCGCAGCCCGCGTCCACCTTTTCCTTGAGAAAGCGGATGTCCTCCTTCTGGTTGGCGCTCTCGGGGTGCACCTCCGGATAGCAGGCGCCGCCGATGCAGAATTCCGGCGCGATGCGGCGGATATCCTCGACAAGTTCCCTGGCGTGGTGGTAGTGCCAGCCGGAGCGGTCCTCGTCCAGGCGGTCGGCGGGAATATCGCCGCGCAGGGCCATGATGTTTTCGATCCCCGCCTGCTGAAAGCTTTGTATCCTTTGCAGCACCGTTTCCCTGGTGGAGGAAACGCAGGTCAGATGGGCGATGGAGGAAACGCCGTAGTTCTCCTTGATGAGGCGGGCCATGTCCAGCGTGTATTCGCTGGTGCCGCCACCCGCGCCATAGGTCACGCTCATGAAGGAGGGGCGCAACTGGGCGATCTTCTCCGTGGCGGTTTTTACGCTTTCGTAATTGGCGTCCGTCTTGGGCGGGAATACCTCGAAGGAAAGCGAGAACTTCTTTTTATCAAGCACCTGGGTAAGCTTCATTTGTATCCATCCTTTTAGTTCAAACGCCAACGCTGCCAAGCCCCGTCGGCAGCTGCATACATTTTCACATTTTAATTATATAATGCATAGCCGTTTGCTTCAAGCGCAAAACAGTTTTGCGCCTGCTCTTTTCTATCCAGCGTCCGCGCAAAGCCACGGTCAAACACGGGCTTGTTTTCCGCCTGCCGCGGCTTTATAATGAAACCGACCCCCATGCACAGCCCATGGATACAGGTTTGAGGTGTATTTTCATGCGATTGGATAAATTCTTAAAGGTCTCGCGCATTATCAAGCGCCGCACCGTCGCCAACGAGGCCGCGGATGCGGGCCGCGTTTCCATCAACGGAAAGGTGGCAAAACCCTCCGCCGAGGTCAAGGAGGGCGACGTCATCGAGATCCGCTTCGGCGACAAGCTGAGCCGCTATGAGATTTTGAACGTGACCGAGCACGCCACCAAGGCCGGAGCCGCCGAACTGTTCCGGCCCCTGCCTTGACGGAAATGGCCTGCTATGCCGTGGTGGTCGCCGCCGGGCGCGGCGAGCGGCTGCAGGCCGGCTTCAACAAGGTCTTTCTTCCCCTTGCCGGTAAGCCTCTGGTGCGCCACAGCCTGGAGGCTTTTGAGTGCTGCCCTAAAATCCTGGGCGTGGCCGTGGTGGGGGCCGAGGGCGAGCTGGACCTCCTGCGCAAGGCGGCACAGGGGCTTACCAAATGCCGCTGGTTCGTCGCCGGCGGCAAGACGCGGCAGCATTCCGTGTACGCCGGGCTGCGCGCTTTGCCGCAGGGGCACCACTGCGTATTGGTGCAGGACGGCGCGCGTCCCTTTTTGAGTCAGGAGCTGATCTGCCGCTGCATAGCTTCCGTATCCGAATACGACTCCGGCGTTGCCAGCCTGCCAGTGACGGACACAATCAAGCAGTTGGAGGAAGACGGCTCCCTTTCCACTCTTGACCGCAGCTGTCTGCGCAGCGTGCAGACGCCGCAGGCCTTTTATCTGGACGAGCTCATCCAAGGCTACGAGACCGCCTTCAGGGATAACGCCGTATTGACGGACGACGCCAGCGTGATGGAACGTTTGGGAAAGAAGGTGTGTCTTGTGCAGGGCGATAAAAACAACATCAAGATCACCGACGCCGGCGACCTTGCCATGGCGCGCTATTTGAGCGGCGACGTTTTTCCCGTCACCGGCCAGGGCTACGACGTGCACCGCCTGGTGCCGGATCGGGCGCTTACGCTGTGCGGGGTCCCGATCCCCTATGAACTGGGCCTGCTCGGCCACAGCGATGCGGACGTGGCCGTGCACGCGCTGATCGACGCGCTGCTGGGCGCGGCCTGTTTGGGCGACATCGGCCGCCTTTTCCCCGACAGCGATCCGGCCTACAAGGGCATCAGTTCCATGGTGCTGCTTTCCCGCACGCTTGAAAGGCTATCCGGCTGGCGCGTGCTGCATGCGGATATCACCATCCTCTGCCAGAAGCCAAAGCTTGCCCCTTATATGGAGCAGATGGCGCAGAACCTGCGCGCGGCCATGCCCGGCGCGCTGGTCAGCGTCAAGGCCACCACCACCGAGGGGCTCGGCTTTGCCGGCCGCGGGGAGGGCATCGCCGCACAGGCGGTGGCAACGCTGTGCCGGGCGTAGCGCTGCTGGATTGGTACGCGGCGCATGCCCGCGACCTGCCCTGGCGCAAAAACCGCGACCCCTACCGCGTCTGGGTGAGCGAGATCATGCTCCAGCAAACGCGGGTGGAGGCAGTTTTGCCGCGCTACGAGGCCTTTTTGCAGGCGCTGCCGGATGTTGAGGCGTTGGCCGCCGTGCCGGAAGAAACGCTGTTCAAGCTCTGGGAAGGGCTTGGCTATTACAGCCGTGCGCGCAACCTGCAAAAGGCGGCACGGCAGATCGTAAGCCTTGGCAGCTTTCCGAGCACCGCGCAGGAGCTGATCAAGCTCAGCGGCTTTGGCCCCTACACGGCGGCGGCGGTGGCTTCCATCGCTTTTTCTGAGCGCGTATCCGCCGTAGACGGCAATGTTTTGCGCATCCACAGCCGCATGGAGCTGTCGGACGCGTCCGTGCCCTCCCCCGCCGCGACGAAGGCCGCCGGCGCCTGGGCGCTTGCTCTCCTGCCGGAAGCGGCCGATCCCGGTGCCTTCAACCAGGCACTGATGGATCTGGGCGCCACCGTGTGCACGCCGCTTTCTCCCAAATGCACGC
>JBNRMU010000031.1:0-2501 GCA_050309765.1 Christensenellales bacterium
CCACATGGCCTGCTCGATGCCGGAGATGGCGCTGGTCAGCACCGGGCCGCCGCGATAAAAGCTTGTGCGGTACATCTGCTGGAAGGCATCCTCCACATCGGTCGCGCTGTGACCGATCAGGGCCTCGCCAAGCTCGCGCACCGCGGCCGCGACCGTATCGGCTTTGCCCTCCACAACGGGCTCGCCCCAGCCGCAGCAGCCGTCATCCGTCGTCATTTTGAGGAACAGCCAGCGCGGCGGCACCTTGAACAGTTCGATCTTTTCGATTTTCATGTCGATCCTCTCCCCAAAAGATTGGTTTTGCCTGTCATTTGAATTTTAGCACAGCATACGCCGGATTGGAAACAGCCGATGCTGGATTATGACTTTGTACAAACACAAAACAAAGGCCCGAACGCATTGCCGTTCGGACCTTTGCAGCCAAGCTATTCCTTTTCCAGCATTTTTTCCGCCAACGCTGTTGCCGTACGCACGGCGCGCAGGCAGGGGCGCTTTTCGTAAAACGCGGCATCGCGCGCGTCGGCGACGGGGCTTGTCTCCGCCGGCCGGTTCAAGAGCTCGCGGCAGAGGAGGGAACCCATCTCGTCCGCGAAAGCGCGGCATACGCTTTGGATGCGGGTGTAGAGCGCCGCCTTGGCCTCGGGATCCCCGGGATCGCTGTAACCGTATTTGAGATTCAGGGCCCATACGGCGCCGGACAGCGCACCGCAGACCTCACGCATGCGGCCAAAGCCGCCGCCGAAGCCGGAGATCAGCCGGGCCGCCTGCTCTTTTGTGTAGCCGAAGTCCTCACAAAAAGCCAACGCCACGGCCTGGGCGCAGTTGTAACCCTGCCTGAAGTACGAGGCCGCTAGTTCGCTCTTATCCATGGCTTTGCCTTAGTCCTTTTTCAGCGCTTCGATCTGGTCGGCGGCGTAATCCAGCCAGTCGCCCTCGAACAGCTCCAGCGTGCCCGCGTCGCAGGCGGCGGCGAGCTTGGGATCGATGGGCAGTCGGCCAAGGATGGAGATGCCGTATTTTTCGGCGATCTCTTCCAGATGGCTGTCGCCGAAAAGCTGAATATGCTTGCCGCAGTCCGGGCACAGAGCATAGGAGTAGTTTTCCACCACGCCCAGCACCGGCACATCCATCAGCTGCGCCAGCTTCAGCGCCTTTTCCACGATCATGGAGACCAGCTCCTGGGGCGAGGTGACGATGATGATGCCGTCCAGGGGAACGGTCTGGAACACGGTCAGGGCCACGTCGCCGGTTCCCGGAGGCATGTCGATGAAGAGCACCTCTTCGCCGGCCCAGATGACGTCCGTCCAGAACTGCTTGACCGTGCCGCCGATGATGGGGCCGCGCCAGGCCACGGGATCGGTGTCGTTTTCAAGAAGAAGGTTCAGGCTCATCACGTCGATGCCGGTCCTGGTGCGCACGGGATAGATGCCCGTATCGTCCGCGCCGGCCTTTTGCTTCATGCCAAACATGCGGGGCACGGAGGGACCGGTGATGTCCGCGTCCAAAATGCCGGACTGCAGGCCGCGGCGCTGCATGGTGACGGCCAGCAGGCCGGTGACGAGGGATTTGCCCACGCCGCCTTTGCCGCTGACCACGCCGATGACCTTTTTGATCTGGCTCTGGGCGTGCGGCGCTTCATGCATGTCCCTGGAATCGCAGTTCAGCGTGCAGGTACTGCAATCGTGCGTGCAATTCTCGCTCATGTTGCTTACATCTCCTTAAAGCTTTCGCATTTCTTTCAGCGCATAGCCGTAAACGCCTAAAATCTATTATCCACCGCTCGGGCGGGCTCTGTCAAGCATCCTTTTGATAAGCCTGAAGGACGCGGTGGCCGCACAGGCGACGGCAGCTGTTTTTGTTCCTTTTCTAAACTGTTTCCATTCGACAAAAAGCCTTGCATATAGTTAAGAACTGTGCCAAACTGAAGCCAGGGAAGGGGGAGGACCTGTGGCAGGCAGGCTGCGCTTTGAAGTGAGCCCGGCACAGCAGGGGCAGGAGCTGAAACAGATCCTGCGCCAAATAGGCGTTTCCTCCACGCGCATCAAGGCGGCCAAGCGGCATGCGGGCGGCATTCTGCTCAACGGAGAGCCGGTATTCACCAACGTACGTCCGCGGGCGGGCGATGTGGCGGAGCTTTGGCTGGGTGAGGAAAGGGATTCCGCCGTTACACCCGTTGAGGGCGAGCTTGCAATCGTCTATGAAGACGAAGCGATGCTCATCCTGAACAAGCCACCGCTCATGCCCGTGCATCCAAGCCCCGGCCATGCGGACGATTCCCTTGCCAACCTGGTGCAGGGCTTGTATCAGCGGCGCGGCGAAAGCCGCCTGTTTCGCCCCGTCAACCGGCTGGATCGGCACACCTCCGGCCTGATGGCCGTGGCAAAGGACGCCCACAGCCACTTTCGGCTCGTCAAACAGATGCAGGAGGGCAGCTTTCAAAGGCTGTACCTGGCCCTGGTGCAAGGAAGCATGCCGCAGGAAAGCGGCGTGATCGACCTGCC
>JBNRMU010000032.1:0-28664 GCA_050309765.1 Christensenellales bacterium
CCCTGCCTGCGCGCCGTGCGTACGGCAACAGCGTTGGCGGAAAAAATGCTGGAAAAGGAATAGCTTGGCTGCAAAGGCCCGAACGGCAAGGGTTCGGGCCTTTGTTTTGTGTTTGTACAAAGCCAAAACCCAGCAGCGGCTGTTTTCAATCCGGCAGATGCTGTGCTAAAATTCAAATGACAGGCAAAACCAACCTTTCGGGGAGAGGATCAGAATGAGAATCGAAAAGATCGAACTGTTCAAGGTGCCGCCGCGCTGGCTGTTTCTCAAGATGACGACGGATGACGGCTGCTGCGGCTGGGGCGAGCCCGTTGTGGAGGGCAAAGCCGATACGGTCGCGGCTGCAGTGCGGGAACTGGGTCAAAGCCTGATCGGTCACAGCGCGACCGATGTGGAGGATGCCTTCCAGCAGATGTACCGCACAAGCTTTTATCGCGGCGGCCCGGTGCTGACCAGCGCCATCTCCGGCATCGAGCAGGCCATGTGGGACATCAAGGGCAAGCAGCTGGGCGTGCCTGTCTACGAGCTCCTGGGCGGGAAGTGCCGCGACCGGATCGAGGTCTACCGCTGGATCGGCGGCGATCATCCCCGCGATACGGGCAGCGCCGCGCTGGAGGCGGCCGCGCAGGGATACCGCGCCGTCAAGATGAACGGAACGGACGAGCTGCGCTGGATCGACACCTACGACAAGCTGGACGCAACTGTAGAAAGGGTCGCGGCCGTGCGCAAGGCGGTGCCGGATATGCGCATCGCCGTCGACTTTCACGGACGGGTCCACAAGACCATGGCAAAGCAGCTGATGCGCCTGCTGGAACCCTATCGCCTGATGTTCGTGGAAGAACCCGTTTTGTGTGAGAACGAGGACGAATTCCTGGAGCTTTCGCGCGCCTGCTCCATCCCCATCGCCACCGGCGAGCGCAACTATACCCGCTGGGGATTCAAAAGCATGCTCACCCGCGGCGGGGTCGATATCCTGCAGCCGGACGTGAGCCACTGCGGCGGCATACTGGAAACGCGCAAGATCGCCGCCATGGCCGAAGCCTTCGATGTGGCCGTGGCGCTGCACTGCCCTTTGGGGCCGATCGCTCTGGCCGCCTGCCTGCAGGTGGATTTCTGCTCTCCCAACGCCTTTATACAGGAACAAAGCGCGGGCATCCATTACAACGAAGGCTACGATCTGCTTAACTATATCAAAAACCCCGAGGTATTCAGGTATCAAAACGGCTATTGCAACCTGCTCACAAGGCCGGGGCTAGGCATCGAGGTGGACGAGGACTATGTGCGGCGCATGGCCTTACAGGGGCACGACTGGCACAACCCCGTCTGGAGGGACAGCGACGGCGTGATCGCCGAATGGTGATCCCGCGCAGGGATGGGAAAGCGCCGTCTTTTCACAAATTTATTGTACACTTTCCCGATACCGTCATTCCCATTGGGGCCGCTTTGGTGTATACTTTAAGACAAAGAATTCATTCACAAGGAGGTACTCTTACATGGCGCTTGTCAATGCAAAGGACATGTTGGAAAAGGCCGTTGCCGGCGGTTACGCGGTCGGCCATTTTAACATCAACAATCTGGAGTGGACCAAGGCGATCCTGCTCACGGCGCAGAAGGCAAACTCCCCCGTTATCCTCGGCGTATCCGAGGGCGCGGGCAAATACATGGGCGGCTTTAAGACCGTTGTGAACATGGTCAACGGCCTGCTGGAGGATCTGAATATCACCGTGCCCGTGGCGCTGCATCTGGATCACGGCAGCTACGAAGGCGCCGTCAAGTGCATCAACGCCGGCTTCTCCTCCATTATGTTCGACGGCTCCAAGTATTCCATCGAGGAAAACATCGCCAAGACCACCGCGCTTAAAAACGCCTGCGACGTGCTGGGCCTCTCCCTGGAGGCCGAGGTCGGCGCCATCGGCGGCAACGAGGACGGCGTGGTCGGCAGCGGCGAGCTGGCCGATCCCAAGGAATGCAAGCAGATTGCCGATCTGGGTATCACCATGCTGGCGGCCGGCATCGGCAATATCCACGGCGTGTATCCCGAAAACTGGAAGGGCCTGAACTTCGACGTGCTTTCCGCCATCCACGATGCGGTGGGCGGCAAGCCCCTGGTTCTGCACGGCGGCACCGGCATCCCCGAGGATATGGTCAAAAAGGCCATCTCTCTGGGCGTGGCCAAGGTCAACGTCAACACCGAATGCCAGCTGGCCTTCCAGGCCGCGACCCGCGCCTACATCGAGGCAGGCAAGGACCAGACCGGCAAGGGCTTCGACCCCAGAAAGCTCCTGGCCCCAGGTTTTGACGCCATCTGTGCCAAGGTTCTGGAAAAGATGGAACTGTTCGGCTCCGTCGGTAAGGCCTAAATCAAATCCACCCATCGCACATCGAGGGAAAAGGGTGAAGCATCTCCCTTTTCCCTTCCTTTTTATCCGAAACCCCGCTCGAAAGGAGACCTGGCCATGGCCCGCGTTGTGGAGATCTATTCCAAAAATGATCGGTTTCAGTTGATCGAGGCCTGCCTGCGCAACCGCAACAAGCGCCATAAGCAGGGCTTGTTTGCGGTGGAGGCCGTGAAGGCCGTGAACCTGGCCCTGGAAAGCGGCTTTCCCGTGCACGCGGCCGTGTGCGCGCGGGAGCGCAAGCTCTCTGCCTGGGCGCAGGACGTGCTGGCCAGGGTCCCCCTGGTCTACCGCCTGCCGGAAGCGCTGTTTTGCGAGCTGTCGGATCGGGAAGAGCCTTCCGAGCTTTTCCTCCTGTGCGGCATGCGCTTTGAAAGCATCTTCGATGTGCCGATCAAAAACGGCCTGATCGTGCTGCTGGACCGCCCGCAGAACCCGGGCAACCTCGGCTCCATCCTGCGTTCGGCGGACGCAATGGGTGCCGATTGCGTGGTGCTTTCCGGCCACAGCGCGGACGAATACGATCCCCAGTGCGTGCGCGCTTCCCTTGGCACGGTGCTCACCCTGCCCGTGTGCCATCTGCAGGGACTGGCCGACCTGGAGCTTTTGCGCGAGCGTCGGCCCGAACTGCGCTTTGTGGGCACCAGCGCGCATGGGGATAAGGACATCGACGCGCTGGATTTGCGCAACCCCCTCGTCCTGCTGCTCGGCAACGAAACCGAGGGCCTATCGCGCGCGCTGAAGGAGCGCTGCGACGAACTCGTGCGCATCCCCATTTCCGGCGCCGCCTCGTCGCTGAACCTGGCCTGCGCGGCCTCCATCTGCCTGTACGAGGTGCAGCGCCAGCGGCTGCATACTTCATTTTAAGCCTCACTTGGCTCCGGAATCTGACAAAATTGCAGGATTTTCCCTTGGCATCCACCCATTTTTCTGCAACTTTAACGCTTAAGCCCTTTTCTTTTGGGGCAAATGTTTGTATACTTATTCCTTGATATTTTGTGTTTATGCGCGTAGCTGTTTATGCGCATGCATGCAAAAGGCAGGGCCTTTTCCCTGCCACAACTTACGGAAAATGCAGGAAGGAACAAACGATATGGAACTGCTGCTAGGCAACGAAGCCGTGGCCCGCGGGGCCTGGGAGGCCGGCGTTAAGGTCGCCACCGCCTATCCGGGAACGCCTTCCACGGAAATCACCGAAAATATCGCCAAGATGAGCGACGTTTACTGCGAGTGGTCGCCCAACGAAAAGGTCGCTCTGGAAGTGGCCATCGGCGCCTCCATGGGCGGCGCGCGCGCCATGTGCTGCATGAAGCACGTGGGTGTGAACGTGGCAGCCGACCCTCTGTTCACCGCCGCTTATACCGGCGTGAACGGCGGCCTTGTGCTGGTGGTGGCCGACGACCCCGGCATGCACTCCTCCCAGAACGAGCAGGACTCCCGCTTTTATGCCCGCAGCGCCCATGTGCCCATGCTGGAGCCCTCGGACAGCGCCGAGTGCCTGTCCATGATGAAGCGGGCCTTTGCCCTCAGCGAGGAGTACGACACCCCCGTGATGCTGCGCGTGGTCACCCGCATCGCCCACGCCCGCTCCCTGGTCGAGCTTTCCGAGCGCAAGGAGCTGCCCCTTAAGGACTACAAAAAGGACCCCGCCAAGTATGTGATGATGCCCGGCAACGCCCGCGGCCGCCACGTGGCCGTGGAGGCGCGTGAAAAAAGGCTGCTGGGTGACCTGCCGTCCCTGGGCCTTTGCCATGAGGAGATATTGGATACCAAGGTCGGCGTCATCTGCTCGGGTTCCGCTTATAACTACGTAAAGGAAGCCCTGCCCAGCGCCTCCGTCCTGAAGCTGGACATGGTCTATCCGTTGAACGAGCATGCCATCCGTGCCTTTGCACAGAAGGTCGAGACCCTGTATGTGATTGAAGAGCTGGAGCCCTTCTTTGAGGACGCCATCCGCGCCATGGGCATTCCCTGCTCCGGCAAGGACAAGACCGGCCTGCAGGGCGAGCTGTTTGCCCGCAAGGTTTCCCATCTGTTTGCAGACGCCCCCGACGCCGGCCCCATGGAAACGCCGAACATCCCCCAGCGCCCGCCGGTGCTGTGCCCCGGCTGCCCGCACAGGGCGGTGTTCTATGTGCTGCATAAGCTCGGCCTTACCGTGGCGGCGGACATCGGCTGCTATACCCTTGGCGCGCTGCCCCCGCTTTCCGCTGTGGATTCGGTGGTCTGCATGGGCGCCTCCATCGGCATGGCCATGGGTCTGGAAAAGGCCCGCGGCGCGGACTTTGCCAAGCACACCGTGGCCGTGATCGGCGATTCCACCTTCGTGCATTCCGGCATCACCGGGCTTGTGAACGTGGTTTATAACCAGTCGAACGCCACCATCATCGTGGTGGACAACTCCACCACCGGCATGACCGGCCACCAGCCCAACCCCAGCACGGGCTTCAACATCCGCGGCGAGATCGCGCCACAGCTGCATCTGGAAAAGCTGTGCGAGGCCATCGGCGTGCCCTCCGTGCGCGTGGTGGACCCCTTCAACATGAAAGAGCTGGAGCAGGTGCTGCGCGAGGAAACGCAGAAGGACTGCGCCTCCGTGGTCATCGCCCGCCGGCCCTGCGCATTGCTTGTCAAGACCAAGACCCCGCCGCTGCATGTGGACACGACCGCCTGCGTGCGCTGCGGCATGTGCATGCGCCTGGGCTGCCCGGCGCTCATCAAGGACGAAAACGGCGTGCGCGTGGACGCTTCGCTATGCACCGGCTGCGGCCTGTGCCAGCAGATGTGCCCCACCGGTGCCCTGAAAGGCGGTAAGTAAGCATGGATGCTCTCAATATCGTGATCGTCGGCGTGGGCGGACAGGGGACCCTGCTTGCCAGCCGCATACTCGGCAACATCGCCCAGAGCCTTGGGCATGACGTAAAGGTGAGCGAAGTGCACGGCATGAGCCAGCGCGGCGGCTCCGTCATCACCTATGTGCGCATGGGCAAAAAGGTGCAGGCGCCCCTTGTGGAGCAAAAAGGCGCGGATTACGTTCTGGCCTTTGAGGAATTAGAAGCCCTGCGCGCCCTGCCCTACTTAAAGGACGGCGGCACCATGATCGTAAACTCGCAGCAGATTCTGCCTCTGCCCGTGATCCTGGGCGGCGCCAAATATCCGAGCGATGCTCTGCAGACCCTGGCGGAAAAGACAAATCTGCTTTGTGTGGACGGCTTGGCCCTTGCCCGCGAGGCGGGCAACGAGCGGGCGGTCAACACCGTATTGATGGGCGTGCTTGCCCGCCAGCTTCCCCTTGAAAAGGAAGCCTGGCTCAGTGCCCTTAAGGCAACGGTGCCCGCGCGCTTTATCGAGGCCAACCTGGCCGCCTTTGAATTGGGATACACCCACAAATTCTAATTGAGGGGGAAAATACATACATGTCCAGCTCAACCACCTACATGTGGAACAGACCCGTTGAAACCATGGATCGCGCCTCCCTGGAGGCGCTCCAGCTGCAGCGTTTGAAGGAGACCGTGGAGCGAGTATATAAAAACGTTCCGGTCTATCGCGAGCGCATGCAGGCCGCCGGCGTGCAGCCTTCGGACATCCGCACCCTGGCTGACCTGCGCCTGCTGCCCTTCACCCAGAAGACCGATTTGCGCGACAACTACCCCTACGGCCTGTTTGCGGCTCCGCAGGAGGAGATCGTGCGCATCCACGCTTCCTCCGGTACCACCGGCAAGCCCATCGTGGCCGGCTACACCCAGCATGACCTGGGCGTGTGGGCCGAGGTCGTTGCCCGCTGCCTTGGCTGCGCCCACGTGACCCGCGAGGACACCGTGCAGGTGGCTTACGGCTACGGTCTGTTCACCGGCGGCCTGGGTCTGCATGGCGGTGTGGAGCGCATCGGCGCCAAGGTCATCCCCATCTCTGCCGGCAACACCAAACGCCAGCTCATGCTCATGCAGGACCTCGGCACCACGGCCGTTGCCTGCACCCCCTCCTATGCGCTGCTCATGGGCGAAACGATGCGCGACACCGGCACCGACTTTTCCAAGCTGAAGCTGCGCGTCGGCCTGTTCGGCGCCGAGCCCTGGACCGAGGGCATGCGCAAGCGCATCGAGGAGCTGCTTCACATCGACGCCCTGGACATCTACGGTCTGACCGAGACCATGGGCCCCGGCGTTGCCATGGAGTGCCTGGAAAGCAAGGAAGGCATGCACATCTGGGAGGATCACTTCATCGCCGAGATCCTGGACCCCGCCACCGGCGAACCCCTGCCCGACGGCGAGACCGGCGAGCTTTGCATCACCACCATCTCCAAGGAAGGCATGCCCACCATCCGCTACCGCACGCATGACCTGACCTCCTTCATCCTGGAGCCCTGCCCCTGCGGACGTACCCATCGCCGCATCCGCAAGCTGCGCGGCCGCACAGACGATATGCTCATCATCCGCGGCGTGAACGTCTTCCCCTCCCAGATCGAGGCCGCCATCACCGGCATTGAGGGCATTGCCCCCCGCTATCTGCTGGTCGTGGACCGCGTCAACAATCTGGATGTGCTCGAGGTACAGGTCGAGCTCAGCCCCGAGCTGGCCTTCGACGAGGTGCGCAAGATCGAAGCGCTGTCCCACAGGGTACAGCGGGCCATCGAGCAGGTCCTGGGCCTGTCCATCCACATGCGTCTGGTGGAGCCCGGCACCATCGAGCGCAGCGAAGGCAAGTCCAAGCATATTGTGGACAAGCGCCAGCTGTTCGATTGATTCCAGCCGCACGATTGTGTTACATTAATGGTTAAGGAGGGCTCGCACATGTTCATCAGTCAGATTTCCGTATTCATCGAGAATCGCCAGGGTCGCCTGGAGGAGTTCACCCATCTGCTGGGCGCCAACGGGATCGATCTGCTCGCCCTTTCCGTGGCGGACACCACCAATTTCGGCATCCTGCGCGCCATCGTTTCCGACAACGAAAAGGCTTTAAAGCTCGTGCGCGATCACGGCTTCACCGCCACCCTCACCGAGGTTCTGGCCGTTGCCGTGCCGGACAGCCCCGGCGGACTTGCCGGCGTGTTGGCCCTTTTGAGCGAGGCCGACATCTCCATCGAGTATCTGTATTCCTTCGTTCGCCACATCGGCAAGGACGCCATCATCATCTTCCGCGTGGATCAGCCGGATAAGGCGCAGAATCTCCTTAAGCAGCAGGGCATCCGCATGCTCTCGCAGGACGAGATCCTTTAATCCCCTCGGTCAAAAAGCTCTCCCCGTCTGTAAGGGAGAGCTTTTTACTCCATTTATCATTTAAAACTACGGAAAGGGCGGTTGTTGATGCCCAAAGGCACAAATCCACACGAGAATCACCGGCAGCGCCTGCGCCTGCGCGCGCGGGAGGAGGGTCTGGGTTCCTTCGCGCCGCACGAGGTGCTGGAGCTTTTGCTCTTTTATGCCATCCCGCGCGTGGATACCAACGAGCTTGCGCATAAGCTCCTGGATCGCTTCGGTTCCCTTTCCGCCGTGCTGGAGGCCGATTACGAGGAGCTTTTGTCCGTACCCGGCATCGGCGAAAACGCCGCCGTCTTTTTGACGCTGCTGCCGCAGGTCTTTGCCCTGTACGACCGCGACCGCCAGGGGGCACGTCCCCAGCTCAATACCTATCAAAAGGCCAGCGCCTACTGCAAAAACCTCTTTGCCGGCAAGCGGGTAGAGACCTTCTGGGTCTTGTGTCTGGACACGCACAAGCACCTTCTGCACGCCAGCGAACTGTTCTCCGGCACGCCCGGCGAAACGCCGGTGCAGGTACGGCGCGTGGTGGAATACGCCCTGCAGCGCAAGGCCAGCTCCATCCTGCTGGCCCACAACCACCCCAGCGGCTCCCTGGAACCCAGCGCCGACGATTACCTGACCACGCGGCGGATCGCCGCTGCTCTGGAACCGCTCGGCATCACCGTGGACGACCATATCCTGGTATCCGGCGGCCGCTGCAGCCACTTTAGCATCGGCGACGAGCTGGACCCCTACGCCCCCAAGCGCCCGCAGCTGCTGAGCGCCGCCGATTCGCCCGACCCAACGCTCAAACGCAAATAAACAAACGCATAAAAACAGGCCCCTTTCCGGAAGCTTCCGGAAAGGGACCCTTTTTTATGTTTGGCCTAAACCTCGATTACACCTTCAAAGTCCTTGATGGCGTCGCCGGTCATGAAGATGCCTTCCTTTTCGTCCCAGCGGATGGTCATCTCGCCGCCCAGCAGGCGCATGCTGATCTCCTGATTCATGGGCGAAATGCCCTTCCTGACCGCGATGGCCGCCGTGGCGCAGGCAGCGGTGCCGCAGGCCATGGTCTCGCCGATGCCGCGCTCCCACACGCGCATGCGAATGTTGAACGGATCGCGCACGCTGACAAACGAGACGTTGGCACGGTTGGGGAACAGATCGCAGTTTTCGATCATCGGGCCCACGCGCTCAAGATCGATGGATTCCACATTGTTGACAAAGATCACGCAGTGGGGGTTGCCCATGGACGCGCAGCTGATGGTGAACTTCTCGCCGCCGATTTCAACCTCGCGGTCAATGACCTCCTCGCCGTCCAGGTTCACCGGCACGCTCTTGGGAGCGAATTCCGGCTGGCCCATGGAGGCGCGCACGGAATAGACTTCATCCTCCTGCAGATACAGCGTCAGGTGCTTGATGCCGCCGCCCGTCTCCAGGTCCATCTCGGTCTTTTTCACGCGGCCGGACTCATACAGGTACTTGGCCACGCAGCGCAGCGCGTTGCCGGACACCTCGCCCTCGCTGCCATCGGCGTTGAACATGCGCATGCGTCCGTCCGCCTTATCGGAGGGGAACATGAGCACGATGCCGTCGCCGCCCACCGAGCGCCTGCGGCCGGAGAGCCACACGCTCAGCGCCTCGGGGCTTTCGATGGTCTGGTCGAAGCAGTCGAAGTAGATGTAGTCGTTGCCCAGGGTGCGCATCTTGGTAAAGCGCAGCTTGTCGCGCTTTGTCTTGAGCTTGCTGATATCGATCAGCTCGATATTTTTCAGCGTATAACCGCTGCGGATGGCGTTGATGAGCGCGTTGGCCGTGTCGATGGAGGTCAAACAGGCGATGGAGCGCTCCACGGCCTTTCTGCGCAGCTTGACGGAGTCGCGCTGGGGCAGGCGGCCGCGGCTGGAGGTGGACACCACATACTGCACCTGGCCGTTGTCCAGCAGGTCCATGATGTCGTTAAAGCCCTCGTGCATCTTGCGCACGGCGGTGATGGGAAGGCCAGCCTCCTCGATGACGCGGGCCGTGCCCTCGCTGGCGTACAACTTGAAGCCCAGCTCGTAAAAGCCCCTGGCCACATCGGCGATCTCCGGCTTGTCGCTGTCGCGCACGGACAGAAGCACGCCGCCGCTGTGCTGCAGCTTGTAGCCCGCCGCCACCAGGCCCTTGTACATGGCCTCCTCGGGCGTGCGGCCGATGCCGAGCACCTCGCCCGTGGACTTCATCTCGGGTCCCAGGTGGGTATCCACGTCCGCCAGCTTTTCAAAGGAGAAGACGGGCACCTTGTAGGCGGAATAGATGGAATTCTTATACAGCCCCGTGCCAAAGCCCATGTCGCGCAGCTTCTCGCCCAGCATGGCGCGGGTGGCAAGCTCCACCACGGGCACGCCCGTGACCTTGGAGATGTAGGGAATGGTACGCGAGGCGCGGGGGTTGGCCTCGATGACGTAGACCTCGTTGTTGTAAATCACGTACTGGATATTGATGAGCCCCTTGGTTTCCAGAGCCAGGGCCAGGGTGCGGGTGCACTCGACCAGGCGCTCGGTCAGCCGGCCGTTGAGGCGGGCCGGGTAGGCGGCGATGGAATCGCCGGAATGAACGCCCGCGCGCTCCACATGGGCCATGATGCCGGGGATGAGTACATCCTCGCCGTCGCAGATGGCGTCCACCTCGGTCTCCAGGCCCATCATGTACTTATCGATCAGGATGGGGTTTTCGATCTCGTGCGAGAGGATGATGTCCATGTACTGGTCCACATCCTCGTGCGCGAAGGCGATGATCATGTTCTGGCCGCCGAGCACGTAGCTGGGGCGCAGCAAAACGGGATAGCCAAGCTCCTCCGCCGCCTTGAAGGCCTCCTCCTTGGTGAGGACGGTCTTGCCCTTGGGGCGCTGGATGGACAGCTTGTTCAGTATCTCGTCAAAGCGCTCCCTGTCCTCCGCCGCGTCGATGGAATCGGCGGAGGTGCCCAGGATCTTATAGCCCGTGCCGCGCAGGTATTTGGTGAGCTTGATGGCCGTCTGGCCGCCAAAGGCCACCACCACGCCCATGGGTTTTTCCGTCTCCAGCACGTGGGAAACGTCCTCGGGGGTCAGGGGTTCAAAGTACAGCCTGTCGGAGGTATCGAAGTCGGTGGAAACGGTCTCGGGGTTGTTGTTGACCATCACGACCTCGTAACCCAATTCCTTCAGCGTCCAGACGCAGTGCACGCAGGCATAGTCGAACTCGATGCCTTGGCCGATGCGGATGGGGCCGGAACCGAACACCACCACGCGGGGCTTTTTGCTGTTCTTGTTGCGGATGAAGATCTCCGCCTCGTTCTCGTCGTCGTAGCTTGCGTAGAAGTACGGCGTCATGGCGTCGAACTCGGCGGCGCAGGTATCGACCATCTTGTACACGGCATGGCGCGGGTTTTTGATCTTGCAGCCGGAGATGCGCTCGATGGTCTTATCGAGGAAACCCATCTTCTTGGCTTCCAGATAGGTATCGTCGTCCAGGCCCTTTTTGAGCCTTGCCTCCATAGCGGCGATATTCTTGAGCTTATACAGGAACCATTCGTCCACCATAGTGATCTCGTGGATCTTTTCGATGGAAACGCCGCGCAGGATGGCCTCGTACAGGACGAACAGCCGCTCGTCCGTGGCGGGGTCCAAGCGCTTTATGATCTCCTCATCGCTTAAGTCCTTCAGCGTGGGCAGGTTCAGCGTATCCAGAGATATCTCCGCGCCGCGGATGGCCTTGAGCAGCGCCGCCTCAAAGGTGGCGCCGATGGCCATGACCTCGCCGGTGGCCTTCATCTGCGTGCCCAGGTCGCGCTTGGCGTATACGAACTTATCGAAGGGCCACTTGGGGAACTTGACCACGATGTAGGCGATCGTGGGCTCGAAATAGGCACAAGTCTTGCCGGTGACCTGGTTGCGGATCTCGTCCAGGGTGAAACCCACGGCGATCTGCGCGGCCACCTTGGCGATGGGATAGCCCGTTGCCTTGGAAGCCAGAGCCGAGGAACGCGACACGCGCGGATTGACCTCGATCACGGCGTATTCAAGGGATTCGGGGTCCAGCGCAAACTGCACGTTGCAGCCGCCGTTGACCTTCAGGGTGGAGATGATCTTCAGCGCCGCGGTGCGCAGCATCTGGAATTCCTTGTTGGCAAGGGTGATGGCCGGGGCCACGACGATGGAATCGCCGGTGTGCACGCCCACGGGGTCGATGTTTTCCATGGAGCAGATCTCGATCACGTTGCCCATGGAGTCGCGCATGACCTCGAACTCGATCTCCTTCCAGCCGGCGACGCTGCGCTCCACCAATATCTGGCGGATGGGAGAGGCGTCCAGGCCCACGCGGGCAATCTCGCGCAGCTGCTCCTCGTCCTTGGCCATGCCGCCGCCGCTGCCGCCCATGGTAAAGGCGGGGCGCACGATGACGGGATAGCCGATGGTCGCAGCAAAGTTCACGGCGCTTTCAACATCATGCACCACGTCGGAGGGGATGCAGGGCTGGCCAATGGATTCCATGGTCTGCTTAAACAGCAGCCTGTCCTCGGCCTTGTCGATGGTTTCCAGGTCCGCGCCCAGCAGCTTTACGCCCATCTTGTCCAGGAAGCCCTCGCGAGCCAGCTGCATGGACAGCGTAAGTCCGCTCTGCCCGCCCAGGGTGGAGAGCAGGCCGTCGGGCTTTTCTTTTTCGATGATGCGCTTTAGCACATCCACGCTCAGGGGCTCGATATAGATGTTGTCGGCAATGGCCTTATCGGTCATGATGGTGGCCGGATTGGGGTTGACCAATACGACCTCCAGTCCCGCCTGCTTGAGCGTTTTGCAGGCCTGGGTACCGGCGTAGTCGAATTCGGCAGCCTGGCCGATGACGATGGGGCCGGAGCCGATGATGAGCACGCGCTTGATGTCTTTCCTCAGGGGCATTACAGTTCCCCTCCCTCAATAAGTCTTGCAAAGTCGTCGAACAGGAACTCCGCGTCCCTGCCCTCCGGCTGGAACTGCACGGAAAAGGCGGGGCGGCCGGGGTAGTACAGCCCCTCGATGGTCTTATCGTTGGCGTTTATGTACAGGGGTTTGACGTTTTCGGGCAGGGAATCGGGCTTGACCGCATAGCCGTGGTTCTGGCCGGTGATGAGCAGCCTTCCGCTGCGCTGGTCCACCACGGGTTGGTTTTCGCCGTGATGGCCGAACTTCATCCGCTCGGTCTGCGCACCCATGGCGCAGGCCATGACCAGGTTGCCCAGGCCGATGCCAAACAGGGGAATGCTCTTTTGCATCAGGCCGCGCACAAGCTCGATGGCCGCCTCGTATTTTGCAGGATCGCCAGGGCCGCCGAAGAGGAGCACGCCGCGGGGATCGAGGGCAAGCACCTCATCCAATTTGGCGTCAGCGGGCACGACCGCTGCCGGCAGGCCGCGCTTTTTCAGGCACTCCAGCACGCTCTTCTTCAATCCCAGGTCCACAACGGCCACGGGCCGCACGCAGGTGTTTTCCTCGCTTTGCGCCTGGGTGCAGCCGCAAAGGGGACCGGGCGCGGGCAGATCGCGCAGCTTTTGCAAAAGTGCGTCCATGTCCTCAGGCAGCCGGGAGAGGATGCAGCCGTTCATCTCGCCCTGATCGCGCAGGATACGCGTGATCTGCCTCGTGTCCACGCCGAAAATGCCGGGCACGCCACAGCGGATGAGGTAGTTTTCCAGTGTTTCCTCGCATCTGAAGTTGGAAGGCTCGTCGCAGAATTCCCTGGCGATGTAACCGCTCAGATAGGGACGCTCGCTTTCCAGGTCTTCTTTGACGATGCCCACGTTTCCCATCAGGGGAAAGGTCTGCACCACAAGCTGGCTGTGGTACATGGGGTCGGTCAGCGTTTCCGCATAGCCGGTCATGGCGGTGGTAAACACCGCCTCGCCGTAGGCGTCGCCCGCAGCGCCGAAGCGCTTGCCGACAAAAACGCTCCCGTTCTGCAACACCAGGTAGGCTTTTTCTCTCATCGTATACCCCTTTTTCTCATGCATTTGCTTCGTATGCTCAGTTGAAAGGGGCCGCCGTCCGGCTCCCCTTTCTTTATTCTGACAATGGTTTTTGTTTACTCCTTGCCGCCCAGGCACTTGACCAGCACGGCCTTTTGGGCATGCAGGCGGTTTTCCGCCTCGTCGAACAGCTCGTTTGCATGGGCTTCGAACACCTCGGCGGTGATCTCTTCGCCCCTGTGCGCGGGCAGGCAGTGCTGCACCATGCAGCCTTCATGCGTCACGGCCATGAGCTCGGCATTGACCTGGTAACCCTTAAAGGCCTTTTCGCGCACCTTCTGTTCGCTCTCCTGGCCCATGGAGGCCCACACGTCGGTATACACCACATCGGCGTCCCTGGCTGCTTCCATAGGACTTTGAGTCAGGCAGAACATGCCGGGATACTGTTTGGCAAACTCCAGCACCTTTTCGTCCGGCTCGTAGTCTTTCGGGCAGGCGCAGCTGATCTTCATGCCGGCCTTTAAGCAGCCGACGATCAGGGAGTTGGCCATGTTGTTGCCATCGCCGATGAAGGCAAGCTTTAAACCCTTAAGTTCGCCCTTATGCTCGCGGATGGTGAGCAGGTCGGCCAGCACCTGGCAGGGGTGACAAAAATCCGTAAGGCCGTTGATGATGGGGATGGACCCCACACGGGCCAAGGTCTCGACCTCCTCCTGGGCGAAGGTGCGGATCATGATGCCATCCAGATACCGGGACAGCACGCGGGCCGTGTCCTCCACGGGCTCGCCGCGGCCGATCTGCAGATCGCGGTTGGAGAGGAACAGGGCGCTGCCGCCCAGCTGGTACATGCCCACCTCAAAGGACACGCGCGTGCGGGTGGAAGACTTCTGGAAGATCATGCCCAGCGTCTTTCCCTCCAGCAGCCTGTGGGGGATGCCCGCCTTCTGCTTGGCCTTCAGGTCCTGGGCCAGGTCCAATATAGAGAATATCTCCTCGGGGGTCAAGTCAAGGAGCTTTAAAAGATGCTTCATTTTTTGTTTCCTTTCCGTGAGCTTTGCCCGTTTGTGTAATGGTTATGTTTTTATAAGGCAATGAGCGCCTTTTCCAGGCGCGCAAGGCCCTCGTCGATCTCCTCGTATGTAATGGAAAGCGGGGGCAAAAGCCTGAGCTTCGCCTTGGCGGTCAAGCACAGCACACCCTGCTCTATGCCCTTTTCCACCGCCGCGCGACTGGTCACGCCGTCCAGCTCTATGCCGATCATAAGCCCAAGGCCGGACACGGACTTTACATGCGGCATTTTGAGCAGCTTTTCGCGGAAATACTCGCCCTTTTCGCGCACCTGGGTCATAAAGCTCTCGTTCATCTTTTCCAGCACGACCTTGGCGCCGGCGCATACGGCGGGGTTGCCGCCGAAGGTGGTGGCATGGTCGCCGAACTGCAGGGCGTTTTCCGTGCGCTCGCCGAAAAGCACCGCGCCCAGGGGCAGGCCGCCGCCGATGCCCTTGGCCATGGTGACGAGATCGGGCAGGATGCCGTACTGCTGGCAGCAGAGGAAGCTGCCCGTACGGCCGGCGCCGGTCTGCACCTCGTCCACGATCACGAGGATGTCCTTTTCGCGGCAGTACTTGACAAGGCTTGCCACATAGTCCTTATCCAGGGGCAGCACGCCGCCCTCACCCTGGATCAGCTCCATCATCACCGCGCACACGTCGCCGGTCAAAAGCGCCTTTGTCCCCTCCAGATCGTTGGCAGGGGCAAACTTAAAGCCTGCAGTAAAGGGGAAGAAATCCTTATGGAACACATCCTGGCCCGTAGCGGAAAGGGTGGTCACCGTGCGGCCGTGGAAGGAGTTCTGCAGGGAAACGATGGTGCTGCGGCCCTGGCCGTACTTTAAGATGGAGTACTTGCGCGCGGCCTTGATGGCGCCCTCGTTGGCCTCGGCACCGGAGTTGGCGAAGAACACCTTCTGCATGCCGGACTTTTTCTTGATGAGCTCGGCCGCCTCGATACAGGGCAGGGTGTGGTACAGGTTGGAGATGTGCTGCAGCGTCATCAGCTGATCGTAGACGGCCTTGGCCCAATCCTCGTCGGCAAAGCCCAGGGAATTGACGCCGATGCCGGAGGAAAAGTCGATATAGTCCTTGCCGTCAAAATCCTCGCAGCGGGCGTTTTTGCCTTGCTTGATGGCCACGGGGAAGCGGGCGTAGGTGTGCATGACGGCCGCCTGGTCTCTTTGCTGAATCGAATCGAAATTCATATCTGTATCCTCCTTATTTGCCATCCAGATGGAACATGGTGCCGATGCCTTCATCGGAAAACATTTCGATCAAAATGGAATGGGGAATGCGGCCGTCGATCATCACGGCCTTGTGCACGCCGCCGCGCACCGCGTCCGCGCAGCACTCGACCTTGGGGATCATGCCGCCGGTGATGGTGCCGTCCGCGATCAGGTCGGACAGCTCGCCGATATCCACGGAGGGGATGAGCGTGCTCTCGTCGTCCTTATCGCGCATGAGCCCGCGGATATCCGTCATGAGGATGATATTCTCCGCGCCCAGTGCCGTGGCGATGGCCGCCGCCGCCGTGTCGGCATTGATGTTGTACACCTGGCCGCTCTCGTCCACGCCCACGGTGGCGACCACGGGGATGTAGCCGTCCTTCATGGCGTTTAGGATGGGGGCGGTATCCACGGAGGTGATGTTGCCCACAAAGCCAAGGTCCACATCGCCCCTGCGCTTTTCGGCGCGGATCATGGCCCCGTCCAGGCCGCACAGGCCCAGGGCCCTTCCGCCGCAGCCGGCGATCAGCTTGACCAGGTCCTTGTTGGTCTTGCCGCACAGCACCATCTGCACCACCTTGGCGGTTTCCTCATCGGTGTAGCGCAGGCCGTTGATGAAGCGGGACTCGATGCCCAGCGCCTTGAGCGTGGCTGTGATCTCCGGCCCGCCGCCGTGCACCAGCACCACGCGAATGCCGACCAGGTTCAAAAGCACGATGTCGCTCATCACCGCGGCCTTGAGCTCGTCGTTGGTCATGGCGTTACCGCCGTATTTGACCACGACCACCTTGCCGGCATATTTCTGTATGTAGGGAAGGGCAGCGGTCAAAACGCTTGCCTTCATGGAGTTGGTCATGCTGGTTGTGGACATGAAAAGGCCCTCCTGTATTCGCTCGGTATTTGGATGTATCAGCTTCTGTAATCGCCGTTGATCTTCACATAGTCATAGGTCAGGTCGCAGCCCCAGGCTGTGGCGGTTTCCGTTCCCATGTTCATGTTGACGTCGATGTGGATCTTGTCCTCATTCAAAACTTCAAGGGCTTTGTCCTCGTCAAACTCCAGCACGCGGCCGTCCCTGTAGAAGGTGACGCTGTCCTTTTCGCCGATCAAATAGATTTCCGTATCGGCGGGATCGAACACGGGGCCTGCGTAGCCCAGCGCGCAGAGGATGCGGCCACAGTTGGCGTCCTTGCCGAAGATCATCGCCTTGACCAGGCTGGAGGACACCACCGAACGGGCCAGCGTGCGGGCGTTTTGCTTTGTGTCCGCATTGTATACCCGCGTTTCGATCAGCTTGGTCGCGCCCTCGCCGTCCTTGGCCATTTTCATGGCCAGATCGCGGCAGATGGCAAACAGTGCCTCGCAAAAGAGGCGATAGCTCTCGTCCTCCTGCGTGATCGGCCTGTTTTTCGCCAGGCCGTTTGCCAGCAGCAGGAAGGTGTCGTTGGTGCTGGTGTCGCCATCCACGGAGATCATATTGAAGGTATCGGGAATAACGGCGCTTGCCGCCTTCTGCAAAAGTGCCTGGTCGATGGCTGCGTCCGTGGTGAGGTAGGCCAGCATGGTGCTCATGTTGGGATGGATCATGCCGGAGCCCTTGCTCATGCCGCCAAGGCGCACGCTGACGTATCCCTCGCCGTTTTCCGCGGGCAGTTCGATTTCGTAGGCGAACTCCTTGTTGACCGTGTCGGTGGTCATGATGGCGCGGCTGGCCAGCGTGCCCGCCTCCAGGCTGTCGGAAAGACCGTCTTTGAGCAGGCCGACGCCGTAGGCGATCTTATCCAGGGGGATATCCGGGCCGATGACGCCGGTGGAGCCGATCAAAACGGCGGTGGGCTCTATGCCCAGCGCTTTGGCCACCACGTCCGCCGTCTGGCTGCACAGGCGCATGCCGCTCTCGCCCGTGCCCGCATTGGCGATGCCGGAGTTGACCACCACGGCCTGCACGGGATGCTTTTCTCTTACAACAGCCATATCCCACTGGACAGGCGCGGCCTTTACCATGTTGCTGGTGAAGGTGCCCGCCGCGCAGCAGGGCGCCTTGGAGTAGACCATGGCCATATCCGTACGGTTCTGGTACTTGATGCCCGCCGCGCAGGAGGAGGCGAAAAAGCCCCTGGCCGCCGTGACGCCGCCTTCGATCTTACGCATCTTCATTGTCCTCCCCTATAAAGCGTGTGATGTTCTTCTCGTTCAGAAGAAATTCGTAGTAGTTAACGTTGGACTGCGTCCAGCCGATCTGCTTCCAGAAGGCATTGCCGGCGTCGTTGGTCTTGAAGGCGATCAACGCCACCTTGTTGATGCCCATCTTTTTCAGCTCGCACATGCATCTGCCCACCATGCGGGTACCGATGCCCCGGCGGCGGTATCCCTCCGCCACGCACACATGGTACAGTGCGCCCTGGCGTCCGTCCGAACCGCAAAGGATGGAGCCGACCACCTTATCCCCGTCCACCGCCACCACGGATGTGGTGGGGTTTCTTTGAATAAAGCGCTCGATGTCCTCGCGGGAATCGTCCAGCGCGCGGATGCCGAAGCCGCGGATGCTCAGCCACAGGCTGCGCACGGCATCGTAGTCGGCCATCGTCATGGCTTGAATTTTAACTTCACTCATATCGATCGATCAAACCGGGGGCCCTCCGGCCGCGGTTTGTTTTTGACTCCTTATTCCAAATAGGCTGCCTCGTCCAGGCCCAGGGCGATGTTCATGTTCTGCACCGCCGCGCCGGACGCGCCCTTGCCAAGGTTGTCGAACACGCAGGCGACGGTGAACAGCTCGTCGTTGCCCAGCACGTAGATGTTCATATGGTTGCTGCCGGTGAGCAGGTTCGCAGGCAAAAAGCCGTCCGCTGGTGCGCTTTTCACGTGGATAAAATGGCTGCCCGCATAGTGGTCGCGGTAAAGCTCCTCCAGCTGCGCGCGGGTAAGCGGCGTCTTCAGCATTCCAAGGCTTAAGGGCAGGCTCACGCACATGCCGGCGTAAAAATCGCAGACGATGGGGTTGAACACCGGCTTTTGACTCAGGCCCAACTGGTCCACGATCTCGGGCAGGTGCTTGTGCCTGAGCGTCAAGCCGTACTGCCGCGGGCTGTCCAGCGCCTTGTCGCGCTGCGGGTCTTCGTACTGGGCGATCATCTTTTTGCCGCCGCCGCTATAGCCTGTGATGGAATGGAAGCTCAAAAAGCTGTCTTTCTCCAGCAGACCGGCCTTCATAAGCGGATAGGCGGCGGCGATGGCGCCGCTGGCATGGCAGCCGGGGTTGGCGATGCGCTTAGATGCAGCGATTGCCTGTCTGTGCGCGGGCGAAAGCTCGGCAAAGCCGTAGGCCCAGCCGGGCGCGGTCCTGTGCGCGGTGGAAGCATCGATCACGATGGTATCCGCCGCGGCCAGCTCTGCCGCCTCCAGCGCCGCCTGATCCGGCAGGCAAAGGAAGGCAACGTCCGCCGCCTGCAAAAGCTTTTGCCGCTCCTCCACGCACTTGCGCTTTTCGGGATCGATCTTCAAAAGCTCCACATCGTCGCGTGCTTTCAGCCTGTCCTCTATCTGCAGGCCGGTCGTTCCCTCGCGGCCGTCGATGAACACCTTATATTTCTTCATTGCAGTTTCTCCCTTGCGTTTGCGATCTGCTGTTTCACCGCCGCCTGCGCGGGGCCGCCGTAGATGGACCTGAGCGATACGCAGGTGGTAAGGTCGATGGCTGCATACACATCCTCGTCGAACAGCGGGCACAGCCGACGGTACTCCTCCAGGGGCAGCGTTTCCAGCGTTTTGTCTTCCTCGATGCACCTTCTGACCAGGCTGCCCGTGACCTTATAGGCGTCGCGGAAGGGCAGGCCCTTTTTGACCAGATAATCGGCACAGTCCGTGGCGTTGATAAAGCCGCCGGCCGCCGCGGCGCGCATGTTCTTAGGATAAAAGGTGGCGCTTTGCCACATGGGCGGCAGCACGGACAGGCAGAGCCTGACGGTATCGAGTATATCGAAGATGGCCTCTTTGTCCTCCTGCATGTCCTTGTTGTAGGCAAGGGGCAGGGCCTTCATCATGGTGAGCAGGGTCACATGCTGGCCGTAGACGCGAGCTGTCTTGCCGCGGATGAGCTCGGCGATGTCCGGATCTTTCTTCTGGGGCATGATGGACGAGCCCGTCGCGAAGCTGTCCGACAGAGCCATGAAGCGGAACTCCGACGAGCACCAGAGGATGATCTCCTCCGCCATACGGCTTAAATGCATCATCAGGATGGAAAGATCGGCGGAAAGCTCCAGCACAAAATCGCGGTCGGACACGCCGTCCAGTGAGTTTTCCGTCGCGCCGTGAAGGCCCAGCGTTTTTGCCACCAGCTGCCGATCCAGCGGATAGGTGGTGCCGGCCAGCGCGCCGGAACCCAGGGGCGACACCGCCGTGCGCTGCCGCGCCTGGCCGATGCGCTCCTTATCGCGCAGCAGCATCTGCACATAGGCCATCAGCTGATGGGCCAGGGTGATGGGCTGGGCGCGCTGCAGATGGGTATAGCCCGGCATCACGGTCTGCGTGTGCTTTTCGGCAAGGTCGCACAGGCACAGGGCCAGCTGGCGGATGCCCTCCTCGATTTCGGTTTCCTGATTGATGAGGTACAGTCGGATATCCAGGGCCACCTGGTCGTTGCGGCTGCGGCCGGTGTGCAGCTTTTTGCCTAAGTTCCCCAGGCGCTGGGTGAGCACCTGTTCGACAAACATGTGGATATCCTCGGCCTCCTGGTCTATTGCAAGCGCGCCGCTTTCCAGGTCCTGCAAAATGCCCTGAAGGCCCTGCACGATCTGGTCGCTCTCGTCCCTGGTCAGCACGCCCACGGCGCCCAGCATGGCGGCGTGCGCCATGGAGCCCGTGATATCTTCCTTATACATGCGGCTGTCAAAGCCGATGGATTTGTTGAGCTCGTTGAGCCTTTCATCCACATTGCCGCTCAGGCGGCCGGTCCACATCTTCATCTTTTAATTACTCCCAGCTTTGCTCGGAAAAGGGCGCCAACGCGTTTCGCCGCGCATCGGCGCCCAGTTTGTGTTGTTGTAAGGGCCGCTTATTTCCGCTTTTCGTCCAGCATGGCCTTGATGCGGATGGGCAGGCCGAAGAGGCGGATGAATCCCTTGGAGTCGTACTGGTCGTAGACCTGATCCTCGCCGAAGGTGGCGATGTCCTCGTCGTACAGGGTATCGGGGCTGGTCATGCCGGCGCCGATGAGGTTGCCCTTGTATAGCTTGAGCTTGACCTGGCCGTTGACGGTCTCCTGGGTCTTGTCCACAAAGGCGGACAGCGCTTCGCGCAGGGGGGTGTACCACTGGCCGTTGTAAACCAGGTCCGCAAACTCCAGGGCCATCTTCTGCTTGTAGTGCAGGGTCATCTTGTCCAGGCAGATCTGCTCCAGCATATCGTGCGCCTTGTACAGGATGGTGCCGCCGGGGGTCTCGTACACGCCGCGGGACTTCATGCCCACCAGGCGGTTTTCGACCATGTCGCACAGGCCGATGCCGTGCTTGCCGCCCAGGGCGTTGAGCTTTTCGATCAGGGTGACGCCGTCCAGCTTTTCGCCGTTTAAGGAAACGGGCACGCCCTTTTCAAAGCCGATGGTGACGTATTCGGCCTCGTCGGGGGCCTTCCAGGGGGTCACGCCCATTTCCAGGATTTTGTCGTACATGGGCTCGTTGGCGGGATCCTCCAGGTCCAGGCCCTCGTGGGACAGGTGCCAGAGGTTCTTATCCTTGGAATAATTGGTCTCCCTGGTGATGTTCAGGGGGATGTTGTGCTTTTCGGCGTATTCGATCTCGTCCTCGCGGCTCTTCATTTCCCAGGTGCGCCAGGGGGCGATGATGTCCATATAAGGCGCGTAGGCGGCGATGGCCAGCTCGAAGCGGACCTGGTCATTGCCCTTGCCGGTGCAGCCGTGGGCGATGGCGTCCGCACCCTCGGCCTTGGCGATCTCGGTGATGCGCTTGGCGATGATGGGGCGTGCAAAGGAGGTGCCCAGCAGGTACTGGTTCTCATACACAGCGCCGGCCTTCAGGGTGGGGAAGATGCAATCGTTGACGAACTCGGACTTAAGGTCCTCGATGTACAGCTTGGAGGCGCCGGTCTTGATGGCCTTTTCCTCCAGACCGGAAAGCTCTGCTCCCTGGCCCACGTCCGCCGCCACGGCGATGACCTCACAGCCGTAGTTTTCCTTCAGCCAGGGGATGATGACGGAGGTATCCAGGCCGCCGGAATATGCCAGAACAACCTTGTTGTACTTCTTCATTTTTGTACTCTCCTTAAAGTTGCAGTTTGTGCATCCGCCCGGCGGGAACGCACCCGCACGGGGCCCGTGCTATTAAGTATTATTATACTTTATTTTGACTGTCTGTCAACGGTTCTTTATGCATTTATTTCCCTGTTTTGTGTTATATGTTGGGGAAATTAGTGCATATCATGCATTATATTTGCATATTTAATCACGCGTAGTCGCAGTGCTTGCGCGTTTGCCCGCAAAGGAGTACACTAAGCTTGCAAACGGTTCTTTTTTCATTTTTGCGTAAAGGCGGAATTCCCCCTTGCAAGTACAACCCCTGACGCTTATGCTCGTCTGCCCTTTGGTGTTTCTCGCCGGCTTTGTGGACGCTGTGGCCGGCGGCGGCGGGCTCATCTCCCTGCCTGCCTACCTGCTGGCAGGCTTGCCGGCCCACCTGGCAGCGGGCACCAACAAATTCGCCGCCAGCACAGGCACCTTTGTGGCCGCCATCAAATACCTGCGCTCGGGCAAGATCGCCCTGCGCCAGGCGGCAACCACGGCCGTGTTCTCCCTGTTGGGCGCGCTGCTGGGTACGACGCTGGCCCTGCACATCCCCGAGCGGGCCCTGCATCTGGTGCTGCTCCTGTCCCTTCCCTGCGTGGCGCTGTTTTTGTTCCTGCGCAAGGATTTCGGCATGTCTGCCGAAGAAAAGGAGCTTTCCACCGCCCGGCAGCTTTGTTACGCCAGCCTGATCGGCCTTGGTATCGGCGCCTACGACGGCCTGATCGGCCCGGGCACCGGCACGCTGCTGATTTTGTGCTTCACCTCCCTGCTCGGCTACGACCTCATCCTTTCCTCCGGCTGCGCCAAGGTGTGCAACCTGGCCTCCAACGTCGCCTCGCTGTTTCTGTACCTGCTGGATGGAAAGGTCCTGTTCGCCCTGGGCATTCCCGCGGCGGCCTGCGCCATGCTGGGCGGGTACCTGGGCGCGCGCCTGGCCGTGCACGGAGGCGTTAAATGGGTACGGCTCTTCATCTTCGCGGTGCTGTTCCTGCTCTTTGTCAAAACAGGGTACGACCTGATCCATGGCCTGATTGGCTGATTCTTTGTCCTGTTTCTTACATGAATTAAGGAGGTTTATCCATGCGCATATCCATCCCCTTTGGCGCAAAGCATCTGCAAGCCGAGGTTTCGGACGGCGCAGACGTGCTGCTTTCCGGCATCCATACCCTCACGCCACCGGCGGGGCCGGAAGATCTCGTACGCCGCGCCATGGAAACCCCCGTCGCCGGTCCCCGGCTGGAGGAGCTTGCCCGCGGGGCAAAAACAGCCGTTTTGCTCTGCTCCGACCACACGCGGCCGGTGCCGAGCCGCTATCTGATCCCGCCCATGCTTTCGGCACTTAGGCGCGGCAATCCCGATATCGATATCACCCTGCTCATCGCCACGGGCTGCCACCGCGGCACGACGCGGGACGAACTCGTCGCCAAATTCGGCGAAAAGATCGCAAATGCGGAGCGCATCGTGGTGCACGACTGCGCGGATGAGGACAATCTGGTCACGCTGGGCACCCTGCCTTCCGGCGCAAAGCTGCGCATCAACCGCCTGGCAGCCCAGTGCGATCTGCTTCTTGCCGAGGGCTTCATCGAGCCGCACTTCTTCGCCGGCTTTTCCGGCGGCCGCAAAAGCGTGCTGCCCGGCATCTGCGCAAGGGAAACGGTGCTCGGCAACCACTGCGCTGCCTTCATCGATTCGGATAAGGCCGTTGCCGGCAATCTTGCGGAAAACCCCGTCCATATCGACATGCAGGCCGCTGCGAAGATGGCCAAGCTGCGCTATATTCTGAACGTGGTCATCGACCAGCACAAGAGCGTGGCCGCCGCCTTTGCCGGCGCGCCCGAGGAAGCCCACAGGGCCGGCTGCGAGTATCTGCGTCCCTACTGCACGGTGAAGCCCGCGCGCCCGGCGGATATCGTCGTAAGCTCCAACGGCGGCGCGCCGCTGGACCAGAACATCTACCAGGCGGTCAAGGGATTGAGCACGGCCGCGGCGGCCGCCAAGCCCGGCGCCTCTTTGATCCTGTGCGCCGCCTGCGCGGACGGCCACGGCGGCGAAACCTTCTTCAAGGCCCTGCGCGACTGCCAAAGCCCCGCCCAGCTGCACGCGGACATCCTCGCCGTTCCGCAGGACAAGACCTGGCCCGACCAGTGGCAGGTGCAGATCCTGGTGCGCATCCTGATGTACCACCGCGTGATCCTGGTGACCGACCCCGCTGTCGCTCCCCTGGTACGCCAGATGAAGATGGATTGGGCGCCCGATCTGGAAGAAGCCCTTCGCGCCGCCTATGCGGATAAAGGGGCGGACGCCTCCCTGTGCGTGATCCCGGACGGCGTATCGGTGATCGTAAGCGGCAAGTAAACCATAAACATGGTGTCTATCAAAGACCCGGGAAGTTCCCCGGGTCTTTTTATATGCCGTTTGGCAGTCGATAGGCAAAACGGCCTGCTTTGTAACACAATCAAAACCTTTCTTTTACAGAAAGCAGCCTAAAAGGGGTGTATGCTTATCTGCCGGAAGGAAGACGGGCAAACGCCCACTGTGGGCGGTTGTTCCTTCTTCCCTTGATTCTTGATTGATCACAGAAAGGCTGGTGTTTTGTTTATGCAGCTGATGATGTTTATCGCCAAGGACCCCAGCGTGGTCTCCCCTGTTTTGCGCGAGCTGATGGCCAACGGCGTGGGCGGCGGCACCGTGGTGGAGTGCGAGGGCATGCTCCAGGCCCTGGAAGAATCCTCTGTCGAGCCCCCTCCCGCCTTCGGTTCCCTGCGCCAGTTTTTAAATCCCGCGCATGCCAAGGGCAAGATCCTGCTCGTCGTGCTGGCGGACGGACAGCTGGAGGTCGCGCGCGACGTGGTGCACCGCGTCTGCGGCGAGCTGGACAAGCCCAACACCGGCATCCTCTTCACCCTGCCCATCGGCTATGTGGAAGGCTTTTATCAAAAGGAGCAGCAATAAAAGATGAACATTCTGCTTTCCCTTTCGCTGGCCATGGCCTTTGGCCTTGCAATGAGCCGGGTGATGAAGCTGTTTAACCTGCCCAACGTAACGGGTTTTCTGATCGCGGGCCTGTTGGTGGGGCCGTATTGCTTTAAGCTGTACCCGACCGAATTTCTGGACGCTTCCCAGGTCGTTACCACCGTTGCCCTGGGCTTTATCGCCTTTTCCATCGGCGGCGAATTCAAGTTCAGCAGCATCCGCCAGCTGGGTTCCGCCGCCGTCACCATCACGCTGTTTCAGGCGCTTATGGCCACCTTCCTGGTGGATGTAACGCTCATCCTGTTCGGCTTTCCCCTGCCGGTGTCGCTTACCCTGGGCGCCATCGCCACGGCCACCGCGCCGGCCGCCACGCTGATGGTCGTGCGCCAGTTCAAGGCGCGCGGGCCCGTCACCTCCACCCTTTTGCCCGTGGTCGCCATGGACGACGCTGTGGGCCTGGTGGTGTTCTCCATCTCCCTTTCGCTGGCAAAGACCTTCAGCGGCAACGCCTTTTCCGTGCGCGAAACGCTGCTGCAGCCCGTGGTGGAGATCGCCCTTTCGCTGCTCATCGGCCTTGCCATCGGCTTCCTGGTCGCGCTTTGCACGCGCTTTTTTCATTCCCGCAGCAACAAGCTGTGCATCATCATCGCCGCGGTGCTGCTGGGCGTGGCGTTGTCCCAGCTGTGGGATCTTTCCTCCCTGCTGCTTTGCATGGCCATCGGCGCCTGTTATGTGAACCTGAAAAACGAAGACGAGGTCAGCCTGGTGCTGGAGCAGTGCGACCGCTGGACGCCGCCGCTGTTCATGCTGTTTTTTGTGATCTCCGGCGCGGAACTGGACCTTGCCGTGATCCCCACCGTGGGACTGCTGGGCGTGCTGTATCTGCTGGCGCGTTCGCTCGGCAAGTACTTCGGCTCCTACATCGGCGCGCGCATCGTGGGCGCCGATGCCAACATCCGCAAGTATCTGGGCATCACCCTTTTGCCGCAGGCGGGCGTTGCCATCGGCATGGCGCAGCTGGTCATCTCCGCCCTGCCGGAGTTTGGCTCCTCCATCCGCGCGGTGGTTTTGTGCGCCACGCTCATTTACGAGCTGGTGGGCCCGCTTCTGACCAAGTGGGCGCTCACCCGCGCGGGCGAAATCGCCCAAAGTCCCAAAGCAAAAAAAGCGAGCGCCTGATGCGCCGCCCGCAGCCCGGCTTTCCAACCGAAGCCGGGCTTTTTTTTGCCCATGCGAACAAATGTACGCAACAATTTGTATATTTTACCAGGGCACACCCCTTGTTTTTGGCCATCAAGTCCGCTATAATAGCAACATAACGATGCGTTATAAGAGGTGACTGCACGTGGCTGCGCGTCAAAGGGTGATCCTGCATTCGGACTTAAACAACTTTTATGCCTCCGTAGAATGCCTGCTCCATCCCGAGCTACGCGACGGGCCCTTGGCCGTGTGCGGCGATCCGCAGAAGCGCCACGGCATCGTCCTGGCCAAGAACGGCCCCGCCAAGGCCATGGGCGTGCGCACGGGCGAGGCTGTTTGGGAGGCCCGGCAAAAATGCCCGGGCCTGCAGCTGGTGGAGCCCCATTTTTCCCAGTACCTGCGCTTTGCCCAGGGCGTGCGCGACATTTACAAGCGCTACACCGGCTGGATAGAGCCCTTCGGTCTGGACGAGGCCTGGCTGGATTTGAGCGATTGCGGCAGCCTTGCGGCCGGGCGTGCCCTGGCCGACCGCATCCGCGACGACATCCGCTTTGAGATGGGCATCACCGCCTCCGTGGGCGTGGCGGACAACAAGGTTTTCGCCAAGCTCGGCAGCGACATGAAAAAGCCGGACGCCACCACCCTGCTCCTGCCCGAGGAATACCCCTCCACCGTTTGGCGCCTGCCCGTGGGGGACCTGTTGTACGTGGGTCCCGCCACGCAGCGCAAGCTGTACGATCTGGCCCTGTTCACCATCGGCGATCTGGCCGGGGCCGACCCCGCGGTCCTTTCCTCGGTCCTTGGCAAGGCGGGCGTAATGCTGCACCGCTTTGCGGGCGGGCTGGATATCTCGCCCGTAGCGCGCGCAGGCGAACGCGACCCCGTCAAAAGCGTGGGCAATTCCACGACCACGCCCCACGACCTTTGCTGCAACGAAGAAGTTCGCGTCACCCTGCAGGCCCTTTCCGAATCCGTGGGCGCGCGCCTGCGCGAGGCGGGTTTTCGGGCTGGCACGGTGCAGATCAGCCTGCGCGACAACGAGCTCAACTGGTGGGAACGCCAGTGCCGCCTGTCCTCCCCCACCTGCCTTTCCACGGAGCTGTTCCGCGCCGGCTGGGAGCTGTTTTTGCGCCATTGCCGCTGGGAACGGCCCCTGCGCTCCGTGGGTCTTCGGGCCTGCGATCTTCTGCCGCGCGACAGCGCCGTGCAGCTGGACCTGTTCTCGCTTGAAACGCAGCGCCTGCGCCGGGAGGAACTGGAGCTGACCGTGGACAAGCTGCGGCGACGCTATGGCTACTTCACCGTGCAGCGCGCCGCGCAGCTTTCCAACCGGACGCTGGGGCTCATCAATCCCAAGGACGACCACGTCGCCTACCCGGGCGGCTATTCTTCCATGGCAGCGGAGGTGAAGCAGCGTGGACTGTAAGCAATACATCGCCGTTGAATTGCTGGTGGATGCGGAGGGCGGCACGCATCCAACGGCCATCGTCTGGAAGGATGCCCGCCGCATCCCCATCGACCGCGTGCTGGACGTGCGCCGCGCGGCCAGCCTGAAGGCGGGCGGCTGCGGCATGCGCTACACCTGCCGCGTGCGCAGCCGCATGGTGGACCTTTTCTGCGAGGACGGGCGCTGGTTTCTGGATACCTCCCGCTTCGATTCGTGATCTATAAGGAGAAAGGCATATGTGCGGCAAATTTCTGCTCCCGGACGACCGGGAATCCCTCAGCATGCAGGCCCTGCTCACGACGCTTCGGCGGCGCTACGGCTACGAGCTTCCGGCGGATCGGACGCTCATTCCCGGCCAGCTCGTCCCAAGCTACACCGCTGGCGGCCACATGCCCCTGCGCTGGGGCGTGACGTTTCGGCAAAAGCAGGGCCTGCTCACCCATCTGCGCGCGGAAACCGCGCTGGAAAAGCCCAGCTTTCGCCGCGCGCTGCTGGGCGGCGGCCGCTGCCTGATCCCCGCCGCGGCCTATTTTGAATGGACGATGCGCGAAGCGAAGAAGCAGCGCTGCCGCTTCTCGCCGCCGACGGCACAGCCGCTGTACCTGGCCGGCGTGTTCCTGCCCGGCCCGTCGCCGGATGCGCCGCCGCAGATGGCGCTCCTCACCACGGCGGCCAACGCCTCCGTGCAGCCCTGTCACCACCGCATGCCTCTGCTCCTGCCGGCCGAGCGCTGCCGCGCCTACCTGCGGGACCCCGCCCAGCTGCAGGCCCTGCTGCACAGCGTGCCCGCCCCTCTGCAGCCGGCCCTTTAAAAAAGCAAAAAACATGCCCCACCCGCTTAAAAACAGGCCGGGCACGCTGTTGTTT
>JBNRMU010000033.1:0-7043 GCA_050309765.1 Christensenellales bacterium
AGGGTGAAAAAATACCCGGGGTGGATCTGCGAAAGCTCCATGTCCAGGAACCTGCGCCGCTCCAGGGGCCCGTCCTTGACGATGGAAAGGTGCTCCGGCGCAAACAAAACGCAGTTGAGCCTGCCCATCAGATCGCCAAGGCGCTGGGCGGGCTCGCCGTCGAGCAGCACGCGGTGCCGCCCTTCCGCCAGCAGGTTGTAGCGGATGCGGCGGCTGACCCCGCCGCGCACAAAGTCGATCTGCACGGCGGCGTGCTCCGCGCCGTATAAGATCATCTCCCGTTCGCGCGGGGTGCGGTGCGAGCGGCCCAAACAGCACAGAAAGACCGCCTCCAGAAGGCTGGTCTTGCCCTGCGCGTTCTGCCCCAGGATCAGATTGATGCCCGGGCAGGGCGCGATGGCGGCCTTTTCGTAGTTCCGGAAGCGGTCCAGGCTTATTTGCGTGATGTTCATACTCCCTGGAAGGTGCGCACGGGCAGCACCAGGTACAGGTACTGATCGCCCTCCTTGGGCACGATCACGGCCGGGGAGATGCTGGTGTTAAAGCGCAGGCAAACGTCGTCGTCCGTCAGGGAACGGATGGCGTCATTGATGTAGTTGACGTTGAAGGAGATGTTGATATCCTGGCCCTGGGTGGCGGCGTCCATCTGCTCGAACACATCGCCCATCTCCGAATTGGAGGTGATGGTCAGCTGCTCCTTGGTGACGGAGAACTTGAGCAGGTTGTTCCTGCCCTCGCGCGCCATGAGCGAGGCGCGGTCGATGGCCTCCTGCAAGGTGCCGCGGCCCACCATGACCGAGGTCTGGTACTGCGCGGGCAAAAGCTGGCGGTACTTGATGTATTCGCCGTCCAGGCGGGTGACCACCACGCGGCAGCCGTCCTTTTCCATGGAGACGTGCTTTTTGCCGATGGTGAGGGTGACGTTTTCGTCGTTGTCGTCAAGGATGCGGCCGATCTCGGCCCAGTAGCGGCCGGACACCACGCAGGAAACGGGCTCGGAAACGGCCTCGGCCAGCTTGCCGCGGCGCAGGGCCAGGCGGAAGCCGTCCAGGGCCACCATGGCCGCGCGGTCCTCCTCGGCCTCGAACAGGCAGCCGGTCAGGATCGGGCGCGTGGCGTCCTGGGCGATGGCAAAGCCGGTCTGGCGGATCATATCCTTGAGCAGCACCTGCGAAAGGGAGGCCTCCACGGCGTCGGTCACGGCGGGAAGGGAGGGATACAGGGAGGCGTCCATGCCCTGCAGGGTGGTCTTGATCTTGGGCATGCGGATGGTGGCGGTGAAGCGGTCGTTCGTTTCGATGGTCACCTCGCCGTCGGGAAGCTTGCGGATGATCTCCGGAAACAGGCGTCCCGGCAGCAGCACGCTGCCCTCCTCCTGGATGGTGCCGGGGAGCGTGGCCTCAATGCCCAGGCTCTGGTCGGTACCCACCAGGCGCACGCCGCCGGAAAACGCCTGCAAATAGACGTTTTCGTACATGGGGTTGGGGCTGCGCTGCGACACGGCGCGGCTCACGTTCTGCAGGGCGGCGTACAGGTCCTCTTTTTCACAAAGCAAACGCATGTTTTACGGTTCTCCTTTCGGTGCGGGCGGCGGAAATGCCCAATTCGCGGGGCGCGGTGTGTGTGTATCTCAGGCGCCGACGATGCGCTTTTTCAGATCCTCGATGGTCAGGCGCACCTCTTCGTCCTCGGCAATGTCCTTTTCCAGCTTTTCCACGGCGTGCATCACCGTGGTGTGGTCGCGGCCGCCAAACTCCTGGCCGATGCGGGGCAGCGACGCGCCGTTGAGCTCGCGGCACAGGTACATGGCCGTCTGCCTGGGCACGGATACCTCGCGGCTGCGCTTCTTGGACTTGATGGCGTCCACGGAAACGTTGTAATAATCGGCCACCACGGCGGTGATCAGGTCAATGGTGATGCGGCGCGGGTCCTTGATGGAGAGCATCTCGGACAGGGCCTCCTGCGCAAGCTCCAGGCTCAGCGGCTGGCCGCCCAGGCGGGACTTGGCAAGCACGCGGTTCAGGGAGCCCTCCAGCTCGCGGATGTTGGACTCGATCTTGGAGGCGATGAACAGATTGACCTCCTCGGGCACGGACACCTTTTCCTGCTCGGCCTTGCGGCGCAAAATGGCGATGCGGGTTTCGATGTCGGGCTTGGCAATATCGGCGATCAGGCCCCACTCAAAGCGCGAGCGCAGGCGCTCCTCCAGGGTGGGGATCTCCTTGGGCTGCTTGTCCGAGGATAAGATGATCTGCTTGCCGGACTCATACAAGGCGTTGAAGGTGTGGAAAAACTCCTCCTGCATGCTCTCCTTGCCGGCGATGAACTGGATATCGTCCACCATCAAAAGGTCCACCGAGCGGAAGCGGTTGCGAAATTCGGTGGTGCGGTTGGTCTGGATGGCGGTGATCAGCTCGTTTACGAAGTTTTCGGAGGTGATGTACAGCACGCGCGCCTGCGGGTCCCTTGCCAGCAGGGCATGGCCCACGGCGTGCATCAGGTGCGTTTTGCCAAGGCCCACGCCGCTGTACAAAAACAGCGGGTTATACGCCGAGCCCGGCGTCTGCGCCACGGCATAGGCCGCCGCGTGGGCAAAGCGGTTGGAGGAGCCGACCACGAAGCTGTCGAAGGTATAGCGCGGGTTGAGCATGGGGCTTTGGGCCTTGCTTTCGCGGGCGGATTCGGCCTTGGGCTTTGCCTGCTGCGCGGGCACGACCTTGAGCTTTAAGTTGCTGCCGCCGTAGCTGCGGTGCAGGGCGGCCTCGCACAAGGTCTTATAGCGGTCCTCCAGGGCGCGCTCCTGAAAGCTGTCCCGGACGGCGACCAGGAGCTTGTCGTCCTCGATGCCGATGGCCTCGGTGCCGCCGAACCAGTTTTCGAACACCATATCGGATACCTCGGCGCGGATCAGCTGCAGGGCATAGGTCCACAGGCTTTCGGCGTCCGTTTTGCTTCGCAATTCCGTCACGTGTTTTCCTCCTAAAAACTTGCGCCGCGCCCGGCGCTCTGCGCGCCGTCCGGTTGACAGCGCTGCACATAAAGGCCTCCGCCTGTGTGTATCGCGGAACCAAACTGCCGCTGCGCCTCTTTGCAGCCGGGCAAACATGGGCGTTTTTCGCCCCATACGCGGCCAAAGAAGCGTAGAAATCTGCCCAAAATCCGGGCTTTTTGTCTATCTTTGCGATAAAGAAGCGCGCAAAGACGCGCGCGCTTGCCATATCCTCGGGTGGGGCGGGCGCCCCGGCCCCGTTTTTTTCGTTGAAACCATGATACCAAAAAGCCCCTGGAGTTACAAGGCTGGGTGGGAGCAAAACGCATATCGTGGTTTTTTGCCAAAACGCCGCGGCAAAAAGAGCGAAATATCCCCAGTGCAAACGGCGATTTGGCTTGACACGGCGCCCCGCTTTCCATATAATAGAATAGCTGTTCGTATGCACAGCGGTTTATTTTTGCATCACGCACAAAGGAGTGTATTTTTCCATGTGGATGACCTTCCAACCCAAGAAGCGCCAGCGCTCTAAGGTGCACGGCTTCCGTCAGCGCATGAAGACCAAGTCCGGACGCAACGTGCTCAAGGCGCGCAGGGCCAAGGGCAGAAAGAGGCTGTCCGCTTAAAACCCCGTTTTAGGCGGCCCTATCCTCTGCCGGTGGGCGGGCATGCAGTTTTTGCGGCGCCTGTCCCCCCTATGCGCCAAACGAGGCTTCTTCGCCCGGCGCAGCAGTACCGCAATGCCAAACAGGACGGCGAAGGCAGGTGCCTTTGCCGTTTTTGGCGCAAAAGACCCTCTCTTTCCGCCCGCACGCAAAGCGTTTTGCCTGTGGGCGATCCATCTGCCTTTTTACGGAGCAAAAGATTTGGAACGCACAGTTTCGCTTAAAAAAAACGCCCAGTTCCAGGCGGTGTACCGGCGGGGCAAGGCCCAGGCCAACCCGCACCTGGTGCTGCTTTACCTGCGCCGGCCGGAGCTTAAGATCGGCATCTCGGTCAGCAAAAAGGTGGGCAAGGCCCATGTGCGCAACCGGGTAAAGCGAAGGATTCGCGAGTGCGTACGGCCGCTCTTAAAAAGGCTCAAACCGGGCCATTATGTGATCGTGGCCCGCAGCGCGGCGGCAAACGACGATTATGACACCCTGTGCCGCGCGCTGGAACAGCTTCTGCGGCGTCACCGCCTGCTGGATGCAAAGGAAGGGACGCAGCCATGCTGAAGCGCGCCCTGCTTTTTTTGCTGAACCTGTACAGGCGCTACCTTTCGCCGCTGAAAAAACCCTGCTGCCGGTTTTACCCAAGCTGCTCGGCCTATGCCGTTGAGGCCATCCAAACGCACGGCGCCCTGAAGGGCGGTGCGCTTGCGCTGTGGCGGCTTCTTCGCTGCAACCCCTTCAATCCCGGCGGCTACGACCCCGTTCCCCCGGCCGTGGGGAAAGCTACAAAACAACGGGAGGACTGAAACTTTGAGCTTTATCATCGCCCCCCTGCGCTATGTCATCGATCTGATCTATTCCGTGGTGGGCAATTATCCGCTGACCATCATCCTGTTTACCCTGGTGGTCAAGCTGATCCTGCTTCCCCTTGACATCAAGCAGCGCTCCTCCATGCGCAGGATGAACGCCCTGCAGCCCAAGATCGATGAGATCAACCGCAAATACGAAAAGGACCCCGAGAAGAAAAACGTCAAAACCATGGAGCTGTACAAAAAGGAGCGCGTCAACCCCATGAGCAGCTGCCTGCCGGTTTTGATCCAGTTTCCTGTTTTGATCGCCATGTTCTCCGTGATGCGCCACATCGTGGACGAGCAGATGGTGCAGATGTTTTTGACCGTGTACGAAAACGGCGCCCAGGCCTTTACGCCCGAGAGCTTCCTCTGGGTCCGCAATTTCTGGCAGCCGGACAACATCACCGCGCCGGTGATCCCCCTGGTGGAAAGCCTTGCGCACCTGCGCCCCATCGCCGGCAACCTGATCGTTACCGCCGAGAACATCGAGCTTTTAAAGGCCAACTACGCCTCCGTCATGCAGCCGGTGATCGATACCTACAACACCGGCGTTGCCAACGGCTGGGCGCTGCTGCCCATCATCGCGGGCGCATCGCAGCTTTTCCAGTCCAAGTATTTAACGCCCGCGCAGCCGCAGGCATCGTCCCAGAACGGCAAGCCCAACACCGGCAAGATGATGCAGTATCTCTTCCCGCTGATGAGCGTGTTCTTCTGCTGGCAGTACAACGCGGCCTTTGCCCTGTACTGGGTGACCTCCAACCTGTACGCCATCGCCCAGCATTATATTCTGAACTTCATCTTTGACAGCAGGGACCGCAAAAAGGCCCTCAGCGCCCCCGAAGGAGGAGATAGAGCATGAAACAGCTTGAAATAACCGGCAAGACCCTGGACGAAGCCCTGTCCGAAGGCCTCAATCAGATGGGCCTGGAGCTTTCCCAGGTGGAATACGAGGTCATCGACGAGGGCTCCAAGGGCTTCCTTGGCCTGGGCTCCCGCCCGATGAAGCTGCGCCTGACCGAAAAGGACAGCCCCGCCCTGCGCGCGGAAAGCTTCTTATCCGAGGTAACGAAGCTCATCGGCCTGGACATCACCGTGGAGACCGAGATGGAAGAGGACGCCCTGCGCGTGAACCTGACCGGCGAAAACCAGGGCATTTTGATCGGCCACAGGGGCGAGACGCTGGACGCGCTGCAGTACCTGTGCTCGCTGAACGTGAACAAGGGCCGCCAGGACTACATCCGCGTGACCCTGGACGCTGAAAACTACCGCGCAAAGCGCGAGCAGACGCTGGTTTCCCTCGCCAACCGCATGGCCCAGAAGGTGGCCCGCAGCGGCAGGCGCATGGCCATGGAGCCCATGAACCCCTACGAGCGCCGCATCATGCATTCCGCCCTGCAGGGCAACGACCAGGTGGTGACCCATTCCGAGGGCCAGGAGCCCAACCGCCGCGTGGTCATCTATCCCAAGCACGATTAATCAAAAACGATCCGCTGAAAGGTGCACCCGCCAAAGACCGGCAGGTGCACCCGTTTATTACACAGAAAAGGAGCGCCGATTCCATGGACAAAGAACAGCAAAAAGCGCTGGCCCTGAAGCTGCACGCGGACAACAGGGGCAAGCTTTCCACCGTATCGAAGGTGCCGGTCAAAACGGCGGACGACCTTTCCCTCGCCTACACGCCGGGCGTTGCCTATCCCTGCCTGGAGATCGAAAAGGACCCCTCCCTCGCCTACACCTACACGGCCAAGGGCAATATGGTGGCCGTGGTGACGGACGGCTCGGCGGTGCTGGGCCTTGGCAACATCGGCCCCCTGGCGGGCCTGCCGGTGATGGAGGGCAAGTCCATCCTGCTGAAAGAACTGGCGGGCGTGGACTCCTTCCCCATCTGCCTGGACACCCAGGACACCGAGGAGATCATCCGCGCGGTCAAGCTGATCGCCCCGAGCTTTGGCGCCATCAACTTAGAGGACATCTCCGCCCCGCGCTGCGTTACGATCGAGCGCCGCTTGATCGAGGAGCTTGACATTCCCGTCTTTCACGACGACCAGCACGGCACCGCCGTGATCGTGGGCGCGGTACTGCTCAACGTCGAGCGCCTGACAGGCCGCAGGCTGTCGGATATGCGGGCCGTCATCTCCGGCACGGGCGCGGCCGGCTCCAGCATCGCCAGGCACTTAAAGCGCCTGGGCCTTGGCACCATCTATGCCTACGACATCAACGGCGTGGTCTGCCGCGAAAAATACGATAACTATAACTTCCTGATCAAAGAATTGCTGGACGGCGGCGTGTACGCCTCGCCCAAAGACCACGATAACACCCTTGCCTCCATCCTTAAGGGCGCGGATGTGTTCATCGGCGTTTCCGCCCCGAACCTGGTGACGAGCGAGATGGTTTCTTCCATGGCGGAAAAGCCCATCGTGCTTGCCATGGCCAACCCCGCGCCGGAGATCCTGCCCGCGGACGCCTACGCCGGCGGGGCCTACATCGTGGGCACGGGCCGCAGCGACTACCCCAACCAGGTGAACAACTGCCTGGTGTTCCCGGGGCTGT
>JBNRMU010000034.1:0-17683 GCA_050309765.1 Christensenellales bacterium
AAACTGGGCGCCGGACAGAAACGTCGGCGTTTTGGCGTTTGCCAGTAGAGATAATCGGTGCTGTACTCTGCCTTGAAAGACGATGCCCACGAAGAGGAAAGACAAAATGGCCCTGTATCATTATTACTATCAGGCGGCTGGTCTTTCCCCAGTATGTCCGACCTTCAGCCCCCGTGTAAACGGCGGCAGGGAATATCGTAAAAAGCTGTACACCTATGAGGAGATCCTGAAAATCATCGCAAAATAGGGCCCTCCACAGGAGTGGAACGCGGACGGCCGCTACGGTCCCGAGCGATATGTGGAGGCCCACATCTGGAGCGATAGAACCATCGCAAGATATCTTTGAACGGAAGAAGGCGGAATAAACCATCCAAACACAAAAAAGCGAGAGAGGTGGCACGCGCCGTTTCTCTCGCTTTTATAGTATCACAACTGTTTTGATCAGTTGCTGGGGTATAGCTGCTGCGGTTCCTCGGGCAGGCCGGTGATCGGATTGATGGCATAGCCACCGTCCGTGCCGAACGGCCAGAGGGAGGTAAAGAAGGTGTGCACGTTGCAGGTGGCGCGGCCGCTGGGATTGAGCGGGTCTTCGAACGCGCCCGTGCCGACGCCGGAGACATAAAGGTCGGGATTATCCACGAGGATGCCGTGGGGGAAGAGGGAGTAGAACTTGTCGGGGTCCAGATACCCCGCGCCCCACTCGGTGGGGATCAGCTGCACCGCGCTGGTGGCAAGCGAGGTCTGCGGGCAGTAGGGCCCGGCCGGCAGACCGGAGTCTATACAGATGGTTTCCACCGCGTGCAGGTTGCAGGACTTGGTGGGAACAGTCCCTTCGTGGAAGTAATCCGTAACGGGCTTGAAGTCGCCGTCCAGCTTGCAGGCGTCGGTTGCCAGCAGGCCGGAAAGGGAACAGACGGTGGCGCGCACCAGGCCCAGGTCCGCGGGATCGTCCTCGATGATCTCCTTGTCTTCCAATTCGTAGGTGGTGTGGATCTGCTCCATGATGGCCTTCCACAGCGGCGCGGCGTCCTTACCGCCCGTGGCGCCCTTGTACAGGGACTCGAAGTGGTCGTGTCCGACCCAGACCGCACCGGCATAGTAGGGCGTGATGCCCGTGAAGAATACGGATTTGTAATCGGAATGCGTACCTGTTTTGCCGCCTACGGTCATCCCGTCGATGCGGGCGGCGGTGCCGGTGCCGGAGCGCACGGCGTCCTTGAGCATATCCACCAGCATCCAGGCTGTGCCGGGCTTTAAAGCCTGGCGGGCCTCACTTTGCTGCTGGGCCTTGCGGTCAAGGACGATATTGCCCTCTGCATCGGTGATCCTGGTGAAGGAGATGGGCGCCTGGTACACGCCCTTGTGGGCGATGGCGGCAAAGGCCGCGGCCATCTGCAGGGTGGGGATACCGGAGGAGCCCAGGGCCAGGCCCGCGCCGTCAGCGTTGATCATGCTGTCCTCGATGCCCAGGGCCTTTAGGTACTGCACAGAGTTATCGATGCCAACCAGCGTCATCAGCGTATTGGCGGCCACAATGTTGAGCGATACCTGCATGCCCTTGCGCAGGGTAAGCCTGCCGCGGTAGCTGGAGCTGGAGGAGTTGGACGGATAGCCCTTGGCCGTGTTCCAGCCCTCGATAGCAAGGGGCATGTTGGAAACCACGGTGGCCGGCGAATAGCCAAGATCCAGCGCCGGACCGTAGACGGCGATGGGCTTGATGGAGGAGCCCACGGGCATGGTGGAGGTGCGCGCACGGTTCAGCTCCAGGAATTGGGTGGGCGGCGTGCGGGAACCCACGATGCCGCGCAGTTCGCCCGTGGTGTGGTCGATGATGGTGACCGCCGCCTGGGGCTGGATGGTTTCCACAATGGTGCCGTCGGCGTTCTGCGTGCGCACGATGGCTTTGGAATTATCCATAAGATCGGGATAGTATTCCCAGTTGTACACGGTCTGTTCGACGATGTTCTGCACCACGGGGTCGATGGTGGAATAGATGTGGTAGCCGCCGGTCTGGATCTCGTTGCGGATGATCTTGCGGTTGGCGGCCGTATCGTCCAGCCCGCGCAGCTTCAGCAGCGAAGTTGTGGCGTCGGCCAGCACGGTTTCAACAGCCGCGGGCATTTCGTACAGCTCGTTGACGGCGGACTTTTCCACCACATGCAGGGGCTCGCGCAGGGCGGCCTCGTATTCTTCCTTGGTGATGGCGTTGTTCTCATACATGGTGCGCAGGACGTAGTTGGTGCGGTCCACCGTGTTCTGCACGCTGCCCGCGCCGTAATAATTGCGCCTTGGGTTGTAGCGCGTGGGGTTGCGGGCGATGCCGGCAAGCGTTGCGCACTCGCGCAGGGAAAGCTGGCTCAGGTCCTTGTTGAAGTAATCCTTGGCCGCTGCCTTGATGCCGTAGTTGGATTCGCCCAGGGGGATGGTGTTCAGGTACCATTCCAGTATCTGTTCCTTGGAGGTGGTCTTTTCCAGCTCCATGGCCATGTAGGCTTCCTGTATCTTGCGCTTGTAGGATTGTTCGAAGGTGAGCAGGCGCGTCTTGATCAGCTGCTGGGTGATGGTGGAGCCGCCCTGAACGGATTCGTTGCGCAGGTTAGAGACAAAGGCGCCCACGATACGCTTGATGTCAATGCCGTTGTGGGTGAAAAAGCGCGAATCCTCTACGGAAACAAAGGCCATGTACAACTGCTTTGGTATCTCGTCGAAGCTGGCCCAGATGCGGTTCTCGCTGCCCTTGTAGTCGGTGATCAGGTCGCCGTTCATGTCATAGATAAAGCTGGTCAAATCTTGGGCTTCCATCTGGCTGAGATCAAGATTGGGAACGGTATCGTAATAGCCCTTGGCAATGCCGATGACAAGGCCAAACCCGCAGGAAGCCAAAACCAGGCAGATCACCAGAACGATGCAGACACTCTGCACTGCCACGGAAAGGACAAAGTTTGGCTGCTTTTCGCGGGGACGAAACAGGCTGAACTTTTTTTTCTTGCGTTTGTTTTGTGACATGTCGGCCTCCGATTGTCTTTGAACGCTGGCCGCGCAAGCGCGACATACAACCTATTTATTTCTACATAAAGGCACATCTTCCCTGCAAACAGGGCATATAAACCAATTTGTAACAGGGAGGGGAAACCATGAAAAAAGAAAGCCGGCGGACGAAGAAAGCCAAATGGCTTTGGGGCCTTGGCGCCGTGTTGCTCCTTTTCGCCTTTTTTGCCGTGCTGACGGAAAGAAACGTGCGGCCGGTGCTGCTCTCCATGGCCGAAGCGCGCGTGCGGGCCATCGCCCTTTCCGCGATCAACACCGCCGTGCAGCAAAGCATACAGGACGTGCAGTACGAGCAGCTTGTGCAGCCCTATCTGGATGCGCAGGGCGAGGTCACCATGCTCAAGGCCAATTCCGCCGCCATGAACCGGCTGGCCACCGCCACGGCGCTGGCCGCCCAGCAATACATCGCCGATATCGAGCTGCAGCCAATCCGCCTTTCCCTTGGCTCCGTCACCGGCAACGCGCTGCTGGCGGGGCGGGGGCCGAACGTGCTGGTGCGGGTCGTGCCTGTGGGTTCAGTCGCATCGGAATACCTGACGGAGTTTGCCTCCGCCGGCATCAACCAGACGCGGCACAGGATCTACATGCGCCTTTCCGCCCGTGTGCGGATCGTGATCCCCACCGGTGCGAAAGAGGTAGAGGTCATCACCCTGGCGCCCATCAGCGAGACGATCATCGTGGGCAGGGTGCCCGAATCCTTCGTGAACGTGGAGCGCGTGGACGATATGCTCAACCTCATTCCCGATATGGCGGGGAAAGCGGGCGAATAGTAAACGAGACAGAAAAGAGATTTGTTCGGGATGCTGCGGCAGTGTTTATATGAATAGAATCGTTATTATACCGGCATTGTTGACACGATTTATTAAACTGAATAAAATACAGACTGTAAGTTCTGCTGCTTGAACGGAGGCCGCTGTATGAAAAAACGCAAACGCATACTCGCCTGCCTGTTGCTGCTCTGCAGCCTGGCAGCCCTGTTTTCCGCCTGCTCGTTGGAACCGGAGTATGAGATCATCGCCGTTTCGCCTGAAAAACAGGAAGAGAAAACGATAAGTTCCGCTTTGGCGGGCGTGCTGGAAGAAGAGGCTTCCACCGCAATGGAAGAACAGGTGGACGATGTCGTTCCCTTTGCGTTGGAATCGGCGGAGGACCCCATGGACGACAAAGCCCTGCCGGACCCGGAGGAGGAAGAAGCCGAGGCCGCAGACCTCACGCCGGAGCCGACGGAAAAACCGACGCCAACGCCCAAAGCAACCGAGGATGCTGCGCCTACGCCCAAACCGACGGAAGCACCCACGCAAGAGCCTGCATCCACCGAAAAACCGATGCCGGAAGCGGAGGAGGAGCCGTCCGATAGCCAGAGCCGCTCCTCTGGTGCGAGCTATATCCTCAACAAGAACACCGGCGTGTTCCATTATCCGGATTGTTCCAGCGTCGATAGGATGAACGAATCCAACAAGATCTATTTTGACGGCGACAGGCAGGAGGCCATAGAAAAGGGATACAAGCCCTGCCAGAGATGCAATCCGTAAAATCGGGCGGCCGCCGTATTTGCGCCTTGCCTAGAGCCTGCAGGCTGTTTTTTGCAGGACAATAGGCGTCAATTTGCAATCCGTGCTTTACGTTTTGACCGTTTCTGTGGTATACTGAATTGGTTAATAGTCATCCGGGAGGGAGAAATATGTCCGGTCATTCCAAATGGGCAAACATCAAGCATAAAAAAGGTAAGGCGGACGCCGCCAGAGGTAAGATTTTCACCAAGATCGGCCGCGAGATCGCCATCGCCGTGCGCGACGGCGGGCCCGACCCCGTTTCCAACGGCAAGCTGCGCGACGTGATCGCCAAGGCCAAGGCCAGCAATATGCCCAACGATAACATCCAGCGCTCCATCAAGAAGGCCGCCGGCGAAGGCGAAGGCGCCAACTATGTGGAGATCAGCTACGAGGGCTACGGCCCCTCCGGCACCGCCATCATCGTCGAGTGCATCACCGACAACCGCAACAGGACGGCCAGCGACGTGCGCCACGCTTTCGAAAAGTTTGGCGGCTCCCTGGGCGCTACCGGCTGCGTCAGCTGGATGTTCGACCGCCGCGGCGTCATCATCATCGAAAAGGGCGATCTGGACGAGGACGAGGTCATGATGGACGCTCTGGACGCCGGTGCGCAGGACATGACGGCCGGCGACGAGGTGTTCGAGATCGTTACCGAGCCCAATGATCTGTCCGTCGTGCGCGAGACGCTGGAGCAGAAGTATACCCTGGCCTCTGCCGAGATCGACAACATCCCCCAGAACACCGTTGCGCCCCAGGGCGAGGACCTGGAAAACCTGCTCAAGATCCTCGATCTGCTGGATGATTCCGACGATGTGAACGAGGTCTATCACAACGCCGAGCTTCCCGAGGAAGAAGAGGAAGAGTAAAGCAAATACAATACGCATACAAAAATGCCCCCGCCGAAAATGGCTGGGGCATTTTTTGATCTTATAAGGTGTGCATCTAAAGCACATCGAGCAGCTCCAGAGGAGAATCCAGCACGATCTCGGCACCGGCTTCGCGCAAGGCCTCGGCGCCGCGCAGGCCCCAGGCACAGCCGACAAAGGACAACCCGGCGTTTTGCGCGGTCATGACGTCCACCTCGGAATCGCCTACGTACAGCGTGTGCTCCCTGTCCGCGCCCATCAGCTCCATGGTATACAGGACGCTGTCCGGCGCGGGCTTCTTGGGCACGCCTTCCAGTTCACCCACGGCTACGGTGACCGCGGGGGATAAAAAGCGGTCGCGCAGGTGTTTTACGGCTTTATCGTACTTGTTGGAGTTGACGGCCATCTGGATGCCGCGTTCGGACAAGGCCTGCAAAAGGGCGGGGATCTCTCCATAGGGGCGCGTTTTGTTGTCGAGATTTTGCGCATAGTGCGCACGGAAGTCGGCCAGGGCCTTGTCCACGGCTTCCTCCGGCGCCTCCTGCGGCAGGGAACGGGAGACGAGGTTGCGCACGCCGTTGCCGATACGCAGGCGTATCTCGTTGTAGCTGCGGACAGGATAGCCGTTCTTTTCCAGGGCGAAGTTCACGCTGTCGGCAAGATCGTACAGGGTATCGAGCAGGGTGCCGTCCAGATCGAAAACGATGTAGCGGATATGGCTTAGCTTGTTCATGGCTTATCTGTTCATCTCGCTTGTCTGTTTGCCCTCGTGGGCGGCGATGGTGGCGCGGATCTCCTTCCAGTCGCTGACGGGGATATCGCCGATGACCGTGTTCTTGATGGCGGCCATGGCGTTGCCGGCCTTGAGCGCCTGTTCCGGCCCAAGTTCCAGCAGCAGGGCGGACAAAACGCCGGAAAGATAGGCGTCGCCGCTGCCGATGCGGTCCACGACCTCGATGTTTTCGTAGGGGTCTTCGCGGTAATAGGCGTTCGATCCGGCGTCATAGATGATGGAGTCCCAATTGTGGCGGGTGGGGGAGGATACCTGGCGCATGGTCATGGCCACATAGGAGCAGCCGAAGTCCTCGTGATAGCTGCGGGCGATCTGCTCCACCGTGCCGCTGCGGCGCATCATGCGGCGGGAGGTTTCCTCGGAAACGAAAAGGATATCCACCAAAGGCAAAATCTCGTGCACCACAGCGTAGGCTTCTTCCTCGCTCCACAGCGCGGCGCGGTAGTTGACGTCGAAGGAGATGACGGAGCCTTCCGCCTTGAAGCGGCGGATGAGTTCCAGCGCCGTGCGCTTGGGAATCTCGCCCAGGGCGAGAGAGATGCCGCTGACATGGAAGGCGCGCGTCTTGTCAAAGGGCACGCCGGGAATGTCCTTGAGCTCCATTTTCGTAAAGCAGGAACCCGCGCGGTCGTACAGCACAGAGGATTTGCGCGGATAAGCGCCCATTTCATAGTAGTATACGCCGAGCTTGGCCGTGGGGTCTGCGGAAAGCAGCAGATGGTCGTCGCTCACGCCGGCAAAGCGGATGCGGTTTTTGACGAACTGGCCCAGGGCATTGTCCGGCAGCGCGGTCAAAATGCCCGAGCGCAGGCCCAGGGCGGAGGCGCCGCAGCAGACGTTGAGCTCCGAACCGCCGGCGGTTTTTTCGAAGGATTCGGAGGTGGCGATGCGGTTCTTGGCCGGCGGCGTGAGGCGGAGCATCACCTCGCCGTAGCCCATCAGATCAAAGGGACGGGAATTCTTTTTCGGAAGTGTCATAGAATGGTTCCTCCACAGATTTTTACAAGGAAACAAAACCGGGCAAGCAGGCGTTGCGCCCCGGCCCGGGTTTGTCTTTGACGTGTTTATTTGAGAAGCTGGATGCCGCCGATGACGGGCAGCGGCTTCATCTGGTCGTTGCAGACGTTGAGGATGCCGATCACGGAAAGGACCAGCGTGCCGATGTTGATGAGGACGCTGATCAGGCCGATGATGGGAATAAGGGACACGACGATGGAGGCAAGCTCGATGATCAGAAGCACCAAGCCCTGGTTGGCGTGGAAGCGCACAAAGTCGGAACTCGGCTTGGTCAGGATGGGGATCAGCACAAGAACGCTGATGTAGGAAAGGATACCCATAAGCTTGTCGTTGCTGACCTGCGGCATGTTGGACATACGGATTCCTCCTGTGATTCAGATATAAAACCAATCCTATTATAGCCTGCGTCATTTTGTATAGCAAGCCATTGTTTTGCCAAAGCTAACCAAAGAACCGCCGCAAAAAACAAACGATGTGCGGCCCAGCCGGGACGCAGAACCTTGACAGGCAGGGCCGCTTGGCGGTATTTTGTTGATGGAATTTATAACGCTTTACACGAAGGGGGACTGCCTGCATGGGCGCTGCCATCAAAGAGTATTTCGTTTCGTTCTGGCCCAAGGCGCTGCCAGTTCTTTGGACGGTGCTCTCCGCGCTGGTGATTCTTGGCGTGGGCGTTTTGCTCATCCGACTGCTGCTTGGGATCACGCGCAAGGGCCTTGCCAAGAGCCGTCTGCACGTAACGATGCACACCATACTGCTTTCCGCGATCAGGATTGCGGCCTATGCACTGCTGGCTATCGTCGTTATGCAGGTACTGGGCATCCCCACCACCTCGCTGATCACGGCCATCGGCGCGGCGGGCGTTGCCATCGGCCTGGCGCTGAAGGACTCGCTTTCCTCCCTGGCGGCGGGCATGCTCATCCTCATCAACGGCAACATCAAGGTGGGCGAGGTGGTGGAATTAGACGGCAACCTTGGCACCGTGATGGAGATCGGCCTTATGTACACCACGATCAAGACCTTTGACAACCGCCACATCACCCTATCCAACAGCACCGTGGTTTCCAGTAAGATCGTCAACCTTTCCCGCGAAAAGCTGCGCAGGCTGGATATGGTGTTTTCCATTGCCTATGGTGACGACGTGCAGCGCGCCATTTCCATCATCAAGCAAAAGCTGGAGGAACATAAAGAGCGGGTGCTGAGCGAGCCGGCCGAGCCCTTTGTGCGCATGACGGCCCTGGACGACAGCGCGATAAAGATCACCCTGCGCGTCTGGACCAAAGCCGAGGATCTGTGGCCGCTCAATTTTGACCTACTGGAGGAGGTCAAACAGGCCTTTGAGCAAAACGGCATCCATATCCCCTTCAACCAGCTGGACGTGCACCTGCGCAGGGACGACTGAGCGGTTCGTTGTTTTTTTACAAGAGCGTTGTTATGTCAAGAATAGTTTAAATATGATCGCAAGGGCCCCTGCCGCCATTGACAGGGGCTCTGGTCTGTCACTAAAATATAGTTGCGCCGATCAAAGGGTCGGCGCATTTTACTATGAAAAGCAAACGCTGCAAAGAAGGGGGGAACGCCTTTGCTGAAACGGATAAAGCTGCTTTGGATATTGGCGTTTGCCGCCCTTTTGATCGGCTGCACCGCCGCACAAACAGCCGTGGATCTGGACTTTCCGCCCGAGATCGGCGAGGAAACGGAGGATCAGACGGAGCTTTTGCTTCTGCACGTTTGGCCGCAATACGAAGGGCAATTTCAGCTTTTGGCCGACAGTGTCAACGAAACGGCCCAGGGATATGTCCTGCGCATTGCGGATATAGAGCCGGATCGGGCCGAAGTTTACGTACGTGCGGCTGTGGCTTCGGACGATATGGCGGACCTGTTTGCCGCCCCCGCCCCGCTGATGGAGAGCTTTTTGCAGCTGGACGGCGGAAAAACGCTGCGGGGAGACCCCCTCTTTGAAAACGAAGCGATGGGCATTTATCTGCCGGAGGAAGAAGAGCCGCGGGCGCTGGTGCTGTTTGAGGACAGCGTGGTGCTGCTGGCGAACCTGGATCTGCTCAAGGAAAACCAGCTGGAATTGCCAAAGGACATGATCCAGCTGCAAAAATGCCTGTCTGTCCTAAAGCAGGCAGGCGTCGGCACCCCGCTGGCCGTGTCCAGCAGGCCCAACGGCGGACAGCTCATCCGCCTGAGCGGCTGTATTACGGACGGCTTTCTGCTGCGCGAGAACTGTGCACGGGACGATACCAAGGCCTGGAGCGGCGCGGTCGCCCGCGGAGCGGCCAAGGCCAAGGAGTGGGCGCAGGCAGGCTACTTCGGCAGCAACTTCTTCACCAGGACGGACGAAAAGGCCCTGACGCTGTTCCGTACCGGCAATTCGCCCTTCCTGTTCTGCACGGCAGGGCAGGCGCTGAAGCTGGAAAACGAGGATCTGGGCTTTGAAGCAAAACTGATGGCTTTCCCGGGCACGCAGGACGCGCAGCAGGCGCAGAGCCTCAACAGCCGCCCTGCTTCCATCGCCGTTTCGGCCAGCTGCCAAAGCGAATATGCGCAGGACGCGCTGTTTTCCTTTGCGGATGCTCTTGCCGATGAGGAGACGCTGCGCGGCGAGGGGTGGATCGCGCCCCGTCCGCAGATGCGCTTTGAGGGGCAGACGGCCGCCCAGCAGCTCTGGCAGCTCCTGTGCGAGGAGGTCCGTCCCGCGGGACGCTCGCTGGCCGAGGAGGAAAACGAGCAGAAGGGGCAGCTTTTTGTTGAATATCTGACCTCGAACATGACCTCGGACGCCTACGAACGAAACCTGGGTCAGATTTACGGCCGCAAATGACAACTTAAACAAAATAGAAACACAACCCAAGGCCCCGCTGCAGCATGGACCAATTGCAGAGGGGCCCTGTTTATGCTATAATTTCTATAATATTCTGGGGGAAATCTGCGCAAAAGCAAGGCTTTTCGGGAGGATTCCGCCAGAGGGATACGCAAATCATCACATCATTGCGGCGGCTGACGTCCGCTGGGAAAGGTGTGTCGAATGCTATATACAAGACGTAAAACCAAGAAACCGCAGCCGAACTGGACACGCATCATCCTGACGGTGCTGGCCCTGTTCGTCATCGGCCTGAGTACGTATTTTCTGAGCGAGGGATTGCGAGGACCCGAAGGCGCCAAGCCGCAGAGCTTAGCACCGGAAGAAGTGAACGTGAAGCTGCCGGACGAGGAAGCATCACCCGCGCCGCAGGAGTCCCCTGCGGCGGCCACGCCGGCGCCGGCAAAGACCAATAGCCCTGCCCCGCAGACAACGCCGACCGCGACGCCGGCCACGCCCACGCCGCCGCCCCTGACGGGACAAAGGCGCATGACCTTCGGTGCGGTGGGCGACATCGTCTCCGGAGAGTTCATGCTTAAGGCAGCCAAGACCGGCAATGGTTATGACTACACGGAAATGTTCAAGCGCATGCAGCCCTACCTTGAGATGCAGGACTACACGCTGGCCAACATCGGCAGCGCCATCGCTGACGACGGTAAGTACGGCGAAAGCGCCGCGCCGGTGCAGTTATTGGATGCATTGAAGGCTGTCGGCTTTGACGCACTGTCCCTTGCCTGCGAGCATAGCCTGGACGGCGGCGTAGAAGGTGCCATGGAGACAGCGGGCCTGGTCAAGGACATGGGCCTGGAAGCCTGCGGCGTATACGCCAGCAGCGCGGACTATGCAAAGCCGCTGATCCTGGAAGGACAGGACCTGCGGGTTGCGCTGCTTTCTTACACCGAAAAGACGCTGCAAACCCCCGACGGCGCCGCGGATGTGGTCAAGTATCTGGAGGACGCCGCGCTGAAAGCCGATATGGACGCCATCCGCGCCGAAGAAAAGGGCGTGGACTTTGTCATCGCCATGGTGCACTGGGGCGACGACAAGGCAAGCGAGGTCACGGATGCACAGAAGCAGTGGGCCCAGAAGCTGGCGGACGCCGGCGTGGATGTGATCCTGGGCGCAAACAAGCAGCTGCAGCCCCTGGAGGAGATCCAGGCGCAGGACGGCCGCAAAACGCTGGTCGCTTACTCGCTGGGCAACTTCCTGACCCAGGTGCGTACGGGCGGCCGCGACGCTTCCGCTGTGCTCAGCTTTACGCTGATGAAGGACTTCGACAGCGGCAAGACCGCTATTGAATCCGTGCGCTATACGCCCAGTTGGATCCTGCGCTACTCCATCGTCGGCAAGTATCATTTTGAGATACTGCCCGTGCATGAGTTTAGGGAAAAGCGCTACGAGAACCTGGCTCCGGAGGCCAGGACGCGCATGCTGCAGGCAACACAGGAAGTGCAGACCGCCTTCGGCACGACGGTGGGCACGCTGGACGAAACCGTTCCCGCACCGCCGGAAGGATAAGACTTATAAGTCAAATATAAAAAGGAACTGCCTGGAACAAGGGCGGCTCCTTTTTTGTGTGAAAAGCGCATGCAGAAGCAGCCGAAGAAACGAAAGCATGGCTCGTTGTTGCCGCGCATAAATATAGGAAACAGTCGCGAAAGAACAGGTGCTGGAAAAGTTGTTAAACTTTTAACAAATTTCCAATGAAAAGTACAAAAAAATTGAAGAATGATAGGTGCAAAACCTACACAAGTATGATAAGATTAAGGAGTTGTATGGTGCCCAAACCATAGATGTAAGATTATCAAAAGGGGGTCGAAAGTCCATGTCTATTGACCGCTTCGGTAAAGACAAGGAAAAGTTTGACAAGCTGCAAGCCGTTATCGACGAGAAGAAGGATACCCAGGGTGCGCTCATGCCCATCATGCAGTCCGCCCAGGAGATATTCGGCTATCTTCCCATCGAAGTGCAGCAGTTCATCGCTGACGAAATGGGTATCACCCTCAGCGAAGTGTACGGCGTTGCCACCTTCTACGCTCAGTTTGTTCTGGAGCCGCAGGGCGAGCATGTGATCGGCGTATGCCTGGGCACTGCCTGCTATGTCAAGGGCTCGCAGGCGATTCTGGACAAGCTAACCCAGGTTTTGAATGTTCCCGTGGGAAAGACCACCAGCGACGGCAAGTTCACCCTGAACGCCACCCGCTGCCTGGGCGCCTGCGGCCTTGCGCCTGTCATGATGGTCGGCGACGAGGTTTACGGACGTCTGAAGGCCGATGAGGTCGAGGGCATCCTGGCCAAGTATTGATGCGGGCGGCGCTTTAACGCAGCCTGGATGCAAGATAAGATAAAAGGAAAAAGATATGCGTGAGCTCTCGCTGCACATTATGGACCTGGCGCAAAACTGCGTGAAGGCCGGCGCCAAGCTGATTACGATCCGGGTGGAGGAGGATAGCGGGAAAGATACCCTGCTCATCTCCCTAAAGGACGATGGCTGCGGCATGGACGAGGAATTCGCCCGCCGAGTCGAATCGCCCTTCACCACCACCAGGACCACCCGCAAGGTGGGGCTTGGCATCCCGATGTTCCGCGAAAACGCCATCCAGACCGGGGGCAGCTTCCGCCTGGAAAGTGAAAAAGGCGTAGGCACCCTGGTAGAGGCAACGTTCGTGCTTTCCAGCATCGATCGCATGCCCATGGGCGACCTTGCCGGCACCGTGCTTTTACTGGTGCAGGCAAACCCCGAGATGGACGTGGCGCTGGATGTGACGGTGGACGGGCAGGCATATTCCTTTGATACGCGCCAGATTCGGCAGATACTGGGGCCGGAAGTGCCGCTGGACCTGCCGGATGTGATCGCGTGGATGCACGAAAACTTGGTCGAAGGCATTGAATCATTGCATGGAGGTATGTAAGATATGAAATCCCTTGAAGAATTGGCCGCCATCCGTCAAAGGACGCTGGATCAGGTCACCGTTCGCAACGACCGTCAGAACACCCGCATCGTGGTCGGCATGGCTACCTGCGGCATCGCTGCCGGCGCACGCCCTGTGCTGATGAAGTTTGTGGAAGAAGTCAAAATGCGCAACCTGTCGGATGTAAGCGTGTCCCAGACCGGCTGCATCGGCATGTGCGAGTATGAGCCTCTGGTCGAGGTGTATATGCCCGGTCAGGAAAAGGTCACCTATGTGAAGATGACCGCCGAAAAGGCCGCCAAGGTCGTCAACGAGCACATCGTCAACGGCCAGGTCGTGACCGAGTACACCATCGGCAGCGTCAAGAAGTAATCCATTCCTTGAAAGAAACAAACACAAGTGATTAGGAGGAATTCGAACATGGATTTGTTTCGCTCGCATGTTCTGGTTTGCGGCGGCACAGGCTGCTCTTCCTCCGGCTCGGCCGAGCTGATTCGCCTCTTTGAGGAGAACATTGCCAAGGTCGGTCTGGATAAGGAAGTCAAAGTGGTCCGCACCGGCTGCTTCGGCCTGTGTGAGATGGGCCCTGTCGTCATCGTTTATCCCGAAGGCGCGTTCTATTCCCGCATCAAGCCCGAGAACGTCGAAGAGATCGTCAACGAGCATCTGCTCAAGGGTCGTATCGTGCGCAGTCTGCTGTACGATCCGTCCGAGCAGGCAAACCCCGTCGGCATCAAGTCTCTGGACGAGGTTGATTTCTATAAGAAGCAAAAGCGCGTTGCCCTGCGCAACTGCGGCGTGATCGATCCCGAAAAGATCGACGAATATATTGCCTACGACGGTTACAGGGCGCTGGGCAAGGCCCTGACCGAGATGACTCCCCAGGAAGTTATCGATGTGATCAAGGCCTCCGGCCTGCGCGGCCGCGGCGGCGCCGGTTTCCCCACCGGCACCAAGTGGCAGTTCGCAAAGAACGCCGTTGGCGACAAGAAGTATGTTTGCTGTAACGCCGACGAGGGCGACCCCGGCGCGTTCATGGACCGCTCCGTGCTGGAGGGCGACCCCCACGCCGTGATCGAGGCCATGGCCATCGCTGCCTACGCCATCGGTTCCGACCAGGGTTACATCTACGTCCGCGCCGAGTATCCCATCGCCGTCAAGCGCCTGCAGATCGCCATCGGACAGGCTCGCGAATACGGCCTGCTGGGCAAGAACATCTTCGGCACCGATTTCAGCTTTGACCTGGACATCCGCCTGGGCGCCGGCGCGTTCGTCTGCGGCGAGGAAACCGCTCTGATGAACTCCATCGAGGGCAAGCGCGGCGAGCCGCGTCCTCGTCCGCCGTTCCCGGCCAACAAGGGTCTGTTTGAGAAACCCACGATCCTCAACAACGTGGAAACCTACGCCAACGTTGCGCAGATCATCCTAAAGGGCGCCGACTGGTTCGCCTCCATGGGCACCGAAAAGTCCAAGGGCACCAAGGTGTTCGCCCTGGGCGGCAAGATCAAGAACACCGGCCTGGTCGAGATCCCCATGGGCACCACCCTGCGCGAGATCATCTACGACATCGGCGGCGGCATCCCCAACGGCAAGAAGTTCAAGGCTGCCCAGACCGGCGGTCCTTCCGGCGGCTGCATCCCGGCTTCCTGCCTGGACGTTTCCATCGACTATGATTCCCTGATCGCCATCGGCTCCATGATGGGTTCCGGCGGTATGATCGTTATGGACGAGGACAACTGCATGGTGGATATCGCCAGGTTCTTCCTCGACTTCACCGTGGACGAGAGCTGCGGCAAGTGCCCGCCCTGCCGTATCGGCACCAGGCGCATGCTGGAGATCCTCGAGCGCATCGTGGAAGGCAAGGGTGAGGACGGCGACATCGAAAAGCTGGAGACCCTGGCCAAGAACATCAAGGCCACCGCTCTGTGCGGCCTGGGCCAGACCGCTCCCAACCCCGTGCTGTCCACCCTGAGGTATTTCCGCGACGAATACGAAGCGCACATCTACGAGAAGCGCTGCCCCGCCGGGCACTGCAAGTCCCTGCTGCGCTACACCATCGATCCCGAGCTGTGCAAGGGCTGCTCCCTGTGCTCTAAGGTCTGCCCCGTGGGCGCCATCTCCGGCGAGCTGCGCAAGACCTTCACCATCGATCAGAGCAAGTGCATCAAGTGCGGCTCCTGCATGGAGAAGTGCCGCTTCAACGCGATCTCCCGCAAGTAATCACACATAGAAGGAGTTGAGTAGACAGATGGAAATGGTCAATCTAACCATTGACGGCATCCAGGTTCAGGCCCCTGCCGGTTCCACCGTGCTGGAAGCTGCCCGCCTTGCCGGTATTTATATTCCCACCCTGTGCTACCTGAAGGACGTCAACCAGATCGGCGCCTGCCGTATGTGCGTTGTGGACACCGGTGCCAGGGCACTCAGCGCTGCCTGCGTCATGCCCGTATCCGAGGGTATGAACGTCAAGACCAACACCGCCGCCGTGCGCGAGGCCAGAAAGGTCAACCTGGAGCTGATCCTTTCCGCCCACGACCGCAAGTGCCTGACCTGCGTGCGCAACAAGAACTGCGAACTGCAGACCCTGGCCGAGAACCTTGGCGTGCGCGATATCCCCTTTGAGGGCGCGATCAACACCTATGCGCCCGACCTTTCTTCCTTCTCCATTGAGAGGGACGCCTCCAAGTGCATCCAGTGCCGCCGCTGCGTCGCCACCTGCCATCAGGTGCAGGGCGTTGGCGTTATCGGCCAGGTGAACAGGGGCTTCAACACCATCATCGCTCCCGCTTTCAATAAGCAGATCGGCGAGGTCGCCTGCATCAACTGCGGACAGTGCATCATGTCCTGCCCCGTGGGCGCCCTGCGCGAGAAGGATTCCACCAAGGAAGTCTTCGACGCCCTGGCCGATCCCGAGAAGATCGTCATCGTGCAGCCCGCTCCCGCCGTGCGCGTAGCGCTGGGCGAAGAGTTCGGCATGCCCATGGGCACCCGCGTGACCGGCAAGCTGGCCGCGGCCCTGCATCGCATGGGCTTTGACAAGGTGTTCGACACCAACTACGGCGCCGACCTGACCATCATGGAAGAGGGCACCGAGCTGCTGCAGCGCATCCAGAACGGCGGCGTTCTGCCGATGATCACCTCCTGCTCTCCCGGCTGGATCAAGTTCATCGAGCACAATTTCCCCGAGTTCCTTCCCAACCTGTCCAGCTGCAAGTCTCCGCATGAGATGCTGGGCGCGATCATCAAGAGCTATTACGCCAAGGCGGCCGGCATCGACCCCAAGAAGATCTTCACCGTATCCGTCATGCCCTGCGTGGCCAAGAAGTTCGAGGCCAAGCGCGAGGAGCTGAGCGTGAACGGCCTGCAGGATGTGGATGCCGTTATCACCACTCGTGAGCTGGCCCGCATGATCAAGGAGCTGGGCATCGACTTCGTGAACCTGCCCGACGAGAGCTTCGACGACATGTTCGGCGATTCCACCGGCGCCGGCGCCATCTTTGGCGCGACCGGCGGCGTTATGGAAGCTGCCCTGCGCACCGTTGCCGATATCCTGGAAGGCAAGGACCTTGAGAACATCGAGTACCACGCTGTGCGCGGCATCGAGAACGTCAAGGAAGCCACCGTCAACCTGGCCGGCAAGGAGATCAAGGTCGCCGTCGTGCACGGCACCGGCAATGCCCGCAAGCTGCTCGAGCGCATGCAGAAGGGCGAGGCCGACTATACCTTCATTGAGGTCATGGCTTGCCCCGGCGGCTGCGTCACCGGCGGCGGTCAGCCCATCGTTTCCGCCAAGGTGCGCATGGATTGCGATCCCCGCGTTGTCCGCGCCAAGGCCATCTATGAAGAGGACAGGGGCCTGCCCCTGCGCAAGTCCCACCAGAACCCGTCCATCAAGAAGCTGTACGACGAGTTCCTCGGCGAGCCCTGCGGACATCTCTCTCACGAGCTGCTGCACACCCACTATGTGGACCGCAGCGACATCCGCAGATAAGCTGCATAAGCAAACCATCTTTGGCCGCCGCGCACGAAAGTGCGCGGCGGCTGTCTTTTATAAGGACGCATGCGAACAGCGCGTAAAATCCCGCCTTACGGGCAAGAAAGACTGTTCGGGCAGGGAAATAAATGCTATAATAAAAACACTATGGACTTCACATTTTGTGAAGTGAAAAGCGATACGTTTCACACAACGGGGGCATTTTGTGCTATGGTGATCTTAGGCATCGATCCGGGACTGGCCACCATGGGCTATGGGGTCATCAGTTACGACGGGGTCAGAGTGCGCCCAGTGGATTATGGCGCGCTGATAACGCCGGCTAAAATGGCCCTGCCGGAAAGGCTCATGCACCTGTTCGAGGGCGTGGAGGAGTTGTGCCGCCGCTTTGAGCCGGACGATATCTCCATGGAGGAGCTGTTTTTTGCCAGGAACGTGACCACCGCCATCGCCGTGGGTGAGGCGCGCGGCGCCGCTACAGTGGCCATGCGCAGATATACCAACAACATCTACGAATACACGCCCATGCAGATCAAGCAGTCGGTCACGGGCTACGGCAAGGCGGACAAGAACCAGGTGCAGCAGATGGTCAAGATGCTGCTGAACCTGGAGGAGATTCCCAAGCCCGACGACG
>JBNRMU010000035.1:0-13996 GCA_050309765.1 Christensenellales bacterium
ACAATATCCCCCGTATCCGTGGTGATTTTGCATTCGCCCCCGTCCGTAGAATCAGGTACGTCGATGCGGCCCGTGTCGCTTTTTGCGAGGAAACGCTTTTGCGAAAGCAGGGAACCGGTCACATCGCCGGTGTCGGTTTTGATCTGCAGATCGGCTGCGTCGCAATGATCAAATCGCACATCGCCCGTGCTTCGTTCGATCGCGATAGTTCCGGAGACGAGCACGTTCTCCAGCGTGATATCGCCCGTGTTTCCGGCGGAAACGAACCCCTGGCAGGCAACATCCGATAGGAAGATTTTTCCGGTGCTTACAGTAACTTCTATATCGCCCTGGCAAACGGCGGAATGGACCTGCACTTTGCCGGTTGAAACAGAAAGCGTAAGCTCCTTGGCCGTCACATCCTCCAGATGGATATCGCCGGTGCTGGTCTGGATGCGGATCGTACCTGAGCAGGAAGAGAAGCAGTCGACGTTGCCCGTGCTGACGGAAATGTCGACGCCCTCAAAGCGGAACTCCTTCGGGATTGCGATATCGCCCGTGCTTTCCTCAATGAAAAGCGAGGCATATTCGGCCTGCGGCAGGTAGATCGTCATGGTGGGGGTATGGGCAAACAGTGTGATCCGTTCGGACCATGTTCTGGTATCCGCCACGGCGATCGATAGGGTTTCGCCCTGCACGGAGGCGCTGGGCTTCACTTTTTCCTGTTCATAAAAGACCACCCGGCATTTTCCGTCCTCCGAAGGAAGAAAAGAGATATCCTCCGTATCGGATGTGATGGAGATGCTGCAAAATGCCTGGTCGATGTCAAATGTGCTGGTCTCGTACCTGTTGTTGCCAAGCGCGGCAAAGTCCCAACCATTTACCGCCATGGCGCCGGCAAAGACAAGACCGCCGATGAATAGGAGGCAAACGGCTGCGATCAGCCATGGTATTGCGGCGTGTTTCATTTTGCGTTCTCCTTTCTAAGAAACAGGGATTTGATCCCCAAGGCGATCTTTTTCGTCAGAGCCCAGGCGCCTTTGCTGGCCGCGCTGCAGCCCAGAATAAAGAGGATGGACAGGCCGGTAAGGACCAGGCCTGCGCCGATCGCTGCGATACCCGGCGGGACGTCGCCCCGGCAGAGGAGTACGATCCCCGCGGCAAAGACCGCAAGCGCGGAAACCGCGACAGACACCGCTACCGCCCAAAGGGAGAGGATCACAGCCCATAAAACGATATAAACCGAAAAAAGAACGGCAAAAAGGGCGATCAGCAGGGAAAGCCAGATCGGGGAGCCCAGCGACAACAGTATGATTTTCCATGCCTGCAGGCGGCGCATTGGCCTGACTTTTTCCCGGACAAGTTTGCTGATCGGCGTTTCGCTTACGATTTGAGAGACGATTTTGTCCACAGGGCCGATCTCGGCAATTGCGTCTTCTTCGCTGAGGCCGTCCTCCATGCGGTCGTCGATCATTTCACCGTAAAAAGCAAGGCGTTCCGAGATATCGTCCTGCGGAAGGCCCGAAAGCCTTTCTTTCAGCAGAGCGAGGAATTCTTCTTTACGCATCGGGCCGATCCTCCTTGGTGATGAACTGATAAATGGAGATGATTTCCTTCCATTCTTGTTTGAAATCGTCGATCCGCTTTCGTCCCAGACTCGTGATGCAGTAGTATTTTCGGAGTCTGCCGCCGTGTTCAGCGCTGCGGACGGTGAGCATACTTGATAGTTCAAGCCGCTTTAAAATGGTATATAAAGTCGATTCGGACAGCTCGATATAGGGCTTCATATCCTTGATGATCTTATAGCCATAGGATTCTTCGTTCTTGATGGCAGCCAACACGCATACATCCAGGAGACCGCGCTTCAATTGAACGTCCATACGATACCTCCTTTCATGCAATACATCATAATACGAAGTATTCAGCATGTCAAGAAGTTTTAAACGAATATAAACAAACGCGCAAAGGTGTCGTCGCTTTCCGGAACGTTGTCTTCACAGGAAAATAACACATGGTTTGTAGAAAAACAATCTGACAGTGCTATTGTACAGGCAGCGGCGCTTTGCCGCGCTAAAGCCTTGGCAGGAAAGGATGATCGGCCGCCATGAGAATCGTGGATGCGCATTGCCATATATATCCGGAAAAGATCGCCCAGAAGGCCACCGATGCCATCTCCGACTTTTACGATCTGGATATGGAGTGCGGCATCGGCACCGCGCAGGTGCTGATCCGCCAGGGCAACGAGGCGGGCATAGACCGCTTTGTGGTCTGCTCCACGGCGACGACGCCCAAGCAGGTGGTCTCCATCAATAACTTTATCGCCTCTGCCTGTGCCCAGCAGCCGCGCTTCATCGGCCTTGCCACCATGCACCCGGGCTTTGAAAACATCTACGATGAGCTTGCCCGCGCCAAGGCTTTGGGCCTTTCCGGCATCAAGCTGCACCCGGATTTTCAGAAGTTCCTGATCGACGATCCCGCCGCGCTGCCCATCTACGAGGCGGCGCAGGAACTGGGACTTGCGGTGCTCGTGCATACGGGCGACAAGCGCTATCCCTATTCGCAGCCTAGCCGCATGGCCAAGGTCTGCCGCCTGTTTCCGCGCATGATCGCCGTGGGCGCCCACTTTGGCGCCTACAGCGTGTGGGACGAGGTGGACGAGTACAAAGGACTGGACAACATCTTTTTCGACACCTCGTCATCGCTTGCGTTCATCGACAAGGACACGGCCATGTCCATGATCCGGCGCTTTGGCGTGGAAAGGTTTATGTACGGTTCGGATTTTCCCATGTGGGACGAAAAAGGGGAATTGGAGCGTTTCCTTTCCCTGCCCCTGACGGACGACGAGCGCGAGCAGATCTTTTCCAAAACAGCGCAGGTCGTTTACGGCGCGTAACATTTTCCACCCCCGGGCGCATATGCTTAGGCAGCAGCGTCAGGGGGTGTTTTTTGTGGAGAAACTAAAGCAAACGGTGCTGGAGATACTGGAGGAGAAGGGCTGCCGACCGCTGGTGAGCGGCAACCTGATCCGCGTAAAGGCCCGCAGCAAGAGGGAGGAATACGCCCTTTGCCTCCTGGCGGGCGAGCAGGCGCTGCTCAGCGTTGCCTGCTGGCCGGAAGCGATCCCGGACGAAAAGCAGATGGAGCTTGCGCACTTTCTGCATCTGGCAAACCTGGGCCTGCTGCTCGGCTGCTTTGAGCTGGACTTTGACGCCGGAGAGCTTCTGTACAGATGTTGCGTGCTGGCGGAAGATGCGCTTCCGCCGCGCCGGGCGCTGGAACGCTGCATCTTTACGCCGCTGAGCATGATGGAGGCCTGCGCACCGGGCATCCGCGCCGTGCTGCGGGGTGAATGCCTGGCCGATGCAGCCTATGCGCGCTGCGATTAAGGCAAAAGGAGAAACACCAAGCAAAGAGCCGCTTTTGACAGGCGGCTTTTTTGTACGCCCCTTTGTCTGCAGCTGGAAGGAAAATGACAAAAAATCCTTAAAATCCTGTGACGCAAAGCCGAAGATATGCTACTATTAGGAGGGAAATCAACAAACGAACGGCCTGCCTTGCATAAGGCAGCAACGGATAACGCAAAGGAGGAGGATGACGCGTGAGACCCATTTACGACGGCGGACAGACCGGGCGCAAGGAATCCGTGTTCGAGACGGCGCCCCTGTGCGAAAAGTACGGAATCACAGCGATGAACATTCCCGGCGAGCTGCTGGAGGACCCGCAGAAGATGAAGGAGGCCGATGCCTGCATCAAGGCGCACGGCATGACCTGGGGCATGATCCCCACGCCCTTTGACGCCTACGCTGAGAATTTGAGCGACGAGGACTTTGCCGCCGGGCTGGAAACGCTCAAACGGTGGGCGGAGCTGGCCGTGTCGTTTGGCGCTGGCCACTGCTACAACCACATCTGGAACGGCAGCAATTCCCGCACCTATGATGCGCAGCGCGATTGGGTGCTCAACCGCGCCCGCCGCGTGTTCGAGGTGCTGGACCCCCTTGGCGTGCACTACGGCTTTGAGTTCCTGGGGCCGGTGCCGCTGCGCCGCTCCTTTAAGCATCCCTTCTTCAATAACCTGGCCGGTGCGCTTTCCATCGCCGACGAGATCAGCCCGCGGCTCGGCTTCGTGTTCGATACCTATCATTGGTATACGGGCACCGGCGGCGATATGGGCGAGGTGTATCTGGCGGCGGCCCATGTGGACAGGCTGGTCAATTTTCACATCGATGACGGCATCCCCGGCCGCACGCGGGAAGAGCAGCAGGACCTGGAGCGCGAAATGCCCCTGCGCGGCGGCGTGATCGACGCATCCGTTCCCTACAGGCTGTTTAAAAAGAATGGGTATAAGGGGCTTATCATGTGCGAACCGCTGAATTTCTGGCGGCAGAAGAACCAGACCCGCAGCCTGGAGGAGGTCATACAAGACCTTGCCAAGGGATATGACGACCTGGCAGAGGCGGCCAAATAAACCGATGTATTTTGGGCCGATGACACAAATTGAGAAACGAGGGACAGCAAAATGAGCAAACAGTATCTGGACCAGCTGCTGGAGCAGTTTATCCATATGCCGGAAGGCCCCGTGGGCGCCGCCCTGCAGGTGACACAGCACGGCAAGACCATCTATGAGAAGTATGTGGGCAAGGCCGACCTTGCAAGCGGCCGCCCGATCGACGAAAACACGCTGTACAGGCTGTATTCGTGCAGCAAGATCTTTACAGCCTCTTCGCTGATGCTGCTGCTGGAGCGGGGCATCGTGCAGCTGGACGATCCGGTCAGCGAGTTTTTGCCAGAGTATAAGGACGCGGTGTACTGCGTATACAGCGGCAACAACCTGGAATCTTATCGGCCTGTCGAGTCGCTGACCCTGCGCCATCTGGTGACGATGACCTCGGGCCTGACCTACGGCGGACAGTTCAGCACTACCCACCGCGAGGTGGCTGCGGCCATGGATGAGCTGGAACAGTCGGGCGATTATTCCACACGCGACTTTGCCAGGCGCATGGCAAAGGTGCCGCTGGCCTTTGCGCCGGGCAGCCACTGGAACTACGGCGTGGGCCACGACGTGCTGGCCGCTGCCATCGAGGTGATCGCTGGCAAGCGCTTCGGCCGGTTTTTGCACGATGAATTTTTCCAGCCCCTGGGGATGGAAAATACCTTCTTCCACATTCCTGCGGAGAAGGCGGACAGGCTGTGCACCATGTACCGCTACGAGAACGGGCAGCGTTTGGAAAACCACGACGGCGACGACGGCTTCCTAAAGCCGGGCAGCTATGAGAGCGGGGGCGGCGGACTGGTGAGTACCCTCAGCGATATGGCGCGGTTTGGCACCATGCTGTGCCTGGGCGGCACGGTGGACGGCGTGCGCGTGCTTGGCAGAAAAACCATCGATCTGATGCGCCAGAACCAGTTGGGCGAAGGCGCGCTGAAGGACTTTTACGCCGCGCACAAAAACGGCTGGCCGTTCATGTCCGGCTACGGCTACGGCCTTGGCGTAAAGACGCTGCTGGACCAGCCGCTGTCCGGCTGCATGGGCTCCATGGGCGAGTTCAGCTGGGCGGGCGCCGCGGGCACCCTGCTTTCCATGGATCCCGCGGAGGGGACCTGCATCACCTACATGCACCAGGTGATGCCCAGGAACCAGGAGGGCTATTGCCATCCGCGCATCAAAAACGCGGTCAACGGCCTGCTGCTGTAAAAATGTACACCAAGGGCGCTTCCGGCTTGTTCCGGAAGCGCCCTTTTGCAAGAAAAAAGAGCCTCGCGCCGTGTAAATGCACGGGCGAGGCGAAGTTTGATTTGGAGGAATTCCTGTTACTCTGCAGGGACGGCTGTCTTCAGGCGCCCGATCCGTTGGCACATCTCTTCCAGCTGTACCGGCGAAAATTCCGTCAGTAGGGAGCATACGGGGCCGCTCAGATCAAAGCCCTGCGGAAAAAGGGGGGCCAGATACCCGCAGAGCAAACGGTAATAACGAATGTACTGTTCGCAAAGCTGCATGCCCTGGGCGGTAAAGGAGACCGAACCGTACTGATCCTTGCGGATCCAGCCAGCGTCCTTCAGTGTTTTCATCATCGTATGCACGCTGGGCTTTGTTACGCCCAGTGCCGTGGCGATGGTGACGCTGCGGATGCGGCCGTTTTCGTCGCAGCGGTCGTACATGGCGAGCAGATAGCGAATTTGGGAGGCGGATAAACCCTGTTGTTCGTTTTCCATGTCTATACTCCAGTGCCAGGATTGACGGGGCTGCCCAAAACGCCCCGCCAATCCTGATGTGTTGAAAGCCCTATTCCTTGTGGCAGAGGCCCTGCATGGCACAGTTTTTGCAGCCACAGCCGCAGGAGGCGCTCTTGCCCTGTTTCTTGCCTACGATCATGTGCCTTGCGATCGCGGCTACAACGGCCGCAAGCGCTGCGCAGATGAGGATCGTTCCATAGTTTGACTGTAACCATGCAAGCATTTCTTTACCTCCTTTACGAACGGACGGTGACCGTCAGTTTGGTGGCTTCCTTATAGGGACGTACGAGCATGTACACCATGAACACCAGAAGGGCGATAGAGACGATCAAACCCAGTATGTTGACATTGCCGGTAAACAGGCCGCCAAACTGATTGATCATCAGGGCGATCACATAGGCAAAGCCGCATTCGTAGCCGATGGCGAACCAGGTCCACTTGGCGCTGTTCATCTCGCGCTTGATGGCGCCCATGGCGGCAAAGCAGGGGGCGCACAGAAGGTTGAACACCAGGAAGCTCAAGCCGGTCACGTGCGTGAACTGGCTGGCAAGCTCGGACCAGACGGAGCCCTCGCCGCCGCCGTAGAGCACGCCCATGGTGCCCACGATGTTCTCCTTGGCGACAAGACCGGTGATGGAGGCCACGGCTGCCTGCCAGTTGCCCCAGCCAAGCGGCGCGAAGATCCAGGCGATACCCTTGCCGATGGTGGCCAGGATGGAGAAGCTGATTTCGTCCTCCTCCAGCATGGTGAAGCCTTCGCCGGCGTTGCCGAAGCGGGAGAGGAACCAAACCACGATGGTGGAAAGCAGGATGATGGTGCCGGCCTTCTTGATGAAGGACCAGCCGCGCTCCCACATGCTGCGCAGCAGATTGCCAAGCGTCGGCCAGTGGTAGGCGGGCAGCTCCATGACAAAGGGAGCGGGGTCGCCGGCGAACATCTTGGTCTTTTTCAGGATGATGCCGGAGACGATGATGGCGGCCATGCCGATGAAGTAGGAGCCGGTGGCGATCCAGGCGGAACCGCCGAAGATGGCGCCCGCGATCATGGCGATGAAGGGAACCTTGGCGCCGCAGGGAATGAAGGTGGTGGTCATGATGGTCATGCGGCGGTCGCGCTCGTTTTCAATGGTGCGCGAGGCCATAATGCCGGGGATGCCGCAGCCCGTGCCCACCAGGATGGGGATGAAGGATTTGCCGGAAAGGCCAAAGCGGCGGAAGATGCGGTCCAGAACGAAGGCGACGCGGGCAAGGTAGCCGCAGGCCTCCACAAAGGCCAGCAGGAAGAACAGCACCAGCATCTGGGGAACAAAGCCCAGCACGGCGCCGACACCGGCCACGATGCCGTCCAGGATCAGGCCCTTGAGCCAGTCGGCACAGTTGATCTTATCCAGCAGGTTTTCGATCAGGACGGGTACGCCGGGGACCCAAACGCCTTCGTCGGCGGGATCCGGTTCTTCAAAGCCTTTTTCCTCGACGTAGGCGATCGCGTCCTTAAAGGACATGGCGTTGACGTCCTCGCCCGCGTCCTCGGGAACGGCGTCAAAGTACACGGTGAGCTCGGATTCCTCCAGGGTCTCCTCGTCCTCCACGGTGATCTGCGCCGTTTCATCGGCAGAGGAGAGGGACTTGAGCTCGGCCAGCACCGCGCCCTCGTCAAAGTCCTCGGCCTCGGGGTCGATTTCGGCATAGGCGCCGATGGCGTTCATGGCTGCGGAGTAGTCCTCGGCGGCCTCCTCAGCGGCAGCAGAGCCGATGCCAAACAGGTGGAAGCCGTCGCCAAACAGCCCGTCATTTGCCCAATCGGTGGCGGAGGCGCCGATGGTGACCATGGAGATGTAGTAGATGAGGAACATCACCACGGCAAAGATGGGCAGGCCCAGCCAACGGTTGGTGACCACCTTGTCGATCTTGTCGGAGACGGTGAGGGAGCCGGCGCTCTTTTTGTGGTAGCTGGAACGGATGATCTCGCCTATGTAAACATAGCGTTCGTTGGTGATGATGGATTCGGCGTCGTCGTCCAGTTCCGCTTCGGCGGCGGAAATGTCCCGCTCGATGTGGGCCTGAACATCCGCCGGGATGCCGAGGGTGGACAGCACCTTGTCGTCGCGCTCAAAAACCTTGATGGCGTACCAGCGCTGCTGTTCCTCGGGCATGTTGTGCACGGCCGCCTCCTCGATGTGGGCGATGGCATGCTCGACCACGCCGGAGAAGGTGTGCATGGGAACGGTCTTGGTGCCCCTGGCCGCCTGGATGGCCGCCTCGGCCGCCTCGGTGATGCCAGTGCCCTTGAGAGCGGAGATCTCGACGATCTTGCAGCCAAGCTGGCGGGAGAGCTCCTGGGTATCGATCTTGTCGCCGTTTTTCTTGACGACGTCCATCATGTTGATGGCGATGACGACGGGGATGCCGAGCTCCGTCAGCTGCGTGGTCAGGTACAGGTTGCGTTCCAGGTTCGTGCCGTCCACGATGTTCAAAATGGCGTCGGGCCGCTCGCCGATGAGGTAATTGCGGGCCACGACCTCTTCCAGGGTGTAGGGAGAAAGGGAGTAGATGCCGGGAAGGTCGGTGATGATGACATCGTCGTGCTTTTTGAGCCGGCCTTCCTTCTTTTCCACGGTAACGCCGGGCCAGTTGCCCACGAACTGGTTGGAGCCGGTCAGGGCGTTGAACAGGGTTGTTTTACCCGAGTTCGGGTTGCCCGCAAGGGCGATTCTCAAGTCCATGCTGCATTCCTTTCCTTGCTTGATTAGCTGCCGCTAACCGTAGTTCAATAATAACGTGCTTGTTCGATGTGCGTTATTCCACTTCCACCATTTCGGCATCCGCCCGGCGCAGAGACAATTCATATCCGCGCAGGTTGATTTCCACCGGATCACCCAGGGGAGCCACCTTGCGCACATAGATGTCGATGCCCTTGGTGATGCCCATATCCATGATGCGGCGCTTGATGGCGCCCTCACCGCGGATCTTGACCACTTTGACCGTTTCGCCGATCCTGACTTCTCGCAGCGTTCTCATAGCGTTCCTCCTAAGAAAAATATGGATTCATAAAATTAGACCATGATCTTTTGCGCCATTTCGCGGCTAATGGCGATGCGCGACTCCTTGACGTTGACGATGACGTTGCCGCCGATCATGGTGATGACGCAAACGCTACCGCCCGCTACAAAGCCGAGGTCCTCCAGATGCTTTCTGACCTCCGGATTGCCGCCGACCTTCTTTACGATGTTTTCTTCCCCGGGGTTTGCATAGATCAGGGGCATCATGCTGGTTGGTTCGCCTCCATGAACAAAAAGTTAGGCAAAACTAACTATTTGCTATAGAATTTGGTTAGCTTTTGCTAACCACCATAAGTATTGTAGTTATCCGAGTCTAACTTGTCAAGGCATTTTTGAAAAAATCATGAACAAATCGCCGCTTAATCAAAAAACAACAAAGCTGGCGCGGCGGGGGCTTTGCCGGGGCAAGATCGCAATTGTCATATGGGGCCAAGGCATGCTAAAATAAGCTGTACTTTGCAAAAAAAGGCGGGGAATATATGAAGGTACAGAGGGAATATCCCACATTTGTCATCACACAGAAGGGCACGCGCTGGGTCGAGCAGGGGCATCCCTGGGTCTATGCGGCCGAGGTGGTGCGCGAGGAGGGCGAGGCGGAAAACGGCACCCTGGCGGATGTGGTCAGCGAAAAGGGGCGGTATTTAGGCACGGGCTTTGTCAGCCGCGAGAGCAAGATCCGCGTGCGCCTGGTTTCCCGCAATGCGAACGACAAATTCGACCGCGCCTTCTGGCAGCGCAGGCTGCGCTACGCCTGGGAGTACAGAAAGACCGTGATGGGCGAGGATATAGACAGCTGCCGCCTGATCTTCGGCGAGGCGGACGGTTTTCCCGGCCTTACGATCGACCGCTTTCACGATCTGCTCGTCACGCAGACGCTTTCCGTGGGTATCGAAAAGCTCAAACCCCTGCTGTTCCCCCTGCTGGTGGAGCTGATGGAAAAGGATGGGCAGACGATCCGCGGCCTTTTTGAACGCAACGACGTTGCCATCCGCGCGCTGGAAGGGCTGGAGCAGGGCAAGGGCTGGTTTCCCCTGGAGGGGAAGGAAACGCCGCAAAGCACAGTCACCGAGATCTGCGAAAACGGCATCTACTACAGCGTGGATGTGGAAAACGGGCAAAAAACGGGCTATTTCCTCGACCAGAAATACAACCGCCTCGCGGTAGCAAAGCTCGCCAAGGGCAAGCGGGTGCTGGACTGCTTTACGCACACGGGTTCTTTTGCCCTAAACGCCGCCAAGGGCGGGGCCGAGCACGTGACGGCGGTGGATGTGTCCGCAGCGGCCATAGAGATGGCCAAGGCAAACGCGCGGCGCAACGGCCTGGAGGACTGCATGGACTTTCAGGTGCGCGACGTGTTCGAGCTTTTGCCTGAATTGGAAAAGGCGCCCCGTGCGCCGTACGATCTGATCATCCTCGATCCGCCGGCCTTTACCAAGTCGCGCAAGACCGTGCAGAGCGCGGAGCGGGGCTATAAGGAGATCAACGTGCGGGCGCTGCGTATCCTGCCGCGGGGCGGGTATCTGGCCACAGCCTCGTGCAGCCACTTTATGCCGTCGGAATTGTTCGTGAAGATGCTGCGCTCCGCCGCACGGGACGCGGGCGTGGAGCTCAGGCAGATCGAGGCCCGGCAGCAGGCGCCAGACCATCCCATCCTGTGGAACGTGCCGGAAACGGATTATCTGAAGTTCTATTTGTTCCAGGTTGTATAAAGAATAAAACGGAAAGACTTTGCATAGGCCTCTCGGTGCTGCCGGGGGGCCTGTATTTTTGCCCGCTAAAGTAGACACGGCATGGAGTTTCGGCATCGGCGCGGCGCTTGCGTGTGGACAAAATTGTACAGGTTTGTAATATCTTCTGTGGAAAAAAGTGGTTTTTGGCGCAAAACAAGGCTTGTTCCTGTGGATAAGTCTGTGGATATTGTGGATTACTCGCATAAAATATGACGAACATATTGCAGAAAGGCAATTTATGGTTTTACAACAAAGCCAGCCTAAACCCTGCCCCAAACGCATACAGCTTTTTAAAGAAGAATATGCAAAGGGGGCGCTCCGGACTTGGGGAAAAAGAACACGCTGCTTGCGGCTGCAGGCATTCTGCTTTGCTGTGCACTGTTTTTTTGCCTGCATCTATCGCCGCCGGGGACAAGGACTGCCTTAAGCCCTAACATGGAGTCGCTGCCCCTGTACGGTAAAGCGATAGGTGTGGACGCCGGCCACGGAGGCTACGACGGCGGTTGCGAAGGCGTATCCGGCAAGCAGGAGAAGAAATACAACCTGGAAATCGCCTTGAAGGTGGGCGAGAGCATCCGCGCCCTGGGCGGCACGCCGGTGTTCACCCGCACGGAGGACGTTGCCCTGATCGACCCCAAGAAGACCACGGGCTATAAGAAGCGCCAGGAACTGGACAACCGCATCCGCCTTTTGCGGGAGGGAAACGTGGATGCACTGGTGAGCATTCACATGAATAAGTACAAGGTGGCCAAATACCGCGGCGCGCAGCTTTTTTACCGCGCGGACAGCCAGGAGGGAAAGTGCCTGGCAAACTGCTTGCAAAAAGCCCTGGAGACATTGCAAGACCCCAACCTGCGGCCGCCCGCCAGCGGGGAGTATTATATCCTGGGCGCCTGCGAGCCGGCCCTGTTGGTGGAGTGCGGCTTTTTATCCAACCCCGAGGAGGAAAGGCTGCTGGGGACAGAGGAATATCAACAAAGGCTTGCGCAGCTGATCGCCGAGGGAATTGCGGACTATTTTGCGCAGGCGAAAAGCGGGGAGTAAAGCGCCGACTGAAGGAGCAAAGCGCCTGAAAACAAGGCGGGACGTTTGAAAAACGGATGTGCAGCCAAAGCTGCAAGGGCGAGCAAACCAATTGCAAAGGACAGTCTATAAAACAGCATGCCAGGGCTTATATGCGGGCGAATGCTGTTTTTTTGCAGCAAAATTTCGTAGGAATTTTACATTGGAACGTGTTTAGAGCATTGACAGCGGATGTGGCAAAACGTATACTGATAAACAGTTGGAAATCAAACAATTGGAAAACGAATCGACGCGGTTGTAGAATAGGGCGTCGGAAAGGAGAAAAATGAAACACAGAGCTTTGTATGAGATGCTGCACATTGGCCACCTTGGGCACGTGTTTCGCCGGTTGTGCGACGCGGAGTTTGCCAAGTGCTCCGTCACGCGGGGCATGCCGTTTATGCTGGCCTACTTGCAGGACCACGACGGCTGTATCCAACGCGACCTTGCCAAACGCTGGGGCCTGGATCCGGCCACGGTGACGAGCTCGCTTTCCACGATGGAAGAAGCGGGCCTGGTGGAACGGCGGCCCGTGCCGGGCGACCGGCGCGCCCTGCAGGTGTTTTTAACCCCCTTGGGCAGGGAGCGGGCGCAGTTTGTGGACAAGGTGCATAAACAATACGACGATATAAGTTTCCGCGGCTTCAGCGCGGAGGAAAAGGCGTCCTTCAAGGCCATGCTGGACCGCATAGAGCAGAACCTGCACGGCGCGGACGAGAAGGAGGAAAACAAAGAAAATGGTTAAAAAACTGGCGAGATATATACAGGGGACTACCTGGTTTTTTGTCATCTTCGCGCCCCTGTTCATGGTGATCGAGGTGGTCTGCGACCTGATGCAGCCCACGCTTATGTCCCAGATCATCGACGTGGGCGTGGCCAGCGGCGACATCGCCCAGGTGTGGAGCACCGGCGGCAAGATGATATTGGTGGCGCTGCTGGGTACGCTGGGTGGAGTCGGCTGTACGGCCATGTCCGCCGTGGCGTCCACGCGCTTTGGCGCTACCCTGCGGCAGAACATGTTCAACAACATACAGACCTTCTCCTTTAAGGAGATCGATTCGTTCAAGACCTCGTCGCTGATCACGCGCCTGACCAACGACGTGACACAGATACAGAACATGCTGCGCATGGCCCTGGCCATGATGGTGCGCGGGCCGCTTTCCTGCATCGGCGGGCTGGTGATGGCGATACTGCTCAGCCGCAGGCTTTCCATCATCTTTGTGATCGCGATCCCGCTGCTGCTGGCCGGCATTTTGTTCGTGGTGCCAAAGACCTTTCCCATGTTTGCCAAGATGCAGGAAAAGATCGACCGCGTGAATACCGTTATGCGCGAAAACCTGCTGGGCGTACGCGTGGTCAAGGCCTTTGTGGGCCAGGAGAGGGAAAAGAACCGCTTCAACACCGCCAACGTGGATCTGATGACCTGGACGATCAAGGCAATGAAGATCATCATGCTGGCCATGCCCATGGTCACGCTTATCATGAATTTAAGCGTGCTGGCGCTGCTGGTGTACGGCGGGCATCTGGTGGCAGCCGGGCAGCTGGAGGTCGGCAAGATCATGGCCTTTATGACCTATATGATGCAGGTGCTGGGGTCCCTTATGATGGTCGTGATGATGCTGATGAACGTATCGCGCGCCAAGGTGTCCGGCGACCGTATCTTGGAGGTGCTGGAGGCCAAGACCTCGATCAACACCAAGGAAAACCCGGAAGAAATGGTGCGCGACGAGTTCGTGGACGAAGAGACCGGCCGTGCCATAAGCGGCCTGGACGTGGAATTTGACAACGTTTCCTTCCGCTACAACGATACCGACCCCGAGTATGTGCTCAAGAATATCAGCTTTAAGGCCCAGCCCGGGCAGACGGTGGGCATCATCGGCGGCACGGGCTCCGGCAAGTCGAGCCTCATCAGCCTGATCCCGCGCCTATACGACG
>JBNRMU010000036.1:0-3638 GCA_050309765.1 Christensenellales bacterium
GACGCGATCCGGCCGGGGCGCCCGGCTGACCAGGCCACTGTATGCCCGTCGACGGGCGTTGCGGAGAGCTGGTAAAGGTAAAAGTCTTCCAGATCCCCCTTACGCGTGAAGTATTCGCTGCCGGCAAGGTCGGTGTTGTAAGCCTGCTCCTCGCTGAGCAAGCCCGCCGAGCGGTAGCCCTGCGGCAGGTATTGCACGCCCATGTAGGGGTTGACGTACAGTGCGCCGTCCAGATACAGGCAGGGGCGTTCGGCCTGGGGCGTGAGCGTATCCGGGGCATCTAACGCGGAAGCCTGGCCGTTTGCCCCGGCGGAGAACACGGCGCGGATCACCAGCACCGGATTCTCGGCGTTTTGCAGACGCTCGGGCTCATTGGTATAGGTCTCGCAGTCCAGGGCGCGCACGCCGCCGCCTTCGTCGTAAACAAGCGCGGCGAGAATGAGCTCATCGCCGGGCTGGGGCTGCAGGCGTTCGCCCTCCTCGTAGGAGGTGAAGGCCCAGCCGACAGTATTTGTAGGCGCACTGAAAAAGACGACGACCTTTTCCTTTTCCGGATCGCCTTCCAGCTGCACCTCAAAGCTTCCAAGGGAAAGGTCGTCCGCTCTGTGCTGGATAAATTGCAGGTGCAAGTCGGTATCCTCGGGGCCAAGGCGCAGATAGTCGCCGGAGACGCAGGTGCCGTTTTGCCACTGCTCGGCGCGGATGGTGGCGCTTTGCACACGGCGGCCGAGGCTGAGTTCAAAGTCGGCGCGCTGCACGTCCGGCAGCGGCCTTTCCTGGGCAACAAAGCGCAGGGAGTCCTTTTGCGGCAGGGGATCGGTCAAAAAGCACACCGCCGCGGCGATACAGATAAGAACGGCCGCCAATACCAGCCAGAAGGCCGGCTTTTTGTAGTGCAGGATGGACTTGACGCGCTGCTTTAATCCCACCTCGCCAAAGGCCAGGGGACAGGCGGCGATGCGGCGGCGCGGCAGGCTGGCGCTGAGCAATGCCTGCGAGTAGGCAGCCTTGTGCGGGTCGTCCATGCTGCGCACCACCTTTTCGTCGCAGGCAAGCTCTATGTCGCGGCAAAGCAGCACATAGGCCACCCACAAAAGCGGATTGAACCAATGCACAGCAAGCAGCAGGTAACCAAACGGTTTCCACCAGTGGTCGCGGCGCAGCAGATGCGCCTTTTCGTGCCGCACGACGTAGTCCAGGGTGGAGGCGTCCATCTGTGAGGGCACATAGATGCGCGGACGAAAAAGCCCGAGGATGAAGGGAGAAGGCAGGCCGTCCACCTCGTATACGTTGCCGCGCAGGCAAAAGGAAGGCGCAACGGTTTTGCGCAAACGCAGGTAGCTGATAAGCGCATATAGCAGCATTGTGCAGACGCCGATCAGCCAGAGAATGGAAAGTGCGAACAGCACCACCTGCAAGGGGTTGACGCTGTTTGCCGGGTTTGGCGTAAAGGATTCGGCGATCGCGGGGTTTACGGCGCTGTTGATCGCGGGAATGCCGGACTGGATGGCGGGATTCTGCGCGTACTCGATACGCGGCGGGATCGTTTGCGCGCTGGGGATAAGGCTAAGAGTGCTTTCCAAGGAAAAGGGGCAGACAAGCCGCACCGCCACCAGCGCCCAAAGCCGGCAGGTCAGCCACTTGGGCGCACGTTTTAGCAACAGGCGCAGAGCGATCACTGCCAGCACCAGATAGCTGGCGGAAATGCTCATGTTGACGAGCCGAACAAACACAGCGCTCATGGCTAGCTCTCCTTTTTGAAGGCGTCGATCATGCGTCGGATCTCTTCCGCCTCGGCAGCGGACAGGGACTTGCGCGAAATGAAGGCGGCAACAAAGGCGGGCAGGGAACCGGAGAAGGTTTCTTCCACAAACTGGCTGCTCTTGGCGGAATAGAATTCCTCGCGCGAAACAAGCGCGGTGACAAGACCGTCGTTATTTTGGAACAGGCCCTTTTCGCACAGCTTGCGCAGCACCGTGTAGGTGGTCGGCTTTTTCCAATTCAGCTCCTTTTCGCAAAGCTTGACCAGCTCGCCGGAGCTGATGGGTTCATGTGTCCAGACCAATTCCGCAAAGCGCGCCTGTACGGCGCCAAGCTCAAACGTTGCCATAAAAGAAAACCCCCTTGGTTTATCCAGGATAAACTTCAACTATAGTTTATCCTGGATAAACCAGTTTGTCAAGGCCTAAATATAAAAGGCCCCGCCGGAAAAACAGGCGGGGCACATTTGGCAAAAGCCGGGGCAGCATCAATTGCCGCCAAACTCCCATTCGCGGGCATAGCAGGCCTTTTCGCCGGGCTTAAGGGGCTTAACAAAATACACTTCGGGAGAAATGACAAAGCCCGGGGACCAGATGTTGTGGTGGTGGGGCGTGAAGTAATCGCGCGCATGGATGGTATAAAGACTGGGATGGTAGGCCAGGCGCCATTTGAAGGGATACTCGGCATAACCGGCCTGCATGGTCAGGTTGTAGCTGTTGCGCTTATCGTTAAAATCCAGCGTCAGGAAGTTGTGGCAGTACTCGGAATACTCGATGTCCTTTTCACCCACGTTTTCGACCTCGTAATCCACGCGCAAAACGTTGCCGCATACGGTGATGGTCTTCTTCTCTGCCAGGGCATAGCCATTGAACAGGCGGGGCAGGGTGTAGTAGACAATCTTATCTTCGGCCGGCTGCTCCACGGTGAAATCGAAGGGATCGACCTTGTAGAACTTAAGGGAGTTGTAGGGCATATCCTCATACTTGGTGAGGATGCCCACGCCGAACTTGGGAAACTGCTCGCCGATCTTCACCTTGTCGGAAAGGACGTCCGTGGTGATCTCGCAGCAAAGGCCAACGCCCTCGGTGCCGCCGTGCTCGTCGCCGCAGAACTCGATTTTACCGTCCAGCACCACGGAGGTGATGAAACCGGCGCGGTTGAAGCGGCTGGTGTTGTTTTCCACATTGGGCTGGGCAATGGATACGCTTAAACGATCGCTTTTGATGGTATACATAAAATGCCTCCTTGGGTGGTTGTAACATCAACAATGATGAAATCCACGTTAATTGGATTATACTACAACGCCGGCAGGCACTGCAACGCATTTTTTAGGGCGAATGCCATAAACGGAGCAAAAAAACGGAAAACAAATTACACTTGCGTTTGTATTTTTAGGGTCTTATACTTAGAACAAGGACGATGTGCGTTTTCCAGGTTTACCTGTGAAAAGTCTGCGTTACCGCGCGGGCGGCGCAGCGTTCTAGTATGTAGAGCGAAAAGGAGAAGCGTATGAGCAAGATTCATGTTGGGCTGCAGATGATCAGCGTAAAAGACCTGACCCCCAATGACATTATCGGCGTTTTGAAGGAAGTATCCGAGGTCGGCTATGAGGGCGTGGAGTTTGCCCGTGGGTTCTTTGGCAAAACAGCGGCCGAGATCAAGGCTGCCTGCGACGAATACGGCCTGGTACCGGTCAGCGACCACGTGTTCATCGAGCTTATGCGCGAGGACATCGACGCCGTAATCGCCAACTGCAAAACGCTCAACATGCCCTATATCGCCTTCCCCGGCCCCGGCATGAACACCCATCATGCCCCCGCAGCCGAGATTCAGAAGCTGATCGCAGAAATCTACGAGATGGCCAAGAAGTATAAGGA
>JBNRMU010000037.1:0-3669 GCA_050309765.1 Christensenellales bacterium
TATTCCGCCTGCTTGTATTTGTTGATCGAAAGGTCGTAGTCGTTCTCTACGATCTCTTCCTTCGGCACAAAAAAGCTCTGCTCCGTGCGCGTGCGCGCCGCTTCCCCTTCCGGGTCGTGAAAGCGCGCAATGATGTCGGGTATGTCGTTTTCCTTCGTCTCCGTGCGCTTGTCGTCCAGGGAGTAGCCGTCCGCCTTCATATCGTAAAACCAGACCTTGTCCGTGCCGCCGTGCCCCGTGCGGGTAAAGATCAGCACCGCCGTGGACACGCCCGCGTAGGGCCGAAACACCCCCGACGGCATGGAGATCACGGCCTGCAGGCGGTTGCGCTCGATCAGCTCCTGCCGTATGGCCCTGTGCGCCACAGACGAGCCGAACAGCACCCCGTCCGGCACGATGCAGGCGCAGCGGCCGCCCACCTTCAGCATGCGCAAAAACAGCGCCAGGAACAAAAGCTCCGTCTTTTTCGTCTTGCACAGCTTGAGCAGGTCGGTGGAGACGATGTCCGCGTCCAGGCTGCCCTTGAACGGCGGATTGGCCAGGATCAGGCTGTACATGCCCCGGTCCGGGTTCTGGTCGGACAGGCTGTCGCGGTACTCTATGCTGGGGTTGTCCACGCCGTGGGTCATCATGTTCATCGCCCCGATGCGCAGCATGGTGCGGTCCATGTCGTAGCCGTGGAACATGGCGTTCATGTAGTGGTCGCGCTTCTGCCGGTCGAAAAAGATCTCGCGCTTGCGGTTTTCCTTCAGGTATTCGCTCACCGCCACCAGAAAGCCCGACGTGCCGCAGGCCGGGTCGCAGACGATCTCGTCCGCCCGGGGCTCCATCAACTCCACCATCATGCGGATGATGTGCCGCGGCGTGCGGAATTGCCCGTTTACCCCCGCCGTCGCGATCTTGGACAGCAAGTATTCGTATACGTCGCCCCGCGCGTCCGCAGAGCGCAGCTGCGCCATTTGCTCGTAAATGCCGTCCATCGCCGTGACGATCTTGTCCAGCATCAGGGGCGTTGGCACCTTGAAGATGGCGTCGTCCATGTACTTGGAATAGGCGCTCTTTTTGTCCCCATGCAGGTTCTTGATAAAGGGGAAGACCAGCTCCTGCACGGTGGAGTACATCCGGGCCGCCGGAAAGTCGCGGAAGACGCTCCACTTGAGCTGGCTGCCGTCTACCGTCCGCTCGCCGATGCGCACCTCGCCCGCGAAAATGCTCGTGTAGGAAAGGCCCAGCATCGCCGCTTCCTTGACGCGCGTGTTGTCGCTGTCGTCCAGATCGTGGATGAACATCAGATACGTCATCTGCTCGATCACGTCCAGCGGGTTCGTCAGGCCGCCCGTCCAGAAGATTTCCCAAAGGCTGTCGATCTTGCTCTTTAGTTCGCCGGTGATCATGTCGGTCACACTCCTCGTATAAGCATTAGTATATCATACTTGCGGCGCTGTTGGAACGTATATCGGCAGTGCTTCCCGTTGCAGCTTCATAGCTTCGATTCTGCCTGCGACGATACTTTATTCCTGCATGGTTGCTTTCTGCAAATTCAGGAGCGATTGCGCCAGTGCGAGCGGCGGTTTGCGATGCTTTTTTATCATGCATAATTAGTGATATTTTTTATATACTTTGGGGTTGAAGTATAGGCAATAGAAGGATTTGTTTTTGCCGTGTCGAACAATTGTCCTATAAAATAATACGTTGTAAGCACATTTGCTAAAAAACAGATCGTAGTTTATAAAATGCGGTTTATCATGCCAGCGACGGATTCGTTTTTCTCTAGGAAAGGATCGCAATCATGTTGCAGGGCCAGTTTTTTTAGAGGCAGTCCAGCCGGCCGTGCCGGAAATCCCGCCTGCACGGCGACACGAACCTTTGGTTTTTGCTGCCCAGCCTGCTCGGCGTGGGCCTGTTTGTGCTGCTGCCCTTTGCGGATGTGGTGCGCCGTTCCTTTTTCAGAGCCATGGGCAAGGGGTTCGTGGGGCTGTTCCCAAGGTAAGTTCGATATCCTCCTGGTATTCATGTTCGACAGGCTGGGCCGTCGGGATGATGAGACGCCCTTTGTCGTCGAATGGTTCGCTAAAAACGGCATCCAGGTTTGGAGCGCGATGGAAGGTCAGCAGCGTTTCGACTCCCATGTGGATAAGCTGATGAACTATATCCGCTACTGGCAGGCGTCAGGGGAAAGCCTGAAGACCTCCGCGCGCACCAAGACCCGATTGGCGCAGCTGACCCAGGAAGGCCATTATACCGGCGGATTTGTCCCCTTCGGCTACCGGACGGTGGATAAGGGCCGCAGAAATAAGAAAAACCAGACCGTTCTGGATCTGGAGATCGATGAGGAAGAGGCAGAGATCGTCCGGCTCATCTTTCGGAAGTACGTTTTAGAAGGGTACGGCACGCAGCGCATCAGCCGGTTCCTGCACGAGCAGGGAATCACACACAAGGATGGACGGAACTTTCCCAATACCAGCCTGCTCACCATGCTCAAAAACGAGATCAACATTGGCATACTCAAAAACGGCGAAAGTCGCTCTGACTGCCTGGAAGAGCTCAGGATCATAGACGAAGATACCTTTGCCAGGGCACAGGAGATCCGCAAGGAGAGAAGACGGCCGGAAAGCGACGTTCCCATGAACAGCCGGGGCAAGTCCCTGCTGGTCGGCAACATCTACTGCGCGCACTGCGGGCACCGCTTAACGATGACCACCAGCGGCAAGCGGGTGGTAAAGGAAGATGGCACGGTAAAGTATGTATCGATCATCCGTTACCAATGCCATTACAAGGTGCGGCATCCGGGAGAATGCGACGGGCAATCCGGCTACAATACCAGGAAGCTGGACGGCATCGTGGATAGGGCGATCCGCACCCTGTTCGCCCAGATCGGCGCTGCAGCGGAGACCGACCTGCTGACGGACCAGCACAAAAAGGAGATCCAGGCCGCGCAGGAAAAGCTGGAACAGGCAAGAATCCGGCTGGCCGAAAAGGAAGCGGAGCTTTCTGACTACAAGGAAGAGACGATCCGGGTGATCCGCGGCCAAAGCACGATGAGCGTGGAGCTGTTCAACGCCCTTGTGGCGGAAACCCAGGCGGCCATCCGGGAGCTGCAAAGCCAAATCGACGAAGCCGAAAGGGAGCACGCGTCTCTGCTGCAATCGTCCGCCCGTATCCGCAAGGAATACGACAGGCTGATCAGCTGGGCGGAGCTGTATGACAAATGCTCCTTCGAGGCGAAGAAGATGATCGTTTCGCAGTTGATCAAGGTAGTGCGGGTCGGAGAGAGTATAACATTGAGATCGAATTTAATGTATGCTTTGACGCTTTTCGGAACCGCAGTATCCGGGAAGGAGAAACGGAAAGCATCTAACCCCTGCAAAAGGCAAAAAAACTTCGTGCTCAGTAATGAGTGCGAGAGCCTAATGGACGAGCATAGGGGAGTCGACCTGCGCTTTGGCACAGGGCCGGGTCGCGGCTCTGACGTGCCACAGGCACGTCATTCAGCACCGCTCCCGTTCGACTCCCCTTATACAGAAATCAAAAGGCCTGGCAAAAATGCCAAGCCTTTTGATTTGGCCCGAAACCCTTAAACTGATAGCATGTGACCAAAGGTCACAACGTTGACCGGGAAAGGTGACCAAGCGCCAAGGAACTGTGACCATACCTCCATGGTCACACCCT
>JBNRMU010000038.1:0-4544 GCA_050309765.1 Christensenellales bacterium
CGACGGCTTCTTGGCGGCGGCGGTGTACGACAGCTCGGAAATGCAGCAGGATGCGCTGCGCGCCCTTGCCGACCTGTACCTTGCCGATTTTAGCCATTTGGACGCGTTATGGGAGTTCGTCTCGGGCTAAGGCCCGATGGACTTACGGCGGCATATCGGGGGCACCACCTTATGCCGCGATACAAAACAATGCTGAAAAACGAAAGGAGAGACAAACGTGAAAACAGCATTGACGATTGCAGGCAGCGACTGCAGTGGAGGCGCCGGCATTCAGGCTGATCTGAAAACGATGACGATGAATGGTGTCTACGGCATGAGCGCGATCACCGCGCTGACGGCCCAAAACACGACCGGCGTAAGCGGCATACTGGAGGTAAGCCCGGAATTCCTGGGTGAACAGCTCGATCGCATCTTCGAGGATATCTTTCCCGATGCGGTGAAGATCGGCATGGTCTCCTCCGCGGGATTGATTAAGGTCATCGCGCAAAAGCTGCGCGCATACGGGGCCAGGAACATCGTGGTCGATCCCGTGATGGTGGCCACCAGCGGCTCCAAGCTGCTGGCGACGGACGCGGTCCAGACGCTGATGGAGCAGCTTTTGCCCCTGTGCACGGTGGCAACGCCCAACATCCCCGAGGCCGAGATCTTGTCCGGCATGGACATTCACGACGCCGACGGCATGCTCCTTGCCGCAGAAAAAATCGCCGGAGCTTACGGCTGCGCGGTGCTTGTCAAGGGCGGCCACAGCGTGAGCGACGCCAACGACCTTTTGTATGCAAACGGCGAGGCGGCCTGGTTCAACGGAAAGCGCATTCAAACCCACAACACCCACGGCACCGGCTGCACGCTCTCGTCCGCCATCGCGTCCAACCTTGCCAAGGGCTTTGATCTGAACACTTCCATTCAGCGGGCCAAGGAATATATCTCCGGCGCGCTGGGCTCCATGCTGGATCTTGGCAAGGGCAGCGGCCCCATGAACCACGCCTTTGATCTTGCGGGCAAATTTGCAAAGGAGGCGCGATAACATGACGGAAAAGCGTACTTCTTTGTTTGAAAACGGCCTTATTTGGTTCGGCGCAGCCGTGTCCATTGCCGAGATCTTGACCGGCACCTATTTTGCACCGCTGGGCATGGGCAAGGGACTGCTCGCCATCCTGCTTGGCCATGTGATCGGCTGCGCGCTTCTGTACCTGGCCGGGCTCATCGGCGGATATACGCGCAGAAGCGCGATGGAGACCGTCAAGATGAGCTTTGGGCAAAAGGGCAGCCTGCTGTTTTCCATCCTGAACATCCTGCAGCTGGTGGGCTGGACCGGCATCATGATCTATGACGGCGCCCTGGCCGCCAACGGCGTGCTGGCCGCCGGCCGCTGGGTCTGGTGCCTGGTGATCGGCGCGCTGATCGTGCTATGGATTTTGATCGGCATCAAAAACCTGGGCAAGGTCAACACCGTAGCCATGGCCGGACTGTTTTTGATGACGCTGGTTTTGTGTTTCATCATCTTCAAAAAGGGCGGCGCGGCGCCCGCGCAGGAGGAGGCGCTGTCCTTCGGCGCGGCGGTGGAGCTTTCCGTCGCAATGCCCCTTTCCTGGCTGCCGCTCATCAGCGACTACACGCGTGAGGCGGAAAAGCCCGCTAAGGCCACAGCTGTCAGCGCTGTTGTGTACGGCGTTGTCAGCTGCTGGATGTATCTGATCGGCATGGGCGCGGCCATCCTCACCGGCGAAAGCGACATCGCCCAGATCCTGCTCAAGGCTGGGCTCGGCGTGGCGGGGCTTTTGATCGTGGTGCTGTCCACCGTGACCACCACCTTCCTGGACGCATATTCCGCCGGCGTTTCCAGCGAATCCATCTTTACCAAGGTCAGCGGCAAATGGGTGGCCGTGGCGGCGGCGGTGCTCGGCACCATCGGCGCCATCGTCTTCCCCATGGACAACATCACCGACTTCCTCTATCTGATCGGCTCGGTGTTCGCGCCCATGATCGCCGTACAGATTGCGGATTATTTTATCCTTAAAAACGATGCGAGCAACGCGCAGTTCAGCGTTCAGAACCTTTTGATCTGGCTGGTGGGCTTTGTGCTGTACCGCCTGCTGATGCGGGTGGACATCCCCGTGGGCAACACATTGCCGGATATGGCCATCACCCTTGTTTTGTGCTTGGCGGCATCCAAGCTCTTTGGGAGGAAAAAGGCATGAGCCGTTGCGTCGTCATCGGCGGAGCGCCGATCAAAAACTACGCGGCACTGCGCCGCCGCCTGCGGGACGATGACTTTTTCATCTTCTGCGACAGCGGACTTAAGCACCTGTGCGGCTTCGGCGTGCTGCCGGATTTGATCGTGGGCGACTTTGACTCCAACGAAAACCCGCACATGATGGGTGTGGAAACCATCGTTCTGCCGCGCGAAAAGGACGATACCGACACCGTTTTCGCCGTCAAGGAGGCGCTTTTGCGCGGGTTTGACGATTTTCTGCTGCTGGGCGTGATCGGCGGTCGGCTGGATCACACGCTGGGCAACGTGTCCATCCTTTTGATGCTGAACAGCCGGGGCAAAACAGCCCTGGCCGTGGACGACTATTCCGAGCTTTCGGTCGTATCCGATCAGCCCGTGCTTGTGGAGGATAGCTGCGCCTACTTTTCCCTGCTCAACATCACGGGGCAGGCCGACGGCATCTGCGTACGCAACGCCAAGTACCCCTTGAACGACGCGGCGATCGACTGCGACTACCAGTACGGCATCAGCAACGAGGTGCTGCCGGGGCAAACAGCGCAGGTCAGCCTAAAGCACGGCCGCCTGCTGCTGGTCAAGGTCTTTGCGGAATAGGTTTAAACAACACAAACAGGGCTCTTTCCGTTGGGAAGGGCCCTGTTTTTTTGCACGCTCAAACTTTTTTATCTTTGCCTGAACCTTTTGCGCAAACCCGGCGACTAGTATAATGAAAGCAGAAAGGCCGGGCGGCCTTTGAGAAGGAGGGGTGCGCCGTGGATGAATTCGAAGCCCTGCTCGTCGCCCACCGCTCCGCGGCGGAGCGCTGGGTGCGCCTGCGCGTGCACAGCCCCTCAGATGCGGAGGACATCCTGCAGGAAACCTACCTAGCCGCCTTTCGCCGCTTTGATACGCTAAAGGATACGGCCTACTTCCGCCCCTGGCTGCTCGGCATCGCCAGGCACAAGTGGGCGGACTGGTGCAGGCGGAAATGCCACCATCCGGAATTCCCCCTGGAAACGCTGCCCGAAAGTGGCACAGACGCGCCGGACAGCATCGTCATGGACACGCTGGACAGCCTGCCCCCACGCGACCGGTTGATGCTGCGCCTGTTTTACGAAAAAACCTATTCCCAGAAGGAGATCGCGCAGCGGCTTTCCATCCCCGTGGGCACGGTCAAGAGCCGCCTGCACGCAGCGCGCTCGCGCTTTGCCGCCGCCTACCCCTACCCGCCGAAAGGAGTTAACCGCATGCAAAGCCGGCTTCCGGATATCCTGCCCCCTTATTCCATTCGATGGGTGGATGAGGCGCCCTTTTGTGTCGTCTGGGAGGAACTCATGGGCTGGTTCATCGTGCCGCGCCTGGGCGAAAGACTTTCCTGGGGCATGTACGATCTGCCCGCACGCCGCCTGGTCGCCGCCTACGATATGGCCGTCACCGGCCGGGCCAGCGTGCATGGGCTTTGGGGCGTTTCCATCACGGGCAAAGCCCTTCTGCCTGCCGATCTGGCGGAGGATGACCTGATGCGCGAGCCTGTGGAAGCGGCCGCCGCCTGCGAGGAGGAGTGGCGCTTTATCGCCCAGCTGGAGGATGACTATACGCGCTTTCTTTCCGCCGAACGGACGGTGAACAACGAAAAGGTCCTCACCACCTTCCTGGACGGCGAGGACTTTTTGAACAACTGGGGCTTTGGCGAGGACAACCGCGGCAACCCCATCCATCTATCGCAAAAGGGTTTGATCCAGCGCAGCGGCGACGTGATCCTCGCGCCGCAGGCCGCGGCGCAGGACGTGGTCGGCCGCTGTCTTCTGACGCTGGACGGACAGACGCACGAGGCGATCTGCGTGATGGATATAGGGCTGTACAACGAGGGCGTCGTCAGCGAGCAATACCTTGATCGGGGCGGCCGCACGCTGCTCTGGCGGCGCTTCAACCGCGACGATTGGAAACTGGATCAATACGGCGGGCGCTGGTCACAGCTGCTGCCGGAAAACGAACGCCTTGTGATCAACGGCGTGACCTATGTGCATTGGTACGACTGCCTCTGCGCGCGCTGAAGCGACGCAACGTCCAGCCTGCCCGTGCGAAAGGCGTGGAACAGATACATCTGCGCAAGGCCCGCGTTTTCGCCGAAGCGCTCCATGGCAAGGCGCTTGACATGCGCCGGCGTGCCGGAGAAGCCGTACAGCGCTTCCATGGCGCGCAGCATCCAAACATCCACGGGAAACGCCTGCCGGAAGCCTAGGGAAAAGAGCAGAACGCAGTCGGCCACCTTTTCGCCCACGCCGTAAAAGCGCAGCATCTGCCGCAGGGCCTCGTCATAGGAAAGGCCCAAAAA
>JBNRMU010000039.1:0-2774 GCA_050309765.1 Christensenellales bacterium
CCACGGCCCTGATCCGCATGGGCCGCGAGGCTGCCGAGGCCAATCCCGATTGCCTGATCGCCACCATGGTGGGCGGCAACCTTTCCAAGATCGAGGCCAAGACCGTGATCGACGCGGCCCGCGAGAAGGACCCCGTGGCCGAAAAGGTCTACGAAAAGTACATCTTCTATCTTGCCATGGGCATCGTTGCCATCATCAACGGCTTTGACCCCGAGGTCATCGCCCTGGGCGGCGGCGTTTCCAAGGCGGGCGACTTCCTGCTGCAGCCCCTGCGCGAGGAGATCAAAAAGTGGGTGTTCTATAAGGACCTGCCCTACGCCCGCATCGAGATCGCCACGCTGGGCAACGACGCCGGCATCATCGGCGCCGCCATGCTGGGCAAGTAACCTTTAAGCATCTATGCTGCAAAAGGCCCCGATTTAGACACAAATCGGGGCCTTTGCATACAAAATTCAAGCAGAGGGAACGGATATGTTTTTGCTTTTGCTTTCCGATGGCTTGAGCTCCGCGCCGCTCATCTCCAGCCTGCCAGACCTGCGCGGGGCGCGCGCAGCCGTGATTCCAAACGCCATTGCTTCCACCAAGGCGCGCGACGCCGCCCTGCCGGAAACGGAAAAGGAGCTGCGTACCTTGGGCGCGGAAGAGGTGGCGCTGCTGGACCTTGCGCGTCTTCGGCCCAAGGCAGTGGCCGGCTACGATCTGTATTATTACATGGGCGGCAATGCCTTTTTGCTGCTGAAAACCATCCGCGAGCGGGGACTGGAGGACGCCTTGCGGCAGGCGGCGCAAAATAGCGTCACCATCGGCTCCAGCGGCGGCGCGCTGGCCCTGGGCGGCACCGTCGCCCACATCGAGCTGTTGGACAAATCCATGAACCGCAAATACGGCCTTACGGACTTTCGGGCCCTGGGGCTGACACAAAGCAGCATCTGCCCGCATCGGGAGCGCTTTCGGCTGCGTTATCCGGATTTTGAAAGGCGCATGCGCGACTTTCAGGCGCAGACGGGGGAAAAACTCTTTCTTCTGCGCGACGGCGAGGGCCTTTTGTGCACCGATCGGGGCGAGACGTTTTTGCGCGGCGGGGAAAAGGAGAAGGAAGAATGAAGCGACCAAGCCGCAAAACGCTGCTTTGCGCGGGGCTGCTGCTTCTGCTGCTCGCGGCGGCGCTTATATATTTGCGGCCGCTGCCGCTGCTGGATGGGCTAGCGCCGGATGCGGGCATGTTCGTGACGACGACACAGCTTGGCGTGCGCGACGGTCTGCCCTTTGTGGACACACAAAGCTATGAGGAGCTGACGCCGGCGCAAAGGGAGGAGATCGCTGCCCTGCTGACGGGATATCGCTGCCGTCGTACCCTGGCCACGCTGTTTGCTCCCGACGCGGCCGACATGGATGAGAGGACGGTGAGTCTCTTTGTGTACGAAAACGGTCGCTCCGTGCGCAGCATCGTCCTGGGCGAGACGGGCACGGTTACGATAGACGGCAGAGCTTATGCTCTGCCGGACGCGCCCGCACTGATGGATTCCCTGCTGTGGATGCTGGAAGAAGAATAAAGAAACGGCCGCATGCAAAAATGCATGCGGCCGTTTGCTGCCTGGTTTACACCGCTTCGCCGCCGCGTCCGTACAAGGGTGCGTACTGCGCGGCCAGGCGGATGGCCTCCACCATGCTGACCTCGCTGGCCTTGCCCGTGCCGGCGATGTCAAAGGCGGTGCCATGGTCCACCGAGGTGCGAAGGAAGGGCAGGCCGATGGTCACGGAAATGGTGCGTTCAAAGTCCACCATCTTGGTGGCGATGTGGCCCTGGTCGTGGTACAGCGAGATCACGCCATCAAAGGCGCCGTTCAGCGCCAGATAAAACACCGAATCCGCACCGATGGGATCGGACACGTCGATGCCTATTTCCCGCGCACGATGCACGGCGGGCAGGATGTAGTCCTTTTCCTCGTGCCCGAACAGGCCGTTGTCGCTGCTGTGGGGATTGAGGCCGGCCATGGCGATGCGCGGCCTTTTAACGCCCAGACGCTGCAGGGCCCTGTTCACGCGCAGGATGAAGGTATAGACGTTTTCTTCCGTCACGTAGTCGATGGCGTCGCGCAGGGACAGATGACGGGAGAGGAAGAAGACGCGCAGGGAATAGACCTGAAACATCGTCATGGGATCGGGCGTATTCGTCAATCCGCCGATGATTTCTGTATGGCCGATAAAGGGCACGTTTGCCATGCGCAGGGCCTGCTTATTGATGGTGGTGGTGGCGATGGCGTCCGCCTGGTTTGCCAGGAGCAGCTGCACGCTCTTTTCGATGAATTCATAGGCGGCGCGGCCCGCGCTGGCCTGCACGCAGCCAAAGGGCGTGTCTGCGGCGCAGATATTCTTAAGATCGATAAAGTCCAAAGTGCCCGGCTGAAACGCGGCTGCCTGCGGATCCGAAACGGCGTTTGGCTTAAGGGATATGCCGGTCACCTGCAGAGCGCGTTCGATACAGCTTTTTTCGCCCACAACCAGCGGACGGCAAAGGCTGTACAGCGAAGCATCCTTCAGCGCTTTTACCACGATTTCCGGCCCTATACCGGCTACATCGCCGATGGGGATCACGATCAGGGGCGTCTCTTCCATGGGTATCTCCTCCAAACGGTTGCTATTTATTGAGAAAGTGTGCGGATTTTTCCAGCATCTGCCAGATGGCGTCCGGTCCGCCGATCATGCCGCCCTTGGTGAGCAGCAGCAGCCCATCCAGATCGCCGCCCAGTATGCGGCCGCAGACGGCCAGGGGC
>JBNRMU010000040.1:0-3221 GCA_050309765.1 Christensenellales bacterium
CGGGCACGCTTTCCTCCATGACGAGGGAAGAGGCCAAGGCCTTGATCGAAAGCAACGGCGGCAAGGTGACAGGTTCCGTATCCAAGAAGACCGATGTGGTCGTCTACGGCGAGCGCGCCGGTTCCAAGCTTAGCAAGGCGCAGGAGCTTGGCGTTGAGACCATGGACGAAAAGACCTTCCTTTCCCTGGTGCAAAAAGCCTGACCGCCGCATGTAAAACTTCGCAAACCTTCGCCCTTTGGGGGCAGAAGTATGCTATACTATAGATTCAAGGAAATCGTTTGGGGGAGATTCATCGATGTACAGCATGACCGGCTACGGCCGCTGCGACCTGGAAAGGGACGGGCGCGCCATCACTTTGGAGATGAAGAGCGTCAACCACCGCTTTTTGGACCTTTCCTTCCGCATGCCGAGGACCTTCGCCTATCTGGAGGACGCCCTGCGCGCGCTGATCGGCGGCGAGCTTTCCAGAGGTCATGTGGATGTGTTCATCAACTACCGCAACACGCGCAAGGACGCCAAAGCCGTGCAGGTGGACGAAGGCCTTTTGCAGGGATACATCAAGGCCATCCAAACCGTGGCCGAGATCAGCGGACTGCCCGAAGGAACCAACGCGCTGCAGCTCTCCCGTCTGCCGGATGTTATGACGGTGAGCGACGAAGCCGAGGATCTGGACGCCCTGCGCGCGCTGACATTGGACGCGGCGGCAGCGGCCGCCAAACAGCTGAAGCAAATGCGCCTTGCCGAGGGCGAACGCATGGGAAACGACGTGCGCGAGCATCTGGCCCTGGTGGATAAGATCGTGGACAAGGTTGCCGAGCGCGCGCCGCTCATCGTGACCGAGTATCGGCAAAAGCTGTCCCAGCGATTGAGCGAGCTGCTCGAAAACGTGCCCCTGGACGAGGGCCGCATCGCGCAGGAGGTGGCCATCTTCACCGATCGCGTGGCCGTGGAGGAGGAGATCGCGCGCCTGCGCAGCCACCTAAATTCCATGGCCGAATCCATGCAGACGTCTGAACCTGTGGGCCGCAGGCTGGACTTTATCGTGCAGGAGATGAACCGCGAGGCCAACACCATTGGCTCCAAGGCCTCCGATGCGGAACTGATCCAGCTGGTGGTATCCCTAAAGAGCGAGATCGAAAAGATTCGCGAGCAGGTACAAAACATAGAGTAGGGTAAAAAGCCCTTTAGGAGGACGCCATGTCAGGCAGCAGGCTGATCAACATAGGCTTTGGCAACATCGTGGCTGCGGACCGCATCATCGCCATCGTGTCGCCGGAATCCGCCCCCATCAAGCGCATCATCCAGGAGGCACGCGAGCGCGCCGTGCTCATCGACGCCACCTACGGCAGGCGCACGCGCGCGGTGATCATCACCGATTCGGATCATGTGATCCTGTCCGCCGTACAGCCGGAAACGGTCGCCCACCGTTTGGATTCGGCAGCCGGTCAGGAGGATGCCGCCGATGAATAAGGGAAGGCTATTGGTCATCTCCGGCCCGTCCGGCATCGGCAAGGGCACGGTGGTCAAGGAACTGATGCGGCTGTGCCCGCAGCTGGTGCTTTCCGTTTCCTGCACCACCAGGCCCATGCGCCCGGGCGATGAGGAAGGCGTGACCTATTTCTTCAAGACGGAAGAGGAGTTCCAGGCGATGATCCGCGAGGGAAAGCTCCTGGAATATGCCGGCATGTATGGCAAGCATTACGGCACGCCGCGCGCCTTTGTGGAGGAGAACCTCGCTGCGGGCCGCGACGTGATCCTGGAGATCGAGACCCAGGGTGCTATGCAGGTGATACAAAGCGCGGGCGCGGACGTGACCAGCGTGTTCCTTTTGCCGCCATCCATGAAAGAGCTGTACCGCCGTTTGGTCGAGCGCAGCACGGAAACGCCGGAAAAGGCCAGGCAGCGCTTTGAAAGCGCCTACAGCGAGATAGAGCTGGCCGAAAAATACGATTATGTCATTGTAAACGATCTTCTGGAGGAGACGGTGGACGCTGTCCGCGCCATCCTCACAGCATCCAAATACGTCCCCAGCCGGGCAATTTCTAAAATCCGTTCCCTGAAGGAGGAAAAAATACTATGATTATCGACCCGCCGATCACCGAGCTACTGGAAAAAACCGATTGCCGTTATACCCTCATCGTCGAGGTTGCCAAGCGTGCGCGCCAGCTGGTTGCAGGCGCTGATCCTTTGGTGGAAACCAAGGAGTTTAAGCCCGTTTCCGTTGCCGTGTACGAGGTGAACCAGGGCGTGATCAGCTACCATCGGGAGGAAGACGACAAATGACCAAGCCCTGCGTGGTTCTGGGCGTCACGGGCAGCATCGCGGCCTATAAGGCGGCGGATATCGCCCGCAGGCTGACCAAGGCGGGCTGCGAGGTGCACTGCATTTTGACCAGAAACGCCCAGCAGCTCATCACCGAAAGAACCATGGAAACCATGTCCGGGCAGCCGTGCATCACGGATATGTTCGCCGCGCCCAAACAGTGGGAGGTGGAGCACATCGCCCTGGCGACCAAGGCGGATGTGTTTCTCGTCGCGCCCGCGACGGCGAACTTCATCGGCAAAATGGCATCTGGCGTGGCGGACGATATGTTAACCACCACGGTCATGGCGACGAAGGCCCCCGTGCTCATCGTTCCGGCCATGAACACCAACATGTACGAAAATCCGGTCAACCAGCGCAACATGGACTATTTGCGCTCCATCGGCGTGCGCTTTTTGGAACCGGTGGAAGGAATGCTCGCCAACGGCCATATCGGCAAGGGCCACATTCCGGAGGTGGACGATATCGTCTCTGCAACGCTGGATATCCTTGCGCAGGCCTCTGCGCCCAAGGATCTGCAGGGCCTATGCGTTGCGGTCACAGCCGGCCCCACGCGGGAAAACATCGACCCCGTGCGCTACATCACCAACCGTTCTTCCGGCAAGATGGGCTATGCCATCGCCCGTGCCGCCGCCAGGCGGGGCGCTAAGGTGCGCCTCATCTCCGGCCCCACGGCGCTGGATACGCCGCAAGGGGTGGAGAGGATCGACATACTCTCGACAGAGGATTTGCTCTGCGCGCTGCTGGATGCCGCTAAGACGGCCGACATCGTCATCCAGGCCGCCGCGCCTGCCGATTATCGCGTGGAGACCCCTGCCGAGCAGAAGATCAAAAAGCAGGATGGCGAAGCCCTCACCCTGACGCTGGTCGAAAACCCGGACGTAGCCAAAGCTGTGG
>JBNRMU010000041.1:0-3790 GCA_050309765.1 Christensenellales bacterium
CCACGGCCTATACGCTGCTGCTTTCCGGCCTGGCGTCGGAACTGGTTTTGATCGATTTGAACGAACAAAAGGTGCGCGGCGAGGTGCTGGACCTTGCCCACGGCATCCCGCTTTGTCCGCCGGCGGACATCAAAGCCGGCAGTTACGCGGACTGCGCTGGCGCGGACATCGTGATCCTGACCGCCGGCGCCAACCAGCGTCCCGGGGAAACGCGCATGGATTTGACTCGCAAAAACGCCCGCGTGTTTGCCTCCATCGTACCCGAGGTGATGCGCTATGCCGGGCCCGAGGTGATCCTGCTGGTGGTGACCAACCCCGTGGACGTGCTGACCTACGTCACCTGGAAGCTCTCCGGCCTGCCGAAAAACCGCGTGATCGGTTCCGGCACGGTGCTGGATACCTCGCGTCTGCGCTATCTGCTCTCCACACACACGGGTGTGGATGCGCGCAACATCCACACCTATGTATTGGGCGAGCACGGCGATACGGAGCTGCCCGCTTTCAGCCTCACGAGCATCGCCGGCGTGGGCATGGACGATTACTGCGCCCTGTGTAAGGGCTGCTCCGGCAGCCTGCACCAGATCGCAGCGGACGAGTTCGACGAAAAGGTGCGCGACGCCGCCTACGCCATCATCCAGGGCAAGGGCGCGACCTATTACGCTGTGGCGCTGGCCGTGCGGCGCATCGTGGAAGCCATTTTGCGCGACGAGAGCTCTATCCTCACCGTCTCCTCCCTGCTGGAGGGGGAATACGGCATGGAGCATCTGTGCCTGAGCCTGCCCTGTGTGGTGAGCGGCCAGGGAGTGGATCAGCTGCTGCCCGTGCATTTGAACGAGGAGGAGCAGGCCCGCCTGTTGTTGTCCGGCCGAGCCATTCGCAGCGCCATCGAGGATGTGGAAAACAATCTATGAGCATCCTTTCACATGTTCATTTGATTTTGTGTTGAAGACAAGTAAGAAATTTTATTTTTTCTTGTGTTTTTTACTTCCGTTCATGAATTTTTCTTGCCTTTCGTCTTTGTTTCGTGTAAAATTCATTCATCCCATTGGGGCGAATGACCTGTGCCCCTACGCGAAAGGAACCTGAATCAAGTCATGCCGGAAGAAACTTTCGAAACCCACGCACACCATCACTTTTCCCTGACCCTGGAACCGCTGGAGCATCTTCTGGAGCCCGTGTTGGAAAACGCGGGTCTTTCCGAGCAGTGGTGCCACGCCATCGTGCATACCCTGGCCGATTTTATCGACATCACCATCCTGCTGCTGATTGTCGTTGCCATCGTCTCCTACGCGCAGACCTTCATCCCCTACGAAAAGATGCGCGAGCGGCTGAAAAAGCTGCGCGGCGTGTGGGGCTGCGCCCTGGCGCTGGGACTGGGCGTGCTTTCGCCCTTCTGCAGCTGCACCATCATCCCCATTTTAATGGGCTTTTTGGCCAGCGGCGTTTCTCTTCCCTACTGCCTGCTGTTCTTAAGCTCCGCCTCGGCCCTGAACCTGACGGCGCTGGGCGCGGTGTTTTCCGGTTTCCCCATCCATTTCTTCCTCTGTTACCTGCTTTGTGCGCTCATCATCTGCGTCGGCGGCTCGTTCCTGGCCGGATCGCTGGGCGCGTCCAGGCTCGTGCATCTGGACAAGCTGCGCGTGGACCATGCGCACCATCACCACCACGAGGAAAAGCCGATGGGCCGCCTGAAAACGGCGCTGTGCGCGGCGGGCAACGTCTATAAAAACGTGTGGCCGTTCCTGCTGATCGGCGTTCTGTGCTCCAGTCTTGTGTCCGTATTCGTATCCGAAGCGCTGATCCAGCGCCTGCTGGTGGGCAACCCGTTCGCCCTGCCGCTGTCCGCGCTGGTGGGCGGCGCCCTGCACTCGGATGTGTTCTCCATCCTGCCCATCGTGCAGCTGCTGCTTCAGCATTCCCTGCCGGTGGCGCTGTGCTTCCTGCTTTCCACCATGCTGTTTTCCGTGGCGGAATGGGCGCTGCTCTCCCAGGCCTTCCGGCCGCGGCTGATTGCCCGCTATTGCGGCACGCTGCTGCTGGGCGCGCTGGTCTTATCGTTGCTGACGGGCATTTTCATCGGATTCTGATTGCCGGGGCGCGGACCGCAAAAGGCCCGCGCCCGTTTTGCTGTAAACGCCGTTTTTGCGGCAGGAAAGGGATCGATCGCATTGGAAGGGCTGTATCTTTGGCAGCTGGTATTGTTTGCGCTGGGCGTCTGCCTGCTGCTCTGCGAGGCGGCTTCCCCCGGCGTGGGTCTGCCGGCGGTGGCCGGCATCTCGCTTTTGCTGGGCTGTTTTTTGCCCGCGCTTTTGCGGGGTATTGCCCCCTGGTATGTCTTTTTGCTGCTGATCGTTGCCTGTATCTGCCTGCTGCTGGATTCCAACACGCCCGGCCTGGGTCCGCTGGCCTGCCTGGGTCTGCTGCTTTTGTTCTTCGGGCTGTATCTGTGCGATCATCGCCTGCGCCATCTGCTGCTCGCCCTTCTGCTTTCGGCGTTGTTCTCCATCCCCACGCTGTATGTGATCCTGACCCGCCTGCCAAGCTCCAAATCGATGCGGCAGCTGGCCCTCAACGAAAGGCTGCAGGGCAGCGGTCTGCCGCCCGCCGCCCAGATCGTAGGGCGCACGGGCGTAACCTTGAGCGACCTAAAGCCCGGCGGCTTGGTCCGCCTGGACGGCGAACGCCTGCACGCCGCCGCGCAGGAGGGCTTCATCGAAAAGGGCAGCGCCGTCACGGTGCTTGCCTGCCGCAACGGCGAGGCGCTTGTCCGCCGCGCACAGGAACAAAACGACGCCTAAGGCATAAAGCCATAGTTCCACAAAAAGGCCCGCCGCAGCTTTTTGACTGCGGCGGGTCTTTTTGTATACGGCAAGACGCCGTTTGTTTACTCAGTTATCCGTATCAAAGCTCCAGTTTTCGATGCCCCGGTAGCTCTGGCCCTGCCGCCCCGTGCCCGGTGCCAGCAGGCCCGGCGCCGTCACGCGGGTTTTTGTGCGCATAATGAGGGTGTAGATCGGCAGGTCGCGCTGGATCTGGGCATAGACGCGCTGGGCGGCCAGCTGGTACCTTTCGGCGCTGTCGGCCGCAAGAAGGGCGTCCAGGGCGGCATCCATGGCGTCGCTTTTGTAACCCATGACGTTGTTTTCGCCCTCGGAATGCAGAAGCGGCCGAAGGTCCGCGGAATTGCCTAACTGGTAGCCGATCATGGCCAGATCGAAGTCGCCGTCCTGCAAGCGCTTGCCCATTTCCTCCATGGACAGGTTTTCCACCTGCAGGGTGATCCCTGCGGAGAGGAACTGGCTCCTTAAGCGGGCAGCGATGTCCAGCGCGGTGCCTGTGCCGTTGTCGCTGACGGCCAGGCGCAGACTCAGGCGCTCCGGTTCCGCCTCCTTTTGTCCATCCTCAAGGCCCAGCAGCTTTTCCACCGTCACCTCGTCGCTGGGCGTCGGGCGCGGCGTGCGCGTGGGCGTGGGTACCGGCGTCGGCGAGGGCGCGGGGGTCTCCTCCGCAGAGGGCTCCAGGTCCACATCCGGCGTTTCCTCCGGCACGGGAACCTCCTTCTTTTCCAGCAGGCCGTCGCCGTCCAGATCCTGCCAGCCGATGCCCTCCAGCAGCTTCCAGCTACCCTCCAGGTCCTGTGCGGCGATCTCCACCTGTTCAAACACAAAGCTGTCCGGCCAGACCGGCACCTCCACAGCCACGCCGTGGCTCTGGTAGGCGTTGGCGATCAAATCCTTGCGGTCCAAAATGCCGAGGATGGCCCGGCGCAGGGTCTCATCCGCCAGCTGTC
>JBNRMU010000042.1:0-2583 GCA_050309765.1 Christensenellales bacterium
TTGAGGACGAACACGCCGCCGCAGATGCCGAAGATCAGCATATACCTTTGCGCAAAGTCAAAGGCAGGGCTGTCCAGCAATGCCTTGACCAGCACGGCGGAAAGCAGGCCGGCGACGCCGCCGAACACCTGCTGGTAGCCCTGGCTGGAGGCGCGCCTGCTGGGCTGTATGGTGCGGGCGGTCAGCTCCAGCCAGATGATGGTCATCAGCCCATCGGAAAAATAGAACAGGCTCAGCAGCACGATCACCATAATCGCCGCGGCCATACCGGTTACGCCGAAAAAGAGCAGCGGCACGGCCAGCAGAAATATCGGGCGCGAAAAGGCGGAGAGCGCGTGCAGCGCCCGGCCGTAGTCCTTGACACGGTAAATGACCAGGCCGATCACAAACTGACCGAGGATGGACATGCAGTTTCTGAGGGCGGCCGTCAGTCCCGCCAGCTGGATGGAACCCGTCGTTTCGTTGAGGAACACGGAAATGACCGCGTTGCCGTCGATGAAAGGCGTCGCAAACCAGAACACCGAGCCCGACAGGATCATGAACAACCAGTTGCGCCGGCTGATCTTTTCGTCGCCCAGCTGACCGTGCATAAAGCCAACACCACCTTATCTGTGTCAATGGTATCAAAGCAACTATAGCATAGCCGAGCCGACAAATAAAAGCATATAACGTAAACTTTGCGCACCCGCATCCCAAAGGTCGTGCTGTTTGTGCCTGTGTTTTTCCCGCAAGCGGTGTTGTCTTGTGCAAAGAAGTGCTTGCCCGGCGCAAAGACTTGTGCAAGATCGCTTCTGCATCCATTGCGCGCGGCTTTGGTGCATGAAACCATGCTTGCCGCATAAAAGCGGCGGCACCAGAATTCGCGATTCTGGTGCCGCCGTGCGTATGTGTTTGCTTTACACGGGATGGGTCTTGTCCTTGAGCAGGGTGGAATCGATGCCCTTATCCCTGGCCTGGCGATACTGGAAAAACTTCTGCGCCACCTGGGGGAACAGGGCGTAGGAAAGCACGTCCTCCTCCTGGGTGTAGTACTCGCGGATCTCCTCGCGGTACTTATCCAGCTCGGGCTCCAGGGCGTCGGCGGGGCGGCCGGTGATGACCTCGGCATCGCCAATGGCCATCTTGCGCACTTCCTCGTTGACGGGGGCGGGCAGGCGGCCGTATTCGCCGCGCAGCAGACCGCGGGATTCCTTGGTGAAGGTCTTGTACCTCTGGCCGGAAACCACGTTCAGCACGGCCTGGGTGCCGACGATCTGCGAGGTGGGCGTGACCAGCGGCGGATAGCCGAAGTCTTCGCGCACACGGGGCACTTCCTGCAGCACCTCCATGAACTTGTCGGAGGCGTTCATCTGCTTGAGCTGGGAGATCAGGTTGGACAGCATGCCGCCGGGAACCTGATACAAAAGGGTGTTGATATCCACGCTCAAAACCTTGGGATCGAGGAAGCCGTCCTTCTTGAGCCTTTCGGCAACGCCGCGGAAGTGAACGCTGATCTCGGACAAAAGGTTCAGATCCAGCCCGGTGTCGTACTCGGTTCCGCGAAGCGTGGCGACCAGCGGCTCGGTGGCCGGCTGGGAGGTGCCGTTGCCAAGGGGCGACAGGGCGGTATCGACGATGTCCACGCCGGCCTCAATGGCCTTGAGCAGCGTCATATCGCCGGTACCGGAGGTGTTATGGGTGTGCAGATGGATGGGCACCTTCACGCTCTCCTTGAGGCGCTTGACCAAATTGTAGGCCTCGTAGGGCAGAAGCAGGTTGGCCATATCCTTGATGCAGATGATGTCCGCACCCATCTTTTCCAACTCCATGGCCAGGTTCACGAAGTAATCCTGGGTGTGCACGGGGCTGATGGTATAGCTCATGGCCGCCTCCACGGTGCCGCCGTACTTCTTGGTGGCGCGGATGGCGCATTCCATGTTGCGGGTATCGTTCAGGGCGTCGAAGATGCGGATGATGTCGATGCCGTTTTCAACGCTCTTTTTGCAGAACATCTCCACCACGTCGTCGGCATAGTGCTTGTAACCCAAGATATTCTGGCCGCGCAGCAGCATCTGCAGCTTGGTGTTGGGCATGGCCTTGCGCAGGGCACGCAGCCTTTCCCAGGGATCTTCGTTTAAGAAACGCATGCAGGAATCAAAGGTGGCGCCGCCCCACACTTCCATGGAGAAGTAGCCTACCTTATCCAGCTTGTCGGCAACGGGGAGCATCTCGTCCAGGCGCATGCGGGTGGCCGCCTGGCTCTGGTGCGCGTCGCGCAGGATCGTTTCGCATATTTGAACTTTCGCCAAAGTAAAGCCCTCCTTTTTTGAATGATATACGGGCCGTTTCCTTTAAAAGGAAACCATCGCCCGTCCGCGCGCGAAAAAGCGTGCGCGGATACGGCAATTCTTAGCCGAACATCGAAAGGAACACGCCCGCTGCCACAGCGGAGCCGATCACGCCGGCAACGTTGGGGCCCATGGCGTGCATCAGCAGGAAGTTGGACGGATTTTCCGCCTGTCCCACCTTCTGGGACACGCGCGCAGCCATTGGCACGGCGGAAACGCCGGCGGAACCGATCAGGGGATTGATCTTGCCCTTGGT
>JBNRMU010000043.1:0-4656 GCA_050309765.1 Christensenellales bacterium
CCCTTGTCCGCGCCCACAGCCATGATCTCCTCGTTGTCCTGCCAGGAGCTTGCCATTACGACCCGGGGCAGGCCGGCCATGCGGCGGCGAAAGGCGTTGAGCTGCTGCTCGTTCTGATTCATGACCACGATCTTCAGGGTTTGGCCCAGGCCCTCACGCTTGAGTTCAGCAAGGTCCAATAGTTGATTGATCGCGCCATAGGAGCCGGAAGCAAGGCTTTCACCCGCGTACTGCATGCGCTTTGCCGGCGTTTTCAGATGCAGCATGCGCCCGTCCAGCGTATGCAGGTGCAATTCGCAGCCTTCTTGCACCGCGGCGTCCAGGGTAAAGCGTACGTCCTCGTCGGTCATCCGATAGACGTGCAAAAAACCGTCGCGATCGGAAAAACCGGCCACCGCCCCGTTGGAGGACAGATACGGTTGGCCCGGAGCGATGCTTTTTGATACGAGCTTGGCGGAACGATAGATGCGACCGGTGGCGACCACCACGTACACGCCCCTTTGGGCGGCCCTGCGCAGCGCGGACAGGTTTTCCGGCGAGATTTGTTTCTTTTCGTCGAAAAGCGTTCCGTCCAGGTCTACCGCAATGAGCTTGATTGGCTGCATAAAGGGGGCTGCCTCCGGCGATTTTGCTATTAATATAGCTAGTATACCATGTTTTTTTCGGTTTGCAAAGACGAATGGTACAGGAAGGGGAATTGTGGTATACTGTGTCGAAGAGAGAAAACAAGGCAATTTGTAAACTAATTTTGCGAAACGGAGGATGAAAGCATGTTTTCACTGGACAGCTTTGTCAAAAGCGTTGAGAAAAAGGGCCAGACCCTGTATGCCGTGATCGTAACCAAGGATGGGCAGCGCCTGGGCGAGCATTACTGGCGCAGTGATTTGAGGCTGAACATCCACTCCTTGTCCAAGTCCTTCACCTCCTGCGCGGTGGGCATGGCGCTGGAGGAGGGTTTGATCCACAGCCTGGATGACCGCGTGATCGATTACTTCCCGGAAAAACTGGATAAGGAGCCTGGCGAGTTCTTGCAAAAGATGACCATCCGCTCGCTTCTTACCATGAGCTCCGGCCATGAAAAGCCGCTGCTGATGAGCGCCACCCGCGACGGTCTGGAGGACACAGACTGGGTGCACTACTTCCTGAACCAGCCACTTTGTCGCGAGCCTGGCAAGGTGTTTTCCTACGATACGGGCTGCACCTTTATCGTTTCCGCCATACTGGAAAAGCAGTCCGGCCAGCATTTAACGCAGTACTTAAAGCCGCGCCTGTTCGATCCGCTGGGCATCCGCAACCCCCAGTGGTTCACCTCGCCGGACGGCATCGCATTGGGCGGCGCGGGATTGCACCTGAACTGCGACGAGATCACCCGCTTCGCGCAGGTTCTGCTGGACGGCGGCGTATATAAGGGCCAGCGCCTGGTGCCTAAGGGTTACCTTGACATCGCTACAAACAAACAGATCGACAACTACGGCACGGGCGACTGGGGCATGGGCTACGGCTTCCAGTTCTGGCGCTGTAAGTGGCCGGGCGCCTACCGCGGCGACGGCGCTTACGGACAGTTCGCCCTGATACTGCCAAACGAAAACGCCCATGTGTGCATCACCTCCCACGAGGAGAAGGACACTGCCGGCATTTTGAACAGCGTCTGGGAAGAGATCGCCCCGCAGCTGCAATAAATGTTTCGCCGATTAACAAGGCCGCCGGATTGCATATCCGGCGGCCTGTTGCCTTCAAAAGGGATTATTGTTCTTCGCCCAGGGGCAGGTTATCGTCCGCATAGGCGCTGCCCATGTTGTAGATTTGCATTTCCAATACGCGCACCGCGCCGCGGGCGTACAGCCGCAGACCGTCGCTTTCGGCAAGGCTGGGATACACGCGCGTGGACAGGGTGTCCTGCTTGTTGAAGTAAACCTCCAAGGCGGAGCCGTCCAGGTAGATGTGCAGCTCGTTTAGGCCCTTGCCGGCCACAAAGCCGCCGCAGGGGGTCGGATTTCCACCGGCCCTGGAGCAGTCTGCCTCCAGATAGTCGCTGCCGCCGTCGTAGGTCAATACGGCCTTTTCCTCGCCGCGCGGGGATTTGCAGAGCTCCAGGCACAGCTCGTCCGCGCCTGCCTCAAAGCGCAGCAGGATCTCCAGCCGGCGGCCATGGATCTCCTTTAGGGGGTTTTCGCCCGCGTGCACGGTGAAGTTGCGCCGGGTCAGCAGCCGCCCTTCGCGCAGGCGCTCCAGCTCCTTCAGCGGACGCACGGCGACCGTCCCGTCGCCCGCGCGGTACACCTCGCGCAGCAGGCTCATCATGCCCTGCCAGCCGTCCCCTTCGCGGCCCGGCACGGTTTCGCGCAGCCAGCCAAGGGTGATCAGGCGGCCGTCCGGCAGATAAAAGCTGTTGGGCGCGTAGTAGCTGTCGCCAAGGTCGTAGCGGTACAGCTTGCGGGTGGGGATGAGCTTGCCATCCGCATAACTGCCTTCCAGGGCGTATACGCCGCCGGAACCAATCAAAGACAGCAGCAGCTGGGCGTGGCCGTCCGGAAAGATAAGAAGGTTTGGGCATTCCCACACGTCGTTCTTGGGATCATTCCCGCGTGCGATCTCGCCCGTGTACTGCCAGTGGATGAGGTCCTCGCTCTTGTAGCCGAAGACCACGCCGCCTTCGCCCTTATAGCCGCCGCCAACGGCGAGACGATATATATCGCCTTCCTTCCAGACAAAGGGGTCGCGAAAATCGCGCATTCCGTCTACGGGCGCCTTGTCCAGGATGGGGTTGCTTTCATATTTATGGAAGGCTTCGCCCAGCGCATCGCCCACGGCCAGACACTGCACCTGTGGATCCGTGCCCGTGTATAGGATGTGCGGCAGGCCGTCCTTCAGCACGCAGCAGCCGGAAAACACGCCGTCCTTATCGTAGGGCTGATCCGGATGAAGCGCGCAGGGCAGGTGCTTCCAATGCAGAAGATCGGAGGACACGGCATGCCCCCAGGTCATGTTGCCCCAAACGGCGCTCTTGGGATTGTATTGATAAAACAGATGCAGGCCGTTTTTCAGATACACGGGGCCGTTGGGGTCGTTCATCCAGTTGCCCCGGGGCTGAAAATGGTATCTGGCGCGAAGATTTTGCTTGTCCATGGACTGATAAACTCCTTTACAGTATTGCGATCAGCTCGGAAAGAGCATGGATTTCAAGAAAACCGGCCCCGGCCGGCATGGGCAGGCGCTTGGGATTGTACCAGACGGCCGTGATGCCGGCGTTTTTAGCGGCGGCCATGTCGGAGGAAAGGGAATCGCCCACCAGCAGCGCCTGCTTTTTGCAGGGACAGGCAAGCATTTCCAGCGCACGATCCACCAGGGCGGCGCTTGGCTTTTGCTCGCCGACCTCCTCGGAGATCGCCACCGCGTCCACATAAGGCGCAAGGCCGGACAAGGCCAGCCGCCGGCGCTGCACGCGCGAAAAGCCATTGGTGACGATGGCGGTCAAAAGCCCGCGGCGCTTGAGCTCCTGCAAAACGCCCAGGGCTTCGGGCAGGACGTAACAGGCCTCGGACAGCCCGCTTAGGAAAAGCTCGGCGCCCCAGGCTGCCGGACGATCCAGATGGTAGTGCGCAAAGAATTCCTCAAAGCGCTGTATGCGCAGGCGCTCGGCCGTCAAAATCCCTTTTTCCAACTGCTTCCAAAGGCTTTGGTTGATGCGGCTGAAAACCTGGGGGGCCTGTGGATCGCGCATGCCGCAGGCGGATACGATATGCCCGATCGCCGTTTTTTCTGCGTGCGAAAAATCGAAGAGCGTTTCATCCGCATCCAGCAGAACGTAGCGATAGGCCATGCGCGCCCCCTCCTTTGCTTAACACAAAGAAGTATACCATAGCCGGCAGGCTATCTGCAAAGAAAAGAGGCTTTGGACGCTTTTTGCTAGCCTGTTTAGGCAGAAAATCGCGCAAAACGCCCTGTTTAGGTTAAATAAAATTTAATTTTTGCTCAGATTGACGGTTGCTTTTTTACAATACGAGACTTATAATAGCAATAGTTGCTTTACCTGGGAGAGGCATTCGGGTCTGTGGTTGAAAGTCGATGCCAGTCGCGGGCAAAACGATCCACGTAAGTCCGTAAAATACGGATGAGCATGGCGCGGTCTAGATGTAAGTCCGACCGGGATTATCCCGAGAGAAGCAGTAGTGGGGAGGGGCAATCCCCCTTAGGAGCGAAACTTCCTGTCGGCGAGTGTGGGGGCAAAAACCAGGTCAGCTGAAACACTTTCCCATCTAAAGTAACAAAAGATAATCGGAGGGATACCTAACCATGTACGAAGACAAGACTTTGGTATGCAGAGACTGTGGCGCTGAATTCGTGTTCACCGCTGGCGAGCAAGCATTTTACGCCGAAAAGGGCTTCCAGAACGAGCCTTCCCGTTGCAAGGCTTGCCGTGACGCCCGCAAGGCCAACGGTGGCGCCCGTCGTGACGACTCCCGCCCCCGTGAGATGTACGACGCCATCTGCGCCGAGTGCGGCAAACCCACTAAGATCCCCTTCATCCCCAAGAACGACCGCCCTGTTTACTGCAGCGAGTGTTTCCAGGCTCGTAGGAATAACCTCTGATAAGCCTTAACTGTAGAAAAACGGCAACTACAATCCTCAAGAGAGCTTCTCTCTTGAGGATTGCTT
>JBNRMU010000044.1:0-4556 GCA_050309765.1 Christensenellales bacterium
GTCAGCATGTGCCTGGACGCCGGCATGGACGCCGAGGAGTTGTACCGCATGTACCGAGAGAAGAACAAGGTCAACTTCGAGCGTCAGCAGGGCGTTTGGGGTAAGGACTACGACGCAAATCTGAACAAATAAAAAACAGCCCGTTATCCATTTGGATAGCGGGCTGTTTCTGCAAATGGGATCAGCCGTTCGCCATGCCTTCCTTCAGCAGCTTTTGCACGGTCTCCGCGGCGCCGCGAATGGAATCGCTCAGCGCGGGCGCAGGAAGACCGGCGATCTCCACCCCGCAGCGTGCCAGTGGGATCAGGATGCGCTGCGCGGGCGAACGCCCCACGGCCACGGCCATGGCGGGCGTGATCTCGCCCAGCATGGAGTCGGCCAGCACCAGGCCGATGGGCCCCAGCAGCACGTCCGCCTTCTGCGAGAGCACCAGGATCGGGTTTTCGCCGGTGGCGCCTTCGTCCGCACCGGCCTTGAGCATGGCCTGCGTGGCGGCCGTGTTGGTGCCCGCCGCCCAGATGTGCACGCTGTTTCCGCACAGCCGGCGGATGGATTCGACCAACTGCCTGCCGATGCCGCCCCCCTGGCCGTCGATCACGAGTATATTCATAGAAGACGTTCCCCCTAAAACCTTTGTTTCTTGCTCCATAGTACCACAGAACAACACCGCTTGACAACGATGGACGAAAAGTGTTTTTTGCTGTTTGTTTGGATGCAAAAACACGAGTTTTTGTTATGCTATTGACATCCGGATGACTTTTGGTATCATAAAAACAGGCGAAAGGCCTGCTTTTTTCATATTGTCAGCTTTGAAAACGGAGGTAATTGCATGAAGGCCTTATTTATCGGCGGAACCGGTTTGATTTCCAGCGCGGTCTCCCAGCGCGCCATCGAAAAGGGTTGGGACCTGACCCTGCTCAACCGCGGCAAGCGCAGCGAGTTTGTACCCGCGGGCGCCCGTGTGATCGAGTGCGACATCAACAACGAGGAAGAATTCAAGCAGAAACTGGGCGACGAGTGCTTCGACGTGGTCGTGGAATGGATCGCCTTTTTGCCCGAGCGCGTGGAAAAGGACGTGAAACTGTTCAACGGCAAGACCAAGCAGTACATCCTGATCTCCTCCGGCGCGGCCTATGAGCGCCCCATGCGCCGCTATATCATCGACGAATCGCACCCCCTCAACAACCGCTACTGGCAGTACGGCCGCAACAAGCGCATGTGCGAGGATGTGTGCATGAAGGCCCACAGGGAGCTGGACTTCCCCATCACCATCGTGCGTCCGTCGCTCACCTACGGACTTACGCAGATCCCCTTTGCCATGGGCAGCTGGAACAAGCCCTGGTCCCTGGTGCAGCGCATGCTGGACGGCAAACCCATCGTTTGCCACGGCGACGGCACCTCCCTTTGGAGCATGACCCACAACACCGACTTTGCCAAGGGCTTTGTAGGCCTGATGGGCAACCGCCAGGCCATCGGCGAGGCCTTCCACATCGTTTCCGACGAGGTGCTCACCTGGGACGAGATCGCCTACACCATCGGCGATGCCGTGGGCGTAACGCCCAAGATCGTGCACATGAGTGCCGACCAGATCGCCCGCTTCATGCCCGGCGAGCTGGGCGACCTGCTGGGCGACAAAAGCTCCTCCGTGGTGTTTGACTGCACAAAGATCAAGCGCCTGGTACCGGAGTTCGTCTGCACCACGCCCTTTGCCGTGGGCGTGCGCCAGTCCGTGGAATACTTCCGCGCCCATCCCGAGCTGCAGGTGATCGACGAAGAGTGGAACCGCTCCATCGACGCCCTGATCGAGGCCGACGCTCTGGTATACCCCAAGAAATAACAAACACGCCCACAGCAAATGCCCGCCCGAAAGAAAGCTCTTCCGGACGGGCATTTTTCTGTATGTGAAAAACGAAAGAAGTCGTATGGATTAAGCCTTGTCCTCGATGCCGACAATGTTGATGGCATGGTCGGCGACGCGTTCCAGGTCCGTCAACAGGTTGGTGAACAGCATGCCGGCTATGGGCGTGCACTGGCCCTTGTTCAGGCGCTCGATGTGGCGGTCGGTGAGCAGCTCCTGCATTTCGTCGACCTTGTCCTCCGCCGCGTAGGCGCGCTCGATGCGCATCCTGTCCTCGTTGTCGAAGCCGGTCTGCGCCATGTCGAGGATCTCCTTCACGTGGCCGTACATCTCGGAAAGCTCCTCGATGCCGGCGTCCGTGATGGATACCTTTTCATCCTCGCGCCGCTGGGCGTATTCGAGGATGTTTTCGGCATGGTCGCCGATGCGCTCGATGTCGTTGACCACGTGGTGCAGGGAGCCGACCAGCGTGGCTTCTCTTGGCTGCATGTCGCTCTGGGCCTGCGCGAGGCGGATCAGGAACTGGGTGATCTGGTCGCTCAGGAAATCGACCACGGCCTCGTCCTGTTCCAGATCGTCCGTCACTTCCTTGGGATTGCCGTAGAGGAAGGCCTTCATGGCGCGGTCGATGTTGTTGTAAGCCAAGTGCTGCATGCGGTTGATTTCCTTGATCGCCTGCAGGATGGCTGCCGGCGGAGTGTGTAGCACGGCGTCGGAAATATACTGCACGGCCAGCGCCTTTTGCTCTTCGTCTCCACCGGGCACCAATTTGATGGCAAGCTTGACCAGGTAATCGGAGAAGGGGAAGAGGATAGCAACGTTTAGGATGTTGTAGAACATGTGTGCGTTAGCCACCTGGCGCATGGGATCGTTGGGGGAAAGCGCTGTGAGCCAATCGGTGAGCGGCAAAAGATGCAGCAGCGTATAGAACAGGACGGCACCGATGACCTTGATGAGCAGGTTCAGTATGGCGGTGCGCTTGGCCATCTTGTTGGCGCCGATGATGGCGATCATGCTGGTGATCGTAGCACCGATGTTGGCGCCTAAGATGATGTACATGGCTGCATCTATGCCCACGGTGCCCTGGGCCGCCATCACCTGTAAAATACCGATGGAGGCGGAGGAGGATTGGATGAGCACCGTAAAGGCAAGCCCAACCAAAATACCCAGCAGGGGGTTGGCCAACTGGCTCATCACGGCGGCCACCTGCGGCATATCGCGCAGGGGACTCATGGTGTCGCTCATCATGCCGATGCCGACAAACAGCATGCCAAAGCCCATAAGGATACCGCCGATCTGGCGGGAATAGGTCTTTTTAGAGAACAGATACGTCACCGCGCCGATCAAAACGAAGATGGGGGCGATGTCGCCTAAATTGAATGCGATCAGCTGTGCGGTGATGGTGGTACCGATGGTGGAACCAAGCAGCACACCGCAGGCCTGGAAGATGCTCATCAGCCCCGCATTAACAAAGCCGATCACCATCACGGAGGTGGCGTTGGAGCTTTGGATCAGCATGGTGAACAAAATGCCCACCAGCATGCCCATGAAACGGTTGCGCGTCAGTATATCGAGCATGCGGCGCAGGCTTTTGCCGGCCGCGCGCTCCAGTTCTTCGCCCATGAACTTCATTCCGTACAGGAAAAGACCGAGCCCTCCGGCCAGGGCGATCAGGTTTTGCCAGCCCATGTGTGCGTGCCTCCTAGAACAGTAATAGGAAACCTATACTTAGCATACAAAAAAGAGAAACAAAAATCCTTATTTTCATTCAAAAACGGGGTAAACTACTTGTTAAGAACGGCGGATTCGCCGCATAAACCGGGAAAACCGTTCTGCCGCAGCGCCTCGTACAGCACCACCGCCGCCGAATTGGAAAGGTTCAGCGAGCGCAGGCCGTCCCGCATGGGGATGCGGATGCAGCGGCTGAGGTTTTGACGCAGCAGCTCCTCCGGCAGGCCCTTGGTCTCCTTGCCGAAAACCAGAAAGGCATCCGACGGGTAGCACACCTGCGTGTAGCTCCTGGGCGCCTTGGTGGTAGAATAAAAGAACTGCGCGTCCGGATAGGCGGCAAACAGGTCTTGCAGGCTGTCGTGCTCCACAAGATCGACAAGAGGCCAATAATCGAGCCCCGCGCGCTTGACCTGCTTTTCGTCGATGGAAAAGCCCAAAGGATGCACCAGATGCAGCGTGGTGCCGGTGGCCGCGCAGGTGCGGGCGATGTTGCCGGTGTTTTGCGGGATCTCGGGTTCGACCAGTACGATGTGCATGGGGCTTGTGCCGCCTTTCGCTTGAAAGATGTGCGTCAGAAGAAGTTGCGCCCAAAGCCGTAAACCACCCACACGGCGATCAGGGCAAAGATCCAGGACGTTTTAAGCTTAGGCACGGGCAGCTTTACCCGCAGCCCGCACAGGGGAAGCAGCTCCGCCAGGGCGAGATATGCCGCAAAGGGGAGCACAAACAAAAAGGGGTTTTCGAGGAAAACCCCTTTGAGATTTAGGTGCAGCAGATTGTACAGCGCCCTGGTCATGCCGCAGCCGGGGCACTTAAGCCCCGTCAGGTGGTAAAACACACAATAGGTCACGGTGTGCTCATAGGGGCTGTGAAAGTACAGATACACAAGCGCGCCTACGCCAAAAACCACCGCGCCGACAAGGGCGATGCTGAGCAACTTGCGGCTTTTCATGGATCAGGTGAAGTT
>JBNRMU010000045.1:0-12583 GCA_050309765.1 Christensenellales bacterium
CTGACGGTGCAGGAGGTAAAAGCCGTGGGCAGGGCGCTGGGACTGCCCGAGCGCTTGATCGAAAAGCCGCCGATCGACGGCCTTTCCGGCAAGACGGACGAGGAAAACCTCGGCTTTACCTACGCGCAGCTGGACAAATACATCCGCACCGGCGCCATCGAGGATCGGGATATAAAGAAGCGGATCGATCGTCTGCATGCCCAAAACCGTTTCAAGCTTCAGCCCATGCCGGCATTTAATCCCGATATCGGCATAAAGCTGCCCGAGTGACGCCTTTGGCCGCGACAGAGCGGGAACACAAGGAGATACTCAGCCATGACAAAGTACATTTTCGTAACCGGAGGCGTGGTCTCGGGGCTTGGTAAGGGGATCACGGCCGCCTCCCTCGGGCGGCTGCTGAAGGCACGCGGCCTGAAAGTGGCCGCGCAGAAGCTGGACCCCTACATCAATGTGGACCCGGGCACGATGAGCCCCTACCAGCACGGCGAGGTCTACGTGACCGAGGACGGCGCGGAAACCGATCTGGACCTTGGCCATTACGAGCGCTTCATCGATGAGGACCTGAACAAGTACTCGAACCTGACGACGGGCAAGGTTTACTGGAACGTGCTCAACAAGGAGCGCCGCGGCGAATACCTCGGCTCCACGGTTCAGGTCATCCCGCACATCACCAACGAGATCAAGGAATTCGTCTACAGCGTCGCCAAAAAGACGAATGCCGACGTGGTCATCACCGAGATCGGCGGCACCATCGGCGACATCGAATCCCAGCCCTTCATCGAAGCGGTGCGCCAGATCTCCCTGGAGATCGGCCGGGAAAACAGCCTGTTCATCCACGTGACCCTGGTGCCCTATCTGCGCGGCTCCGAAGAGCACAAGTCAAAGCCCACGCAGCACTCCGTCAAGGAACTGCAGGGCATGGGCATCCATCCCAATCTCATCGTCCTGCGCTGCGACGAACCGCTGGAAGCGTCCATCTTCCAGAAGATCGCGCTGTTTTGCAACGTAAAGCCGGACTGCGTCATCGAAAATATCACGCTCCCCAATCTTTACGAAGCGCCGCTGATGCTGGAGCAGTCCCATTTTTCCGAGGTCGTCTGCCGGGAGCTGGGCCTGAATGTCCCCGCGCCCGATCTTTGCGAATGGACGGAAATGGTGGGGCGCATCAATAAAGCGCGCTCCCATTGTGTGCAGATCGGCCTGGTGGGCAAATACGTCGGCCTGCACGACGCCTATCTCTCGGTTGCGGAGGCGCTGCAGCACGCGGGATTTTATCACAACGTGCACATCGACATCCATTGGATCGATTCCGAACAGATCCGCGAGGAAAACGCCGCCGAACTCCTTTCCGGCCTGGATGGCATCCTCGTTCCCGGCGGCTTTGGCAGCCGCGGCATCGAGGGCATGATCCTGGCCGCCCAATACGCAAGGGAGCATGATCTGCCCTACTTTGGCATCTGCCTTGGGATGCAGATCGCGGTGATCGAATTCGCGCGGAACGTGGCCGGCATCGCGGACGCCAACTCCGGCGAGTTCGACGAGCAGTGCAAAAACAAGGTAATCGACTTCATGCCCGGCCAAAGCGATAACATCGACAAGGGCGGCACCCTGCGCCTTGGCGCCTATCCCTGCCGCATCCAGCCGGGCACGACCATGGAAAGATGCTACGGGTGCCTTCAGATCAGCGAGAGGCACCGCCACCGCTACGAATTCAACAACGACTACCGCGAAAAGCTGACGGCATGCGGGCTTACGCTGAGCGGTCTTTCGCCCGATGACAGGCTGGTGGAAACGGTGGAGCTCACCCAGCGGCCCTTCTTCGTGGGCGTTCAGTATCACCCGGAGTTCAAGAGCCGCCCCAACAGGCCACACCCGCTGTTCAAAGGCTTCATCGGCGCGGCAATTCAAAAATCAAAGGACTGATCAACATGGCTATTCACGAAGAATGCGGTGTTTTCGGCGTGCTGGCGGAGAAGCCGATCGACGTGGCGAGCATTTGCTACTTTGGGCTGTACGCCCTGCAGCACCGCGGGCAGGAAAGCTGCGGGATCGTCGTTTGCGACGACGGTCTGTTTGTCTCGCACAAGGACCTGGGCCTTGTGAGCGAGGTGTTTTCCAGGGACGTCCTCTCCTCCTTTCCGGCGGGGACCATGGCGGTGGCCCACACGCGCTACGGCACGACCGGCGCGACCAACCGCAACAACTGCCAGCCGATCGAGGTGAACCACCAAAAAGGCCGGATGGCCATCGCCCACAACGGGAACCTTGCCAACGCGGCACAGCTGCGCTCCGCCCTGGAGCTGACGGGGGCCATCTTCCACACCTCCAGCGACACCGAGACGATCGCCTATATCGTAACCAAGGAACGGCTTAACGCCCCCTCCATCGAGGAGGCGTTAAGCCGCGCCATGTACAAGCTGGAAGGGGCGTATTCGCTGGTTCTCATGTCCCCGCAGAAGCTGATCTGCGCCAGGGATCCGTATGGCTTCAGGCCGCTCTGCTACGGCAAAACAGACGATGGGATGTATGTGGTCGCCTCCGAGAGCTGCGCGATCAAGGCGGTCGGCGCCCGCTTCGTCCGCGATATAGAGCCGGGCGAGATCCTGGTTTTCAGCAAAGAGGGCGTCGTCTCCCGCCGGGAACACTGCCATACAAAACAGAAGAAGCTCTGTATTTTTGAATACATCTATTTTGCCCGTCCGGATTCCGTGATCGACGGGCAATCCGTGCATACGGCCCGCGTCAATGCGGGAAGGGTGCTGGCCCAAACGCATCCCGTGCGCGCGGACATCGTCATCGGCGTGCCCGACTCCGGCCTGGACGCCGCGCTCGGCTACAGCCGCGCCTCCGGCATTCCCTACGGCATCGGCCTGATCAAGAACAAATACATCGGCAGGACCTTTATCGCTCCCCATGACAGACTGAACCAGGTGAGCATCAAGCTGTCCGCCGTTGAGGAGGTCGTCAGGGACAAGAGCATCGTGCTGATCGACGATTCCATCGTCCGGGGAACGACAAGCGGCCGCATCGTATCGCTCCTGCGCGAGGCCGGCGCAAGGGAGATACACATGCGCGTCTCCGCGCCGCCGTTCCTTTTCCCCTGCTTTTACGGAACGGACATCGATTCGCAGGAACACCTGATCGCCTGCCATCACACCGTGCCCGAGATCGCAAAAATGATCGGCGCGGACTCGCTCGGCTATCTGCCGCTGGAAAGCCTCTGCGAGCTGTCCGGCAATCCCAACTACTGCAGCGCCTGTTTCGGCGGTAAGTACCCGACAACGATCCCATCCGACACGAGAAAGAACCGCTTTGAGCAAAAGATCTCCGAGCGGGCGAAAGAAGGAGGCCAGCCATGATCAAAAGCCCGGACAGAAAGATCATCCTGGAGGACGGGCAGGAGTATTACGGCTGCTCGTTCGGCTCCGATCAGGAGAAGATACTCGAGATCGTTTTCAACACCTCCATGGTGGGCTACCAGGAGATCCTCTCCGATCCCTCGTACACCGACCAGGCGGTGGTGATGACCTATCCACTGATCGGCAACTACGGCATGGCCAGGGACGATTATGAAACGGACATCCCCACCATCGGCGCGCTGGTGGTGCACGAATACAACGACGAACCCTCGAACTTCCGCTCTGCGGAAACGCTGGACGCGGTCATGCGCCGCTATGGCATCTGCGGCATCTGCGGGGTGGATACCAGAAAGCTGAACCGCTCCATCCGCGACTTTGGCAGCCGCAAGGCGCTGTTGACCGGCACCGATACCCCTTTGGAAGCCGGCCTTGAAAAGCTGACCGGCTATACGCTTCCCCGGGACGCCGTTTCCCGCGTCAGCTGCCGCGCGCCCTGGCAGGCAGGCGCAGACGATGCGAGCTTTCACGTCGTCGCCATCGACTGCGGTATGAAGCGCAACATCGTGCGTTCCCTTGTCAAACGCAATTGCCGCGTGACGGTGGTGCCCTGGGATACACCCGCAGAAGCCATCCGCGCCCTACATCCGGACGGTATCTTCATTTCCAACGGCCCCGGCGACCCGACGGACGTACCGCAAACGATCGGCACGATCAAGGCCCTGCTGGGCCGCTGGCCGATCTTCGGCATTTGCCTTGGGCACCAGATCATCTCCCTTGCCTACGGGGCAAAGACCTACAAGCTCAAGTTCGGCCACCGCGGCGGCAACCATCCGGTCAAGGACCTGGAAAGCGGAAAGATCGAGATCACCTCGCAGAACCACTCCTACGCCGTGGACGAAAACAGCCTTGCAGGCACACCCCTTACCGTTACGCACCGCAATCTGCTGGACGGCACCGTGGAAGGGATCAGATGCGGGAAGGACCGTGTTTTCAGCGTACAGTACCACCCGGAGAGCGCGCCCGGGCCGCAGGACAGCGCGCATCTGTTCGACCGCTTTTTGCAGAGCATGGAGGAGACAAAGGGCAATGCCGAAAAGAACGGACATTAAAAAGATATTTGTGATCGGCTCCGGCCCCATCGTGATCGGCCAGGCGGCGGAGTTCGACTATGCCGGAACGCAGGCCTGCCTTGCCCTGAAAGAGGAGGGCTACGAGGTGATCCTGTGCAATTCCAACCCCGCCACGATCATGACCGATACCTCCATCGCGGACAAGGTCTATATGGAGCCGCTCACGCTGGAATACATCGCAAAGATCATCCGCTACGAGCGTCCGGACGCGATCCTGCCCGGCATCGGCGGCCAGACCGGACTGAACCTAGCGATCCAGCTGGAGAAAAAAGGCATCCTCGACGAATGCCGCGTGGAGCTGCTTGGAACCAGGAGCGCATCCATCGAGCAGGCGGAGGATCGCGAGCAGTTCAAGGAGCTCTGCCAGTCGCTGGGCGAGCCGATCCTGCCATCCGACACCGCGTCCTGTGTGGAGGAAGGGCTTGAGATCGCCGAATGGATCGGCTATCCCGTCGTGCTGCGCCCCGCCTTCACCCTGGGCGGGACCGGCGGCGGCTTTGCCAATAACGCCGATGAATTCGTTCCTCTGATGAAAAACGCGCTCGAGCTCTCGCCCGTCCGCCAGGTGCTGGTGGAAAAGAGCGTCAAGGGCTTCAAAGAGATCGAATACGAGGTCATGCGCGACAAAAACGACACGGCCATCACCATCTGCAACATGGAAAACCTCGATCCCGTCGGCATCCACACGGGCGATTCCGTTGTCGTGTGCCCCTCCCAGACGCTGACCAACAAGGAATACCACATGCTGCGCGACAGCGCGCTGAAGATCATCCGCGCGCTGAAAATCGAAGGCGGCTGCAACGTGCAGTTTGCCCTGGACCCCAACTCCTTTCAATACTACCTGATCGAGGTCAACCCGCGCGTTTCGCGCTCCTCCGCCCTGGCCTCCAAGGCAAGCGGGTACCCCATCGCCAGGGTCTCCGCCAAGATCGGCGTCGGCATGACGCTGGACGAGATCCAAATCGCCAACACGCCGGCCTCCTTTGAACCGGCGCTGGACTATGTCGTGACCAAGCTGCCCCGCTTCCCCTTCGATAAGTTTGCCGACGCGAACAACACCCTCTCCACGCAGATGAAGGCGACCGGCGAGGTGATGAGCGTCGGGCGGAGCTTTGAGGAAAGCCTTTTGAAGGGCATCCGTTCCCTGGAGATCGGGGCCTGCCATATCCATCTGAAAAAGTTCGATTGCGTAAAAACCCCCGATTTGTTTAACTACATCCGGGTCGGAACGGACGACAGGCTCTATGCCGTTGCGGAGCTTCTGCGCCGCGGCTGCGGCGTGGACGACATCTGCGAGGCGACGCAGATCGACCGCTTCTTCCTCCGCAAGCTCAGGCACATCGTGGAGATGGAAGCCGAACTGAGGGCGCACCCGTGCGATTTGGAAGCCCTGCGGGCGGCAAAAAAGCTGGGCTTCTCCGATCAGGAGATCGCTCGTCTGTGGAACCGGAACGAGCTGGAAATCTTTCACTTCCGCACAGAGCACGCAATTGTGCCCGTCTACAAGATGATCGACACCTGTGCTTCCGAATTCGACAGCTATATCCCCTACTTTTATTCCACCTATGAGGAGGAAAACGAGTCCGTCGTTTCCGACAAGCGGAAGATCATCGTTCTAGGTTCCGGCCCCATCCGCATCGGCCAGGGCGTAGAGTTCGACTATTCGACCGTCCATGCCGTACAGACGATCCAGAAAGCTGGGTTTGAGGCCATCATCATCAACAACAACCCCGAAACGGTCTCCACGGACTACACCTGCTCCGACAAGCTGTACTTTGAACCCCTCTGCGCGGAAGACGTGATGAACATCATCCTGCTGGAAAAGCCGGAGGGCGTGATCGCGACCCTGGGCGGGCAGACGGCCATCAACCTGGCCGAGCCCCTGCGCGACCGCGGCGTAACCCTCATCGGAACGGACTGCGACGCCATCGACAGGGCCGAAAACCGCGACGCCTTCGAAAAGCTGCTTTTGTCGCTTCATATCCCGCAGCCGACGGGGCAGGCCGTGACCAGCGTGGAGGCCGGCATCCTAGCCGCCCGCGAGATCGGTTATCCCGTGCTCGTGCGCCCGAGCTTTGTGCTCGGCGGCCGTGCGATGCAGATCGTGGCCAAGGAAGAATCCATGTGGGAGTATCTGCGCTCCGCGGTGGAGGTCGACGAGGACAAACCCGTGCTGGTGGATAAGTACATCCGCGGCAAGGAAGTTGAAGTGGACGCCGTCTGCGACGGCCAGCGGGTCTTCGTTCCCGGCATCATGGAGCTGGTCGAAAGGACCGGCGTCCATTCGGGGGACTCCATCAGCGTCTACCCCTCCTACAGCCTCTCGGATAATGTCAAGCAAACGATCCTGGACTATACGGAAAAGCTCGGGCTCGGCATCGGCATCATCGGCCTTTTCAACATCCAGTTCATCGTCGACAGCGCAGAGAAGGTCTACGTCATCGAGGTAAATCCGCGCTCGTCCAGAACGGTGCCCTTCCTGTCCAAGGCCACGGGATTCAGCCTTGCGGACATCGGCACCCTGGCCATACTCGGCGTGTCGCTGCCGCAGCAGGGCATATTCGAGCGCTATCCCAGAGAAAAGCAACGCTCCTACGTCAAGGTTCCGGCCTTTTCCTTTGCCAAGCTGCGCGGGATGGACGCCTATCTTTCCCCGGAGATGAAGTCGACCGGCGAAGCGATCGGGTACGACAAAAAGATCCACCGGGCGGCCTACAAGGCCATGCTCGCCGCCGGGCTCACGCTCAAAAACTACGGAACGGTGCTGGTGAGCGTTGCCGATGAAGATAAAGAAGAAACCGTTCCCCTGATCCGGCGCTTTTACAACATGGGCTTCAACATCGAGGCCACGACCCTCACGGGCGAGGTTTTGCGCGCCCACGGCATCCGCACCAGGATCCGGCACAAGCCGAGCGAGGGCAGCGAGGAAGTGCTCGACTCCATCCGCGCCGGCTATGTCAGCTATGTCATCAACACCAGGGCGATTTTATCCGGCGTGCACTACGGCGACGGTGTGGCCATCCGCCGCGCGGCCGCGGGGAACAATATCACCATGCTGACCTCCCTGGATACGGTCCGGATGGTGCTGGACGTTCTGGAGGAAGTGACGCTCGGCGTCTCCACGATCGACGCCGAATAAAAACGTTTGTGCCGATACCTGCGTCGGGCCGCACCGCTTGCGTGTTCGTTTCCATCCACGCATACGACGGCGTTCCTGCAATGGTGGCAGAAACCAAGTTCGAAGGAGAAATTGCCTTATGATCAAACCCAACATGCATTACGCAGACCTTAAGGATTCCTATCTCTTTTACAATATAGCGCAGAAAACAGCCGCTTACCTGCAGGCGCATCCCGGCACGCATCTGTATCGCATGGGGATCGGCGACGTGTCCCTGCCCCTTTGCGGCGCCGTTATCCAGGCGCTGCACGAAGCGGTCGACGACCAGGCGGAAAAGAACCGTTTTCACGGCTACATGCCCGAATGCGGCGCGCCCTTTCTGCGCGAGGCCATCGCGGCGCACTACCGCAGGCGCGGGATAAACCTTTCGGACGACGAAGTCTTCGTTTCCAGCGGCGCGAGTGACGAGCTGGGCGATATCCTGGACCTGTTCGACCGCGAAAGCATCGCCCTTGTGATCGAGCCCGCCTATCCCGCCTATGTGGACGCCAACGTCATGGCGGGAAGAAAGATCATCCATCTCCCCTCCGGCAGGGACAACGGCTTTTTGCCGGAACCGAGCGAAGAGGCCAAGGCCGATATCCTGTACATCTGCTCCCCCAACAACCCGACCGGCGCGGTGTTCACCCGGGAGCAGCTCAGCCACTGGGTGCGCTTTGCCAACGAAAACGGCTCGGTCATCCTCTTTGACGCCGCGTACGAAGCCTTTATCGAAGACGATGCGCTTCCGCACAGCATCTTTGAGATTGAGGGCGCCAAGACCTGCGCCATTGAGATCTGTTCCCTTTCCAAGACCGCCGGCTTTACCGGAACGAGACTTGGCTATACCGTTATTCCCAAGGCGCTTATTCGTGCCGGAATGAGCTTCCATGACATGTGGGTGCGCAACCGCACAACGAAAACAAACGGCGTGTCCTATATCATCCAAAGAGGCGGCGCGGCCGTGTTTACGGAGGAAGGGCAAAGGCAGATCAGGGAAAACATCAAGGTCTATAAAAACAACGCCCAAATCCTCATGCGCGCTTTGGATAGGCTCGGCATCTGGTATTGCGGCGGCAAAAACGCGCCGTATATCTGGCTGAAATGCCCAAACGGCATGGGAAGCTGGCAGTTTTTCGATTATCTTCTCCAGGAGATCCAGGTCGTGGGAACGCCTGGGGAGGGCTTCGGCGCCTGCGGCGAGGGTTATTTCCGCTTTTCCACCTTCGGCAGCCCCGAGGATACACAAGAAGCGGCCAGACGGCTGCTCGCGCTGTTGTCCAAATAAACACAGACGGATACGACCACGATCGTTTTTACAGAATCATTCCCCGGGGCTTTTCGACCAATCCCCGGGGGCTTTTCTTTGGCAGCCGTTTTTTCAGGCGATATAAGCCCGAAAACAGGCATAAAGGCCTGCTCGTCTGTGCAAACAGGCCGCAAGGCAGCCGCTGGAAAAAGCCGCCGCGCTGTACGGCCATACCTCAAAACACAATTGAATCAGCACGCAGCTGCGGATGAAGCGCCCTTAGTGTTCCTGCGCCAAAGGCAAGCAGGCTTTTTTGTTTTTTACAAACAGATTGGAATCTACCCATGTATTTGGTATAATAGATAACAGGTCAATTTCGATGTTCGGGTGAAAGGAACACCATGATTCAGCAGTTAGAAAAGCTTCGCTCCAACATGGCGGTCAATATCATCGGGGCCGTCGTCATATTGTTGATCGTATTCGGCCTGATCGTCAGTTCCCTCGGCTACGTCAGCTTTACCACCGCCTTTGAGAAGGAGTATTCCACCTCCACCTATCACATGGCCGCTACAGCGACCACTCTGGTAAACGGCGATCACCTAAAGGCCTATCTGGCCAGCGAGCAGTACGGAGAATACCTGCAGACCAAGCGATATCTGTATAACTACTGCCAGCGGATGCATGTATCGTTGGTCTATGTCATTCTGGTGGACCAGAGCGATTACGGAAGGTTCGTCTCCGTCTTTAATTCCGTCAACAACGCTGTGGATGACACCGAATATGTCGAATGGGAACGCGGGTACGAGCGCAACACCACAAACGATGAATATCGGCGTAAATACAAGGCCATTTACGAAGAGGATTCCGAGTACGAAACGGTTTATCGCTTCAATCCTGGCGATGGCCTGCATCCGCATATCACCACGCTTGTGCCGGTCAAGAACGCCTACGACGATGTGGTCGCCATCCTCTGCATACAGCGCCCCATCCGCGAGCTGTACGAGGCAAGGCGGCCCTATCTGGTCAGCATCGCCATATCCACACTTGCGTTGGCGGTTTGTTCGGCCATTTTTGCCGCGATCTATATCAAAGATCATGTGGTTACGCCCATCAATATAGTATCTGACGAAGCTAACCGTTTTGCCAAAGAGAATACCAAAGGTGAATCGCTTGGCTCCATCAGCAAGTTTAAATCGATCTCCAATCTGGCCCATTCCATCGACACCATGGAATCGGATATGGTCAACTATATCGAAAACCTGACGGCTATCACGTCAGAAAGAGAACGGATCGTCGCAGAACTGTCCCTTGCCAGCAAGATACAGGAAAACTCCGTTCCCAATGTCTTCCCCGCCTTTCCGGACAGGACTGATTTTGACATCTACGCCTCTATGACGCCCGCCAAGGAGGTCGGCGGCGACTTTTACAACTACTTTCTGATCGATGACGACCATCTGGCCTTTTTGATCGGCGATGTTTCCGGCAAGGGCGTGCCGGCCGCGCTGTTCATGATGGTAATGAACATCATCATCAGCAACAGGACGCAGATGGGCGGAACGCCGGCAGAAATTCTGAAGTTCGTCAACAATCGCATCTGCGAACGCAACCAGCTGGATATGTTCGTCACCCTGTGGCTGGGCATCCTGGAACTGTCAACCGGCAGGGTCACGGCCGCCAACGCCGGTCACGATGACGCGGCTGTGTATCGCACCAGCGGCTCGTTCGAGCTGTTCAAGACCAAGCATGGCCTTGTCCTTGGCGCCATGCCGGACATTCAGTACAAGGATTTCGAAATTCAGCTTGGCCAGGGCGATAAGCTGTTCCTGTATACAGACGGCGTTCCCGAGGCCATGGACGGAAACAACAATATGTTCACGATGGGCAGGATGATGGAAGCCCTGAACGAGTACAAAAACGGCACTGCGCAGGAGGTGCTCCAGGGCGTACATGAATGTGTGAACGCCTTTGTCGGCGACGCGCCGCAGTTCGACGATCTGACCATGCTGTGCATCGAATTAAAGCAGGCCGCCGCGGACCGTTCCTGATGATCGTTTTTCTCTGACTAAGCCGATCCTTTGGCCGTTGGCGATTGAGATCGCAAGGCCTGTGGATGAGAACGCTCCATAAAGAGCACCTTGCATTTAGTTCTTTTGCATTCAACGAAAAGAGGCTGGCCGGCAAAACATGCCGGTCAGCCTCTTTTTTGCTGATATTCCTGGGCTGCGGTCAACGCTTTTGCGTGTCTATATCGTAGATCATCGTCTCTGCCCAACTGTACTGGCTCATAAACTCCGATTGGTACAGGTATGCAGCCTTTGGGTCTCCCTTGAGATATTGATAATAATCGCAGTCGATCGATCCGATGTTCACGGCATAGGAGTTGCGGGAATGCACCAGGACATCTCCGTGGCCTACGGCTTCGAACTCCTTTTTGAGTGTCGCGTAGTATGTTCGTATATAAGCCTTCTTTGTAATCAGGTTCGTATCGTCTTCCCAGAGCACGCTGCATAATTCTCCGGTCGTGACAGCAGCCCCCCGGCGGCTGACCAGATACGCAAACAGCTCTTTGGCCCTGCTTCTGTCGAAGTGCATCCTCTTTTCCCGGTGGAAAACCTCGAAATTTCCGAAGCACTGGACTCGGATACGTTCCGGATCGGGCCGGTTCTCCGTCCTGAGCGGACGACGAAGGTTTTGAAGCGCTTCCCGGATGTCCGTCTCGTTCACGGGTTTCATCAGGTAATCGCTGGCATGCGTCTTCCAGGCCTGCAGAGAATACTCCGCATATGCGGTAACGATCACGAAATCCGTATCCCTCTGCAGTTCCTTGAGCTTTCCGATCAGCTCGATCCCGTTCATCTGCGGAAGGTCCATATCGACAAAGGCGAGGTCTATGGGCGTTTTTCTTGCAAAGCTAAGGGCTTCCAATGCATCTTGATAGGAAAACAGGCTTGCCGATTCGGGAAAGATCTTCTGCAGCTGCGCTTCCAGACTGCGAACAGCCAGGGCCTCGTCGTCAACAATCATGATATTCATCCGCTATTTCTCCTTCGGCAAATGAATGGTTGCTGTGGTGCCATTTCCGATCCTGCTTTTCAGGGTCAGGAATCCGCTGCTCATCAAAAGAAGTCTGGATCGCACATTTTCTATTCCCAGATGAGGTCTGCCATCGTCAGCTGACACATTGGCCGGATCAAACCCGATCCCGTCGTCCTCAACGGTCACAAGCCATTCCTCATCGGTCTGTTTTGTACTGATTTTAACGATGCCAGGCGTATTCTTTGGCAAAATCCCATGGCGAACTGCGTTTTCCACCAGGGGTTGCAGAGAAAGGGGCGGAAGTTTAAAATCCGTCTCCGTTATGCAATACTGAACAGACAACGTCCCCTGAAAACGCTGCTCTTCGATGGATAGATAGTACCGAACCCGATCGAGCTCCTCGGAAAACGGAATCGCGTTCTGTTCCAAAGAATCGATCTTCAGGCGCAGGAACTGAGAAAAGTCATGTATGATCTGCTTGGCAGCCTCTACGTCCCGGTCGCAAAGGGCATAGATCGTATTCAGCGTGTTGTAGATAAAATGCGGCCGTATCTGGTCGGAAAGGATCCGTATCTTCTGTTTCTGAATCGTCTTTTCCGCCTGGTAAAGCAGCTCCCGCCGATGAAACGCGTTTCGCACGCGAAGGGCTGTG
>JBNRMU010000046.1:0-8312 GCA_050309765.1 Christensenellales bacterium
CGCGGTGCATGAGCAGGTTTTCGTCGGATATATCCTCCACGATGACCAGCACGTCCGCGTACAATGCCTCCTCCAGCGTGGAGCGGAAGGCGCGCACCAGATCGTGCGGCAGCTTGTTGATAAAGCCAACGGTATCCACCAACAGGCAATCCGTACCCTCGGGCAGGCGCACGCGTCTGGTGATGGGGTCGAGCGTGGCGAAGAGCTTGTCTTCGGCCAGCACACCCGCGCCCGTGAGCGCATTGAGCAGGGAGGACTTGCCCGCGTTGGTGTAGCCGACCAGCGCCGCCACGGGAAGCTCCACGCGCTGGCGGCGGTCGCGGTGCATCTTCCGCTGGGAACCGAGTTCGGACAGCTCCTGCTCGATATCGGCGATGCGGCGGCGGATGCGGCGGCGGTCCTCCTCCAGCTTGGTCTCACCGGGGCCGCGCGTGCCGATACCGCCGCCCAGGCGCGAAAGCGCCACGCCAAGGCCCGTAAGCCGCGGCAGGCGGTAGCGAAGCTGCGCAAGCTCCACCTGCAGCTTACCTTCGCGGGACTGGGCGCGCTGGGCGAAGATATCTAATATAAGCGCCGTGCGGTCGATGATGCGGCAGGCGATCTTATCCTCCAGGTTGCGCACCTGCGCACCGGTGAGCTCGTCATCCAGGATCAGAAGGTCGGCAGCCGTAGCCTGACACAAAAGGTTCAGTTCCTCCACCTTGCCGCTGCCGAGGTAAGTCGCCGGGTCCATGCGCGCCTTATTCTGGAAGATCGTGCCCACCACCTCGGCGCCGGCGGTCTCCGCCAGGCGGCGAAGCTCCAGCAGGGAGGGATCGTCCGGCCCGTCGGCAAGGCCCGCCAGGATGGCGCGCTCGCTCATACGCTCGATGGGCGGCGCGGCGGCCAGGATGCGCCTGTCCGCATCCTCGATCAGCTCCATCAGCTCGCTCTGCGGCAGGGAATAGATGCCGAGCCGCCGCGTCAGGTGCACAGGGAACTGGCCGTTTTCATCCGGCGCGTCCAGCAGACCCACGCAAAGAGAGGTGGGCTTGCCGTCCTCGCTCACGCCCAGGGCGGCCATGGCGTCAAAGCGCAGGGAGCGCAGGGACTGTACGTCCACCGAGGAGAGCGTGGAATCCCCGCCCGGGTGTGTGTGGATGCAGCGCACACCGCACAGGCGCATTTCGCTGCGGCGCAGGTTCATGGCCCGGAGCGGCACGGTACCGCTGTCGCCGATGGTGATGTCCAGCACCTCGCCGCCGCGGCTGATGTACACGCTGATCTCCCTGTGGATGCGTCCGGTAAAGTCGGCCAGGGCAAACAACAGCGCCTTGGGCGCGAACACGTCGCGGTCGATCGTGATCTCGCGCAGTGACTCCATTTCCTTCAGGAGCGATTCGCGAATGCCTTGCGTGTTTCCGTTTATCAAGAACATGCCTCCGTTGTGTGTTTGTTTGTCAGTTTGGCGTATTGATCCAGGCAAGCAGCTCGATCCAGCCGCTTTGCGCATCTCGCACCGCCAGCAAAAAGGGCCGGTCGAGCACCAGGTCCGTTCCCGTTTCGCCCGGGGCAAAGTCGGCCGTATCCGGCACGGAGCCGACTAAGTTCACGCCCGCCGGACCGATCTGCAGGCGGCAGAGGCTGTATACCTCGCTCACGGAAAAGGGCATCTCAGTCTCCAGCATCGGAGAGAAGTCAGCAGCGGTCTGGTCAAAGGGCAGGCGCAGGCCCAGGGGCAGCAGCGCCTCTTTGAGCGAGAACGCGCCCTGTATCGAAACCTCGGGCAGGCTCAGACGCACGGGGTAGCTTTTCAGTTCCTCGCCGGAGAGCCACTGCGGCGCGTACTGGCCGATGTTTTCCAGCACATCCGCCAATGGTCCTTCCGCGGGCAGGATGAGCAGCAGCTCCTTTTCGCCGCCGGCCAGCGGCAGCGCGGCGATCTGCACCCGTTCGTCCTCGTAGTAGGGCAGGTCGTCCTCCGTGTACAGGAAACGGCAGGGCACAAGCCCATCCGGCGACTCGAACAGGCTTTCGTAGATTTCCTGCGCCGCAAAGGGCCTGTCAAAGGCAAGCGTCGGCGCTGCGCTCAGCAGCATGTACAGCGCATTCGAGGGCATCGTGGCCGTAAACGCGGCGGACAGGGTCTCGTCCCTGGCTGCGGCCCAAGCGTTCAGGGCATCCAGCGCCTCCGGCGCGCCGAAGGGCAGGGACATCAGCCCGATCCCGGCTGCCTGCATGGCGGAGGCAAACGCCGGCGCAGCCTTATAGCGCTGCGAGACCGCCAGAGCGGCCGCATCGCCTTGCTCCTGCAGGGGGCCGAGCGCGGACAGCACATCCTGCGCCTCAGCGGTAAAACCGGCCGTGCTGCGCAGTTGTTCGGCGGTCTCCCCCGCACTGCCCAAATACAGCGCGGCGAAGGAAAGGCCCAGGCCGCAGGGCGAAAACACGGTATTGCCGGAGGTGTCCTCGCTCATGGCGTTTTGCAATAGGCGGACGGAAAGGTCTTCCACCTGCAGCTGCACGTCTGCCATCAGGTCTAAATCGGCCTCGGCCGCCGTGGGCGCGGCGGCCGGCGTTGCCGGCATGGAAGATGCCGGCGGTGCAGGCGACTTTGACGCCGAACTGTCCATATCCGTGGGCTTGGCCGCGCAGGCGCTAAAACATAAGCACAGGCAAATAAAACAGGCGATCCTTTTTTTCATCTGATTGTGTTTCCTCATTCAGGCAGGGGCTAGTCCAATTCGTCCAATGTGAGTGAAAAGGACGGCAGGCAGTCCTGCAAAAAGGCGTCTACTTCCGGCAGGGCGTAGGATTTAAGCTTCGCCTGCAATTCGCGCGCTGCCTTGGAGAACTCGCGGTTGCCCGCGCGCTCCTCCTCGATGCACTTGATGTAGGCGGAAAGCGTGTCCGCCGCCTTGACGCGCGCCCACTCGGGGTCGTCCTGTGAAAAGGCGATCAGGGGTGCCAGCCCTGGGCGCAGGTCGTCGGGCATGGTCAAAAGCAGCCTTTGCGTGGCAAGCTGCTCGATCTTGCCGAAGGCGCCGCGAAAGTCCTGGCTGAAGTACTTGATGGGCGTGGGCATGTCGCCGGTGATGACCTCAGACGCCTCGTGATACAGCGCCAGGCAGGCCGCGTGCTCGGGATCGGCGCCGCCGCCAAAGCGTGCGTTTTTGTACAGCGCCAGGGCATGGGCAATCATGGCCACCTGCAGGGAGTGCTGGGCGATATCCTCCTGCCAGGTATTGCGCATCAGGCTCCAGCGCTTGATGTGCTTCATCCGGGACATATAGGCAAAAAAGTTGTGGCTCACGGATTTATCTCCTTCCGGGGCGCATGCGGCCCATGAATCGGATCGACAGGCTGTTTTTCACCGCGCTTGCCCTGCAAAAGGCCCGACATCGGCCTGAAAAGTCTCTGAAACCATCCTACCGTAGGAGCCGGCTTTCGTCAAGCAGGGCCCGCACGTTCAGGCCAATAGAGGCAAAGAAAAGCGCCGTCCTTCCGCCTGTTTGCGAAAAGGCCGGCGCATGGGTCCGATTTGTCCCGTATCATGCCCGGGCGATGAGGCACACCCAGTCGTTTTTCTCGTGCACGCGGGTGGGGGTAAGGCCGGCGTCTTTCAGCGCCTGCTCCACCTCCTGCTGCCGCTCGGAAATGATGCCGGAGGTGATGAACACGCCGCCTTCTTTAAGCAGCGCCGGTACCTTTTTTGCCAGGGGGATGATGACGCCCGCCACGATGTTTGCCACCACGATATCGGCTTTGCCCAGGCTTTGCACAAGGTCATCGTCCTCCAGCACGTTGCCCGTCATAAAGCTGCACCTGTCGTCTGTAAAGCCGTTTTCGTGCAGGTTAACATAGGCGATGTCGCGGGCGTTGGGGTCTATGTCCACGCCCACGCACTCGCCCGCCCCCAACAGCAGCGCACCAATGGCGAGGATGCCGCTGCCGCAGCCAAGGTCCAGCACGCGCATGCCGGGGCGCACGTTTTCTTCCAAGGCCAGCAGGCTCAGCTGCGTGGTCTCATGCGTGCCGGTGCCAAACACCATGCCCGGGTCCATGTTGAGCACCAGGCGGCTTTCGGGGTTCTCATAGCTTTCCCAGGAGGGCTTGATCAAAAGCTTTTCACCGATAGGCGTGGGCTTGTAGTACTGCTTCCAGTTGTTAGCCCAGTCCTCCTCGTGCACAACGTCTATCTCGATCTGCAGGCTGCCGACGTCAAGGCCCTGCGCGTTTTCCTTCAGCTCCCCGACGGCGCTGCGTACGTCGCGCAACTGGGCAAGGCCGGTGTCGTTCGTGGAAAGGTAGGCGCGCACGCAGGGCTGCCGGGAGGAAAGCACGCTCTCGGCCTCCACATAGTCCCAGGAGGCGGCCGTCTTTTCCAGGAAGCGCTGCACAACCTCGCTGTCCTCCACCAGCTCGTACTGGGTGATGCCCACCGTCTCCAGGGTATAGCCCACCAGTTCCAGGGCTTCCTGGGTGGTGTAGATGGTCACTCGATTCAGGTCCATGGGTATTGTCTCCGTTCCGCTTGATTTATGCGCGCCGCACATACGGCGTATCCAAGTGAAAAGGCGGCCGTTTTGTCGCGGGCCGCCTTGTATACGGTTATACGCTGCGGTGTTCGCCCTTGCCAAGATACCAGACGTCGTCCCTCGGGATCCAGTCCATAAAGGCCTCGATTTCGCGGTGCCAGAAGCGCCACTCGTGCTTATAGCCTTCACCCTCCACCCAGGTCACGTCAAAGCCCAGCTTTTTGAACTCAGCGCAGCTCATCTTCAGGTTTTCGAAGCCGCCGTCCTGGTCTCCGCAGGCCATGTAGATGGGGATGCGGCGATCCTCCTCGGCACACTTTTTCGCCTGGTACTCGATGTCATACTCGGTCTCGGAGGTGCCGGGGATGCGTGACGAGCTGGTGCGCCTGAAGCCGCCGCCGGAGAAGGCGCCGATGGCGCGGTACATTTTGCTGTCCTTGAGACCGTGGATCATCGCACCGAATCCGCCCATGGAAAGGCCGGCGATGTAGCTTTCCTTCGGGTCCCTGCTGATGGGGAAATACTCGGTGACGAACTCCGGCACTTCCTCGGAAAGGAACTCATAGTAGCGCTCCTGGATGTCGAACTCCTGGCGGCCGGTTTCCACATTGATATAGGATTTGTTCTCGCCGGAGATCATCACCACCGCGATGTTCCTCTCCTCCGCGAACATCTCAACGCCCGTGTAGGCGTTCCAGATGGCGTGGTTGTTGCCGTAGCCATGCAGAAGGTAGATCACGGGGAACTTCGCCTTCAGCTTATGGGAGGGGTTTTCGCCCATCATTTCCGAAAAGACCATGCTGGGCAGAACCACCGTGATGTCCACGGCGCGGCGCAGCTTGTGGGACAGGAAGTTGACCGTCATCTTTGCCATACAGATACCTCCATTCGGGGGCACGGGCATGCGTCCCATGCCGGTTTGTGTTTTTACCGCAAGTTTTTTTGCGTATACAGATTCTGTTATTATATTATACCGTTTGCGGCATAAATTTCAAGCGTCATTCCCACACGCTGACAGCGCCCGCTGCGGTGTTTCGCGCACGATCTGCGCGCCGCCCAACGCCGTGCGGCATCGTCTGTCCGCGCCTGTTTTCATCTGTTCTGCGGGCCTGCATTTACGCAAAAGGCCGTCAATATGAACAATCCGTAAAATGCCCGCGCAGCCGGGGCAAAAGGTTGACTTTTGCCCGTTCTTCCTATATACTAAAGCAAAATTTGAGTCAAGTACGGCGGCACTTGCATCGAAACGTCATGCGGGTGGCGCTTTTCGTTGAAGAAAACCATTTCAGGAGGTCATACCATGGCAAACGCAGCAAATGAAACCAGCAAGCTCTTTACCGTTGAAGGCATGAAGAAAATGGAGGAAGAGCTCGAATATTTAAAGACCGTCAAGCGCGTGGAGGTGGCCGAGCGCATCAAGGTGGCGCGCTCCTTCGGCGATCTTTCCGAAAACGCCGAATACGACGCCGCCAAGAACGAGCAGGCCTTTATGGAAGGCCGCATCATGGAGCTGGAAAACACCCTGCGCAACGCACAGGTGGTCAGCGAGGACGAGGTTCCCTCGGACACCATCACCGTCGGCTCCTCCGTGCTGCTGCGCGACACGGCCAGCGGCAGGGAGATGACCTATTATCTGGTGGGCTCCTCCGAGTCCGACCCCTTCAAGGGCCGCATCTCCAACGAGTCGCCCGTGGGCCGCGCGCTGTTCGGCCGTAAAATCGGCGAAACGGTCAAAATCGCCGTGCCCGCCGGCACGCTCAACTACACCATCGTGTCCATCAGCCGCTGATCTTCGGGCACGCAAAGATGCAATTTAAGGAGAGAAACATACGATGACGCAGGAGCAGGATCTTCAGCAGATGGAGCAGCGGGAAGGCCTGAGCGAGCAGGCGCGCATTCGCCTGGAAAAGCTGCAGGAACTTCAGCGGCAGGGCAAGGACCCCTTCACCATCACCACCTTTGACCGCACGCACCGCAGCGCGCAGATCAAGCAGGACTACGAATCCCTGGCCGAAACGCAAATTTCCGTGGCCGGCAGGATGATGTCCCGCCGTATCATGGGCAAGGCGTCCTTTCTGCATCTGCAGGACGACCAGGGCCTGATCCAGGTCTATGTCAAGCGCGACGACATCGGCGCGGACGAATACCAGGCTTTTAAGGCTCTGGACATCGGCGATATCCTGGGCGTGAAGGGCACGGTGTTCACCACCAAAACGGGAGAGATCTCCGTCCATGCCACGTCCATCACGCTGTTGTCCAAGTCCCTGCTTCCCCTGCCGGAAAAGTTCCACGGTCTTAAGGATAACGACGCCCGCTACCGCCAGCGTTATGTGGATCTGATCGTCAATTCCGAGGTCAAGGAGACCTTCGTCAAACGCTCCCGCATCATCTCGGAGATTCGTTCCTTTCTGGACAACCAGGGCTTTCTGGAGGTCGAGACCCCGGTGCTGCACACCCAGGCCGGCGGCGCTTCGGCCCGTCCCTTCATCACCCACCACAACACGCTGGACATCGATATGTACCTGCGCATCGCCCTGGAGTTGCATTTAAAGCGCCTGATCGTGGGCGGCTTCGACGCGGTGTACGAGATCGGCCGCGTGTTCCGCAACGAAGGCATGGATACCCGCCACAATCCGGAATTCACCATGCTGGAGCTGTACAAGGCCTACACCGATGTGAACGGCATGATGGACATCACCGAGGATATGATCCGCCATGTGGCAAGAAAGGTCTGCGGCAGCGCGGTCGTGACCTACGGCGATACCGTGATCGACCTGGAAAAACCCTTTGCCCGCCTTTCCATGCTGGACGCGGTCAAGCAGTACGCCGGCGTCGACTTTGAGCAGGTCAAGGACCTGGAAGAGGCCCGCGCCCTGGCCAAAGCACACCACATCGAATATGAGGAGCGCCACAAAAAGGGCGACATCCTGAACCTCTTCTTTGAAACCTATGTGGAGGAAAAGCTGATCCAGCCCACCTTCCTGACCGGCCATCCGGTGGAGATCTCGCCCCTTGCCAAGCGCATGCCCGGCAACCCGATGTACACCGAACGCTTCGAGCTGTTCATCCTGGGCCGCGAGCATGCCAACGCCTTCTCCGAGCTGAACGATCCCATTGACCAGCGCGGGCGCTTCGAGGCGCAGGCGGCCCTGAAGGCCGCGGGCGACGAGGAAGCCAGCGGCGTGGACGAGGATTTCCTCAACGCCCTTTCCTACGGCATGCCCCCCACCGGCGGCCTCGGCGTGGGCGTGGATCGCCTGGTGATGCTGCTGACCAACAGCCCCTCCATCCGCGATACCCTGCTCTTCCCCACCATGAAGCCGTTGGATACCTCTAAAGCTGAAATCAAGTCGGAAAACACTACTGAAACGGCGCCTGCCGGAACAGTGAATGCACCCGATTTTTCAATCTGTGCCTGTCCGACTTGTCCGAATGAAGCCTGGTGTGCTGCACAGAACGGCGAACCGACTTCGGAGGAAAAGATCGATTTCTCGAACGTCGTGATCGAACCTCTCTTTGAGGACCAGGTCGACTTTGAGACCTTCTCCAAGAGCGATTTCCGCGCGGTGAAGGTCCTGGAATGCGAGGCTGTTCCGAAATCGAAAAAGCTCCTGAAGTTCCTGCTGGACGACGGAAGCAGCAAAAACCGCGTGATCCTAAGCGGGATCCACGCCTACTACGAGCCGGAAGAGCTGATCGGCAAGACCTGCATCGCCATCTTAAACCTGCCGCCCAGGCAGATGATGGGCATCGATTCCTGCGGCATGCTGATCTCCGCCCTGCATAAGGAAGGCG
>JBNRMU010000047.1:0-16055 GCA_050309765.1 Christensenellales bacterium
AAAGCGATGGCGCGGTGCAGGAGGCCATCCGCCGCGCGGAAGAAATGCTGCGCGAGGAAGGCCGCGTGCTGGTACGGCCCTCGGGTACGGAGGCGCTGGTGCGCGTGATGGTCGAGGGCAACGACCAAACCCAGATAGAAGAGCTGGCCGCCTCCCTGGCGGATGTGATGAAACAGCGCCTGGCCTGAGCAAGGAGGAATATTTAAGGCGTCCCGATGGAACTTCCGTCGGGACGCCTTTTCTTCTGTATTTGGTTTGGGACCGGATCCGGACGATGTGTGCCGCTGCCGGATCAATACTCGGCGTATTCCCTGATCTTTTGCACAACACCGATATAGTCGCACGCGGTGCCGCTGAAGCTTTCGGGATTGATCGGGTGGTGGATGTTGTAGAGAATGCCGGTTTTTCCCGTCCTTCCCAGGTCGTCTTCGCTTAAGTGCCTTTCGTCCATGTGCACGTTGACGATCTTAAGACAAATGAGAACGTGGTCGTCCCCTTCAGCGATCTCCTTTTCCCACATAAAGCGGCATTCCAGGTTCATGAAGCATTCTTCAACCAGAGGCGCATTGACAAGATCGGCCTTGACACCGGTCAAACCGGCGGCGGCAATCTCGTCGGCGTCGAACTGGTTATGCGGAATTGTCAGCATGCATTTGTCATAGAGGTCGGCGGACATGAAATTGAGGACTGCGTCTCCCGTGCCGTGCAGGGTCTGATAAAGGTGCCCGTTTTTATTGACGGCGGATACGATGGCATAATAGCCGCTGCTTCCGCCGGTGAACGTCGTCCACGACTGCATGCAGGCGTTGGGCAGGCCGTTGCTTTTGTAGGAAGTGATGAGCAGCAGCGGGGAGGGGACCTGGATGACGAACTCCATCCAGTTGAAGCCGTACAGTTCCATCTCCTTCATCGATTCGGGCAAGGCGCTGTATTTCTTTTTCATGCTGTTATGTTCCTCCTGTATGGAATGCAAGGGTTTTGGCCTGAAAAAACGCCAACGGCGCCGTCGGGCTGCCGAAAAAGAGTATGCTGTCTGCTGATGCCAGGGCAGGGCTTTAGCGAGTTTGTAAACGCCGGGGCGGATCGTCCCGGCGTTATTCTCAAAGGGATTCATCGGATGCCTGCGAGCTTTTCTTCGCCTTGCGTCCGTCGCGCAGACCACGTACCTTTTGCAGCAGGTATTCCTCAAAAACGGAACCGTAGCGGATGGAGACGTAGAGCAGCCCTGCACCCGCAAGCAGCAGCAGCGCCCAGCCCCACAGGGGAAGATGCAGACTGCCCGAGCCGATCAGGGCGCTGAACAAAAGCCCCCAGGGCCGCGTGAGCAGCACCAGGCAGGCAAAGTAGCCAAAGTGGTATCCCGCCAAGCCGGCCAACAGACAGAGCACGTCGTCCGGAAAGAAGGGAAGCAAAAACAAAAGCGCCAGCGTCAGGCGCTGCTTTTTTGCCAGAACCTCGCTGTACTTTTCCACCACGTCTCTGGACGCAAGGCGGTCGATCAGCGGACGGCCGCACCAGCGTCCCAGGGCAAACGCCGCCGTGGAGCCGAGGAAAACCGCCAGCACCGAGTACAAAAACGCCGGCCAAAAGCCGAACAGCGCGCCGCCGGCCAACGTGGTCACGTTGCCGGGGATAGGTGCGAAGATCACCTGCAAAAACTGCAGCAGGATGAACACCAGAGGCGCCCAGATGCCAAAGCCCGAAACATAGTTTTGCAGCGCTTCGGCCGAACGGAAGACCTCGAGCGCGCCGCGGGCGTCCAGATAGAAATAAACGAGCACCAAACAGAGCACAATGCCCAGCAATATCCAAAGCAAACGCCAATTGTGTTTTTTCGGCGCATCCGGTTTGGCCATGGCGTCACCCCCCCTGAAGCAGATACGATGGTTTACTGAACAAACGAGAAAGGAGCCTTGCGCGCTTCAGTTGAGCGTCTGCTGGATCAGCGCCGGGTTGCGCATGAGGGGATCGCGCAGGTCGATCCGTCCGGCAAGGCTGCGCAGGGTGAAGCCTTCCTTCAGAAATTGGACGCGGCGGATGCCTGGCAGGGCGGTATAGGTATTGACGATGCTGTACACGAAGCTGTTTTCCTGCTCGGGGGTGAGGGAGGACAGGCGCGACGCGCCTTCCTCGCTCAGGTTGAACAGCAGGGTGTCGGAGACAACGCACAGGCTCTTGACGCACGCGGAAGTAAAGCCCTCGGGGAAGGGGGAAAGCACGTCCGCATCCTCCTCCCCGCCGGGGCCTGAAAGCAGCTCGTCCAGCAGATCGCGCAGGGTACTCTCGCTGCGCGGAACGTTGCGGGAAACGCACAGGAGCCTCCCGTCCGCGCGGGGCAGATACAGGCTTAAAGTGCTTGCCATCAGATATTCGAATTGGGAGCGGATGTAGACGCGCTCCTGACGGTAGGCGGTGTCTTCCTGGTCCATATAACGGCGGTTCAAACGGATGTGCACGCCGCTCAAGTTGGGAACAAAGGTGGTCAGCGTGCACACCAGGGAGCCCAGGATCTGCTGGCGCAGGCCGCTTTCCTGGCTCAGAAAGCTGCCCATGGCATAGTTCAGGTTGATGTGCACATAGCGGCCGCCGTTGGAAAGAAAATCGTAATAGGGTTCACCAAGCAGCGTAAGGGAAGCGGGCAGGCTGCGGCGCAGAAGCTGGTTGTTCTTCGGCCCGCGGACAAGCTCGTCAAGGATGGGCGTGATGTAATCGTCGCTGGTGAAGGTGATGGGGCGCACCTCCGGCAAAAGATAGCGGCCGTCCGCGCTTAAGAAATACAGCGTTACATTGCGGGTGAAGCTGCCCTGGGGACGGAAAGCCTCCTGCTCCTTGGCCCAGGCGCTGGAAAGATCCTGCTCAAAGCGCACGAGCGTACCGGAGGGGAAGGAGGAGCCCTGTTCGCTTGCGGTCAGCTCCATACCGTTGAACAAAAGATTGACATATTGGATGTCGTCCGCGGCGGTGAGGGTGTTGACCACCGCCGCCTTGAGATTGAACAAAGTCCGGGGCGGCAGCATGGAAAAATCGCCGCCGAAATCCACGGTCACGATGCTGCCAGCCTGCTCCACGGCGCGCACATACAGCTGAGATTCGCGGGGATAGGGCGAAAGCAGGCCCTCTTCCTCCTTGGCCAGGGCGCTGAGCAGGGCCTGTGCCAGCGTTTCCGCGGGCAGGAGCGTGAGCCTGCGCACGAGGGGGATCAGCTGCGTGCCATCCTCATTCAGGTAATACAAAACGCTTTCGGTGGTGCGCAGCGCCTGATCTTCCAGCAGAGGGCTTTCGCCTGACTGCGCAAAGGCAGCGGGCAGTTGGAGGCACAAAAGCGCAAGAACCAGCATAAGGCAGGCGATACGCGCGCGGATGCGGTTAAAAAACATAAGAAGTATCCTTTCGGAAGGATCAGCGCTGGGAGAGCCCCGCAAGCAATGAGGCATAGCTGACCTTCCAGACCTTTTCGCGGATGAGCCGCAGCGGTATGCTCTGGAATTTGACCGGCTGGCCGGAGGCATCGGTGCAGGTGTAATCCAGCAGCACGGTCGCCTGCTGGCCGTCGTAGGAAAGGCTTACGCCATCCAACAGGGCAAAGGAGACCAGCGAATGGGCGGCGCCCAGATCGGCGGCCAGGGTGTCCTCGTCGGGCAGGCTGGCACCGCTCAGGTCCGTCTGCGCCAGCCAATCCGTCAGGGAGGCGTATTCCTTTTTGACCAGGGCCTGCAAAGCCTGCTCCACGGCGTGCTCCACCGTGAGGAGCACGGAGGTATCGCGCGCAAGCGGTTCCAGATAGCTGCTGCCAAGATTGCTGAAGCCGGCTTCTTCGCCCGTGAGGCGGGCGCCCGTACCGTTGCCCTGCTTATCCACCAATACCAGCACGCGGGAATACTGCCCAAGCTCGGTGATGGAATCGACGATGGAGAGGATGGCAAGCCGCCGGTCCGCCGCGGTCAGACCCAGATCATCGTAATCCTGCAAAAATTCGGCGCTGAGCACGATAGAAAGATAGCCGCTCTGCTCCTTGATCTGCACGATGCGCGTTTCGGGGTTGATCAGGCTGTTGAACTCCAAAGAGGGGTCGTCCGGCCCGTCGATCAGGCGCTGGACGATCATTTCTTCCAGGGAGGATTGGGCGCTGAGCAGAAAGTCGAAGTTTACGGGCGTCAGCAGCTCCTGATCCAGATAGCGGAAATAAACGGTGGCGGGCATGCGGGAAGATGCCGTGCCCTGGCCGTTCGGCAATATTTCCTGGACATAGCCAGAAGGATCGCCTTCGTCCGTGCGCTCCTTGATACCGTAAAAACTGGGGGAACAGCCGCAAAGGACAGCACACAAAAGACAGAAACAGACAAGCAGGCAACAAAAACGCTGTTTCATGGCTGTACCTCCTGATGCTCGTCGTTGGCGGATTCGCTCTCGTCATAGTTTTCGGGCGGGTCCTCGGCGGGGGGCAGATACACGGTGAAGCAGGTGCCCTCGTTGTCCTTGGACTCGACCTCTATATCGCCGTCGTGCGCGCGCACGATGGTCTGCACGATGGAAAGCCCCAGGCCGGTGCCGCCTGTGGCGCGGCTGCGGGCCTTGTCCACCCGATAAAAGCGGTCGAAGATATGGGAAAGGGAAGCCTCCGGAATGCCGATACCGTCGTCCGCAACCTTGAGGCAGACGCGGTTTTGGCTCTTATGTATACTCACGCGCACATGGCCGCCGGCGGGCGTATACTTGATGGCATTGTCCACCAGGTTGTAGACCACCTGCGTCATGCGCATGGGATCGACATAGACATAGCAAAGCTCATCCAGCTCCAGCTCCATGGAAACCTTTGATTTTTCCGCCACAGGATGCAGACGCTGAGCCGTGTCATAGACCAATTCGTTCAGGGAAACGATTTCCCGGCGCAGGGGCATGGACTTGCCGTCGAACTGCACCAGCGTCAAAAGGTCCTGCACGATCAAATTCAGCCGGTCGATCTCGCGGTCGATGTCGCCAAGGAATTCGCGCGTCATGCTCTCGTCCAGCTTTTCTGTGGAAAGCAGCGATTCGATCAGGATCTTCATGGCCGACAGCGGGGTCTTTAACTCATGGGAGGCGTTGGAAATGAAATCGTTGCGCATTTTATCCAGGTTCTGCAGCTTTTCACTCATGGAGTTGAACGTCATGCCAAGCTGGGCCACCTCGTCGCGGCCGCGTATGTTGGCGCGCACGGAAAAGCCCTGGCGCACGGCCTGCTGCATGACGGAGTTTAAGGCGTTGATTGGCTTTGTGATCAGTCCCGACAGCCAGATGCTTAAGGCCGCCACGGCCAGCAGCACGGTCAGAAAGCTTAAAAACAGCCGCTGCTGGATCTGGGCAAGCTGGCTGAACACATCCTGAACGGAGGCGGACATAAAGGCGATGCCGATGGTGCGGGTATCGTAGGTGATGGCCGCGGTGTAATAGCCGACCCAGTCCGGGCTTTCACCCACCGCGCTTACGTTGTGCAGTCCGTAGGATAGGGCCGCGCCGCCTGCGGAAAAATCGGTGACCTCCGCATGGCCGAGTCGCACGCCGGAAAGACCGGCCAGGGTGTCGATCCACACGGTGCCGCCGGGGCTTAAGATCATGAAGCGGGCGTTGTCGTCCCGTGCGCGGGAAAGGCACAGCGCATACAGGCCGTCCGCGTCGTATGCCTCCAGATAAGGGGCCGCCTCCAGGGCAAACTCGTCCACCCGGGAGAGGTTCTCGCGCATGCGCCGTTCCACCAGAAAGTTCGCGGTCACGTTTAAGACCGTGTATACGATCAGGAAGAAGGCCAGCGCGACCAGGCCGAGGGAACCCAGCAGCATGCGCAGCCGCAGCCCGAAACGGGGCCTACTTATCTGTGAAATAATAACCGACCCCCCATTTGGTGATGATGAATTCGGGCTTGCCGGGGGTGTGCTCGATCTTTTCGCGCAGTCGGCGGATGTGCACGTCCACCGTGCGCAGATCGCCGCTGTAATCGTTTTTCCAAAGGGCCTCCAGCAGCTGCTCGCGGCTGTAGACCTTGCCCCTGTTTAGGATGAACAGGCGCAGCATGTCGAACTCCTTGGCCGTAAGGGACACGTCCTTGCCGTCCAGAGAAACGGAGCGCTGATCCAGGTTCACGCTCAAATCGTGCACCTGCAGGATGGAAGGGGCGCTTTCCTCCCGAACGGGCGCGGCGGAGGTGCGGCGGAAGATGGACTTGATGCGGGCCTTGACCTCCAAGATGTTAAAGGGCTTGGTCATATAATCGTCCGCGCCGTACTCAAGACCCAGGATCTTGTCCATATCCTCGCCCTTGGCTGTGAGCATGATGATGGGCACCTTGGAGGTTTCGCGAATGCGCTGGCAGACCTCGATGCCGTCCATCACCGGCAGCATGACATCTAGGAGGATCAGGTCAAACTCTTCCCGGTTGAACTTCTCCAGAGCCTCGCCGCCGTCATAGGCCACATCGATCTCGTAGCCGTCCTGTTCCAGGGAAAAACGTAGTCCCTTGATGATATTGGGCTCGTCATCTACAAGAAGCAGCTTTTTTGCCATGGTACTCCCCCCTTGCTATTTTACCGATACGGATAATTTTCCACTTTCTATTGTAACCGCCTACTTGGCACTAATGCAAGGGGCAGGGGGTATTTTTTCCTTTTGGGTTCGTCCTTTTCGGCATTTTGAAGCACGATCCGCGTTTTTTGCTTACATCGCCCGAAACATTGTGATACAGTTATAAATATAAGGTATGGCTTTTTTTGCACCTCGGGAGGATACATATGGAAACGGATACGCGCTTTAAGGTTGGGGATGTTATCGTCTACGGCTCGGAGGGCTGCTGCCGCGTGGAGGCGGTGGGTCCCGCCTCCTTTGGCGGCGGAGAGGACAGGCTGTATTATACCCTCAGCCCCCTGTACCGCGAAGGCCGCATCTATGCGCCCGTGGACGTGCAGGTGCGCATGCGCCCTAGTATGACGCGTGAGCAGGCGTTGGAGCTTTTGTGCGGCATTCCCGACATGGATGAGGAAAAGGCCCCCGCTCTGAACCGCAAGGAGCTGGAAAGCCTGTACAGAGAGCAGATCTTAAGCTGTGACCAGCGGGTGCTGCTGCGCCTGATACGCAGCATCTATTTCAAAAACCAGGAGGCCATCCGCACGGGCAAGAACTATACCTACACGGACGAAAGGTATTTTAAGCGCGCCCGCGAGCTGCTCTTCGGCGAGCTGGCGGCGGCCCTTTCCATCCGGCCGGAGGAGGTGGAGGAAACCATCGCCCGCGTGGTGGAAGGGGAGCGTGCCCGTCGCGGACAGAAAAACGACGGCTGAGCAAAGCCGGCCGCAACACAAAAAGCGCATTCGCAGGGAATGCGCTTTTTGTGTCGAATCTGCAGCGCAAAGGGGTTTTGCCTGTAAAAAAAAGAACAAAATTGCCGGCGGGAACGGCCGGGATTCACGTTTGTGCCGAAAATGTTAAAAAATATTGGGGATCAGCGGGGCGAAAGCCTTTACGGTAGATTGAAAAAGCGATATAATAATCAATGGCTAGGTTTACAATTCAGTTAGACCGGCCGGAGGTGGCTTTTATGAGATGTATGTATTGCAATTCTACTGAGAGCCGCGTGATCGATACCAGGCAAACCGACGAGGGAAACGTGATCCGCAGACGCAGGGAATGCGTGGGCTGCGGCAGGCGCTTTACCACCTTTGAAACCATAGAGCAAACGCCCGTTATGGTGATCAAAAAGGACGGAAGGCGCGAGAGCTTCAACCCCGACAAAATCCGCGCGGGGCTGATCAAGGCCTGCGAAAAGCGCCCCATTGCCATGCAGGATGTGGATGACCTGGTGCGCGACGTGCAGATGCAGGTGTACAATTCCCTGGTGACGGAAATGCCGACGCAGCAGATCGGCGATATGGTCATGGAACGCCTGCGCAAGCTGGACGAGGTGGCCTATGTACGCTTTGCGGCGGTGTATCGCTCCTTCTGCGACATCAATACCTTCCTGGACGAGCTTAACCAGCTGCTGAAGACGAAACCGGGGAACTAAGCGCAGAAAAGTGCAGGGACCCTGAAAATATACAAGGAGGTTGAACCTATGCCGAACGATACCATTCTGGCTGTAGATGATGAAGTCCATATTCTTGAGCTGATCTCCTTCAATCTCAAGAGCGCGGGTTACAACGTGGTGACCGCGCTGACCGGTGAAGAGGCCCTGAAACGCTGCGAAGTTGAAAAACCCTCCCTGGTGCTGCTGGACATCATGCTTCCGGGCATCGACGGCCTGGAGGTGTGCCGCCGCCTCAAGGGCGACCATTCCACCAGCAACATTCCCATCATCATGCTCACCGCCCGGGGTGACGAGGTTGATAAGATCCTGGGGCTGGAGCTGGGCGCGGACGACTACATCACCAAGCCCTTCTCCGTGCGCGAGCTGGCCGCCAGGGTCAAGTCCCTGCTGCGCCGCGTTGCGCCCCAGCAGGAGAGCGAACCCCAGACCCTGCGCTGCGGCGACATCATGATCGACATCACCAATTACGAGGCCTTCAAGGGATCGGAAAAGCTTAGCCTCACCCTGAAGGAATTCGAGCTTTTAAAAGTCCTTGTGCTTTCCCGTGGCAAGGTGTTGACCCGCGACTTTTTGCTGGATCGCATCTGGGGCTATGAGTACTACGGCGAAACCCGCACCGTGGATGTGCACATCCGCCACCTGCGTCAGAAACTGGGAGAGGAACCCTACATCGAAACCGTTCGCGGCGTCGGGTACAGGTTCGTAGATAAGGATCAGGACGCTTGATTTCTTTACGAAAACGCATAGCCGTCACGCTGGCGCTGTTTCTGATTGCGATGGTCTGCGCCACGGCGTACATCTCTCTGCGCATGGCGGCCGAACAGACACAAAAGGAAATCACCGAACAGGCCCGCGGCGCTTTGCAGATCGCCGAATCCTTCGCACAGGAGGACGAGGCGTTATCCTCCATCGCCGCGGCTTTCGGTCTGCGCATCACCCGCATGAATGCGGACGGCGTGGTCGGCTTTGATTCCAGCGGCATTTTCGGCTATTACATGGACCAGCAGGAGGTAAGCCAGGCCAGCCGCAGCGGCTACGGCGAATACACCGGCTACGGCCTGTTTTCCCACCTGGCGGAGGTGCGCCTCTGCAAGGTGATGGAAAACGGCGAATACCTGCGCATCGTCAGCCAGAAGGCGCTGTTTGAGCGCGGTCCCTGGCGCGCCTATACAAGCTGGATGCTGCTGTTTCTGCTGCTTTCCGTGGTGTTTGCTCTGGTGTTTGCTTACCTTTGCTTAAGGCCGCTCAACTATGTGACGAGCATCGCCAAATCCATCGGTTCCCCGGGCGTGATGGTGTCTCCCAAGATGTATGCCTATGCCGAGGTGCACCAGCTGCTTTCCACCATGCAGGATATGAACAGCCACCTGCAGGACACGGTGGATGCCCTCAAACGTCAAAGCGCCGAGCTGGATTCCATCATCAGCTCCATGATCAACGGCCTGATCGCCGTGGACGGCAGGATGCGCGTGGTGCGCATGAACCAGGCCGCCCGCAAGATGCTGGGTGTACAGGGCAAGGTGGAGGGCCGCCTGCTGCTGGAGGCTACAGGCAACGCCAGGCTCGAGGCCAGCCTCAAGGAGGCCATGGAAAAGGACGAGCTAACCCAGGTGGAGCTGCCCGTGCGCTCCGATTTGAATTCGGACGACGCGGCGCGGCATAAGCTCATCCGCGTATACATTTCCGGTCTTGAGCATGCGGACGGCATCATCGGCGCCGTGGCGCTGATGGAGGACATCACCCAGCTGCGCCATCTGGAACAGATGCGCACGGACTTTGCCGCCAATGTGACCCACGAGCTGAAAACGCCCTTGACCTCCATCCAGGGCTTTATCGAGACCCTGCAGCAGGGCGCTGTCGAAGATAAGGAAATGGCCTATAAGTTCCTGGACATCATCTCCCAGGAGGCGGACAGGCTCTATCGCCTCATCAACGATGTGCTTTCCCTTTCTTCCATGGAGGCGGGGCGTGTGCGCATGCCCACCGCGCGGCTTTCCCTTTCCCAGCAGGCGCAGGATACCTGCCTGTTCCTAAAGGGCGAGGCCGACAGCAAGAACATAGAGCTGAACATGGAGTCGGGTGAGGATTGCTTCATCCAGGCCAACAATGACCATGTGCGCCAGCTGCTCATCAACCTGATCGAGAACGCCATCAAGTATACCCTGCCGGACGGCAAGGTATGGGTGCGCGTGGCCCGCGAGGGCGACAAGGTCGTCCTGCGCGTCAAGGATACGGGCATCGGCATCGCAAAGGAGCACATCCCCCGGCTGTTCGAGCGCTTTTACCGCGTGGATAAGGGCCGCTCCCGCAGCATGGGCGGCACGGGACTGGGCCTTGCCATCGTCAAGCACATCGTGCTGGACATGGACGGCGAGATCGACGTTGAGTCCGAGCCCGGCGTGGGATCGGAGTTTATCGTGCACCTGCCCTATTGTCCGGAGAACCCGGAAACATAGCACATAACTTGCAGACAGGCGGCGTTCCCTTGGCGGAGCGCCGCTTATGTTTTGCCTTGCATTCCCCGCAGACTTTAGTATACTGATAGAAAGAAACCCAAAGGGTTTTCGGTTCGTATATATACATAAAATGGGGATGAGTGTTCGTTGAATTACGAAGAGGCGATTGCCTATATACTTGGACGCGCCGGCCAGGGCAAAAAGGTGGGGCTGGAAAACATGCGCCGCCTGCTCTGCCGCCTGGGCAACCCGCAAAACAGCTTCAAAAGCCTGCACATCGCCGGTACCAACGGCAAGGGCTCCGTGTGTGCATTCACCATGAGCGCGCTGATGACCGCCGGCTATAAGGTGGGCATGTATACCTCGCCGTACCTCATGCGCTACAATGAGCGCATACAGATAAACGGCGAGCCGATTCCGGACGAGACGCTTGCCCGCGTGACCCAGACCGTGGCCGAACAGGTGCGGCAAATGGAAGAAACGGGCGAGGGCGTCTGCACCATCTTTGAGACGGGGACAGCCATCGCCTTTGCCTACTTCTGCGAAGAGAAGGTGGATTACGCGGTGATCGAGGTGGGCCTTGGCGGCAGGCTGGATCCCACCAACGTGATCCTGCCTAAGGCCTGCGCCATCGCCCGCATCGGCATGGACCACACGAAGATACTGGGCGACACGCTCGAGAAGATCGCCTGGGAAAAAGCGGGCATCGTGAAAGAAGGCGTGCCCGTGGCCGTGCAGGCGCAGGAGGAAAGCATCTGCGCCGTGATCCGCGGCGTCTGCGCGGAAAGGAACGCGCAGTGCCTGGAACTCAATGACTTTAAAGCGCAGAATGTGCATCTCTACAAAAACGGCGCGCGCTTTTACGCGCCGGTTCCGGGACTTGCAGGCGAGTATGAGATAGCCCTTTGCGGCAGCCACCAGGTGCAGAACGCCATAACCGCTCTGGGTCTTTTGAGCCTGATCCGCGAGGAGGCGGGGCTGAACTGCGACGATGTGCGCCGGGGCTTATCGCGGGCGCGCTGGCCGGGCCGGCTGGAATGGTTCGGCGATCTGCTGCTGGACGGCGCCCACAACCCCCAGGGGGCCCGGAGCCTTGCGGCGTATCTTTCCGCGTTTTTCCCCGGGCAAAAGGCCGTATTGCTCACCGGCGTGATGGCGGACAAGGCGGTGAGCGAGATCGCGGACGTGCTGGCGCCCTATTGCCGCAGGGCCGTGTGTGTGCGGCCGGAGGGCATCGCCCGCGCCATGGATCCGGAAAAGCTGGCCGCTCTGTATGCAGACCGGGGCGTGCAGGCCGAAGCTGCGGACAGCACTGCGGAAGGCCTCAGGCGTGCCAGAGAGCTGGCGGGCAGGGGCCTTGTGCTGGTGTGCGGTTCGCTGTATCTGGCGGGCGAGGTGCGCCTTGCCCTGATCGAAGAACAAAAGCAATGACCTGCGGCGCGAGACCGCGCCATGCCTTTGCAGCGGGGCGCAGGCCTGCGCTGTGGCTGCAAGCGGGAAAGGAGAGATCCGCATGCGTATCCTGATTCTATCCATCACGGCCGGCCAGGGCCACAACCGCACGGCCAAGGCGGTTGCCGACGCGGCTGAAAGCCGCGGGCACGAGTGCCGGATCGTGGACACCTTTGAATACGTATCTCCCGCCATGGGCGAGCTGGTGGACGGGGGCTATCGCCTCAGCGTCGCCCTGACGCCAAAGGCCTTCCGCGCGGCCTTCCACAGCTTTGAGCGCGCGGAGCAGCAGGACAACAACGCCTCCATCTTAAAGGCCTACAAATCCATCAGCAACCGCCTGAGCATGGAGCTGGAGCCGGTGTACGACGAGTTCCGCCCCGATGCGGTCGTGTGCACCATGAGTTTCATTGCCCAGATCGCCACTTCCATCTATGAGCGGGGAAAGTGCGACGCACCGCGCCTGGGCATCGTTACGGATTACACCTTGCATCCCTTCTGGCTGGGTACCAAGCTGGATGTGCTCGTCACCCCCAGCGAACAGCTGACCGAGGGCTTTGTGCACAGGGGGATCGACCGCAGTGTGATCCGCCCCCTGGGCATCCCCATTTCGCAGGCCTTCAGCAATAAGATCGGCAGGCAGGAAGCCTGCCGGATGCTCGGCATCGACGATATGCCCACCATCCTTTTGATGGGCGGGTCCATGGGCCACGGCGATATCTACAAGACCATCGAGAGCATGGATCGCATTCCCAGCCTGTTCCAGATACTGGCCGTGTGCGGAAGCAACAAGCGCATGGAGAACAAATTGAAGGGCCTGCAGACCAGACGGCCCATGCATGTGTATGGATATACCGACCAGGTGCATGTGATGATGGAGGCCGCCGATCTGATCGTGACCAAGCCCGGCGGGTTGACCGTGTCCGAGGCCATCGCCAAGCAGCTGCCCATGGTGCTGATCAACCCCATCCCTGGCCAAGAGGAGCGCAACATGGACTTTTTGACCAACTTCGGCATGGGCATGCGCGCCAACCGCACCCTGCCCGTGAGCGAGGTGGTGGGCCAGCTAATCATGAGCGAGGAGCGCCGCCGCATGATGCGCGAGGCGCAGGCGCTGTTCGGCAAGCCGAACGCAGCAGCGGATGTGTGTACGATCCTGGAGGAGCTTGTCGGCCGATGAGAGGGATGCAAAGGACGGAGCACTCCTGCGGTGCCGTGGTGTTCCGGGAAGGATGTGGAACCAGGCAGGTGCTTTTGATCTGCAGCCAGCGTGGCGCGCATTGGAGCTTTCCCAAGGGCCATGTGGAAAAGGGCGAAACGCGCCAGCAGACCGCCCTGCGCGAGGTGGAGGAAGAAACGGGTATCCGCGCCCGCCTGCTGGAAGGGGGCGTTTTGCAAAGGCGCTATTATCCGCTGCCGAACGGAAACCACAAGCGCGTGGAGTATTTCCTGGCCGAAGGCCAGGGCACGCCCCGGCCGCAGGAGGGCGAGACGAGCCAGGCCGTGTGGATCGAGGCGGAAAAGGCCTTTGCCCGTTTGAGCTTCCGCGGCGATCGGCAGCTTCTGCGCCGGGCGCTCATGCGTTTGGACGGGCTGGAAGACGGCGGCTGAATACAAGCTGCATGCTTATGCGGATGCGCGCTTTGCAAAAAGTACACAAAAAAATGGTTGACAGGAAAGATGCGCTGTGCTAATATGCCAGCAATACGCAACGTGTGAACTGCAGTGACGGAGTTTTGTCGCGGCGGGTATCCACCAGAGAGCCGGCGGTTGGTGCGAGCCGGCGGAAGATGCCGCAAAGACATTCTGCCTCCCGAGCAGGCCATGCAAACGGATGCAATCATCCAAGTAGTGTGACCCGGCTGGCCCCGTTAAAAGGCCATGGGCTTAATTGAGCCCGAGAGAGCTGTCTTTCCGCCTGCCGGAAAGAAAGCAGGGTGGTACCGCGAAGTCATTTCGTCCCTGAAGCTGTGCAAACAGCTTCAGGGTTTTTTGTTTGCTGTTGCCTATTAATCCCGCAAAAAAGAAGGAGAAAAGACCATGCAGAGGATCCTCATCAGCGACGTGACCATGAAGCAGCCCGCAAACGAAGGCGGGTTCGCGCTGTCCTTTCGGGAGAAGATCGAGCTGGCCAAGCAGCTGGATAAGCTGAACGTGGACGTGATCGAGACCGGCCCCATACAGGAAAAGCGCACGGACAGCCTGCTGATCAAATCCATCGCCTCCGCTGTGAAGAGCAGCGCCGTGGCCGTGCCTCTGTCCCTGACGGAGGAGGACAGCACCGAGATCACCTGGAACGCCCTCAAAGAGGCCGTCCATCCCCGCCTGCAGGTGGTGGCGCCGGTGAGCACCGTGCAGATGGAATATCTTTGCCACATCAAGGCCCCGGCCATGGTGGAAAAGGTGGCTTCCTTGGTGCAAAAGGCCCGCGCCCTGTGCCCCGAGGTGGAGTTCGTTGCCGAGGACGCCGGCCGCAGCGAGGAGGAATTCTTGCGCAGCATACTGCTTGCCGCCATCGAGGCGGGCGCGTCCATCGTAACCGTGTGCGACACGGCGGGCAACCTTCTGCCGGATGAGTTTTATGCCTCCGTTTCCGCCATCCGCGCCTATTTGCCGCAAGACGTGCGCCTTGGCGTGCGCTGCTCCAACGATCTTGCCATCGCCGATTCCGTGGCCATGGCCGCGGTGCGCGCCGGCGCGGGAGAGGTAAAGACCGCCGCCTGCGGCGAGTTTACCGCCTCCCTGGAAAAGCTGGTGCATATTCTCAAAATGCGCGGCGGCGATTTTGATGTGGACTGCGGCGTGCGCGCCACAGAGCTGCGCCGCGGCGTGAATCAGATCCGCTGGATGTGCGAGACCCGCCGCAGCAAGTCCAGTCCCTTCGACAATGGCGTGCGCGACGATTCCGACGAAATGGAGCTGACCGTGCACGACGACCACGCCGCCGTGATGAAGGCGGTGGAAAAGCTGGGCTATGATCTGAGCGAGGAGGACGCCGTCAAGGTGTTCGAGGCCTTTACGCTCATCGCCAGCCGCAAGGAGAGCGTTTCCGGCCGTGAGCTGGACGCCATCGTGGCCTCCGCCGCGCTGCAGGTGCCGCCCACCTATGTGCTGGAAAACTTCGTCATCAACTCTGGCAACGCCATCACCGCCACCAGCCACATCCGCATGAAAAAGGGCGAAAAGACCATCGACGGCCTGGCCGTCGGCGACGGTCCCATCGACGCAAGCTTCCTGGCTATCGAGCAGATCGTAGGCTGCCATTACGAGCTGGACGATTTCCAGATCCAGGCCGTGACCGAGGGACGCGAGGCCATGGGCGAGACCGTGGTGCGCCTGCGCTCCGGCGGCAAGGTGTACTCCGGCCGCGGCATTTCCACCGACGTGATCGGCTCTTCCATCAGCGCCTATGTGGCGGCTGTCAACAAGATCGTGTACGAGGAGGGCGAATAGAATGAAGCTTTCATTTTCCACCCGCGGCTGGAACGATATGACCTGGCCGGACATGATCGAGACGGCGCAGGAGATGGGTTTTGCCGGCATAGAGGTTTACAACGCTTTTAAGGATTCCACCCTCGTGGGCCGCGGCGGCCCCTTCCATCGCTACAACGCGGCGGCCACCGTGCGCGAACTGCGCGAAAAGGGCCTTGCCATCCCCTGCTTTGACAGTTCCTGCGACTTTTCCTCGGACGATGAGGCCGAACTTAAAAACCTGGAAGAGCTTTTGCACCTGGCCGGCGAGATGCGCACGCCCTATGTGGCGGCCTTTGCCGCCCACGACGAGTGGGACAGGGTCAAGGAGAACCTGGAAAAGCTCATCCCCGTGGTGGAAAGCTGCGGCGTGACCCTTTTGATCAAGACCAGCGGCATCTTTTCCGATACCGCTAGGCTGCGCAGGCTGCTGGACCACTTTGCCTGCGACCAGCTGGGCGTCATCTGGGACGTGCACCATCCCTATCGCGACTTCGGCGAAAGCGCGGCCGATTCCATCACCAACCTTGGCGCCTACGTCAAGCATGTGCACATCCGCGACAGCAACGACGCGGGCGAGTACGAGATCATCGGCGAGGGCACCTTCCCCGTGGCCGACGTGATGC
>JBNRMU010000048.1:0-13870 GCA_050309765.1 Christensenellales bacterium
GACTATGCGCTGGAATTGGTGAGATCCGTCGGCGTGGACGACCCCATCGTCGTGGTGGGCCACGGCGCGCAGAGCGTGCTTCAGCACCTGGAAGGCCGCGCCCGCTTTGCCCATCAGGACCCGGAAAAGGGCTGGGGCACCGGCGCCGCGGTGCGCGCGGCGGAAGGCCTGCTGCCCGAGGAAGGCCTGGTGTTCCTCATGGCCGGCGATATGCCCCTGTTCCGTCCAGAATCCATGCGGGCCTTAAAGCAGGCCGTGCTGGACGGCGCCGGCTGTGCGGCGCTGACGGCGATCATGGACGATCCATATGGCTACGGCCGCATCATCAAGGACGAAAAGGGAAATATACTCAATAGCATCGAGGAAGCCGAAGCGAATGAGGAGCAGAAGAAGCTGCGCGAGGTCAACGTATCTTTGTACTGCGTGCGCGCCGAGCTTCTGCGCAAGGTGCTGCCCCTGCTCCCCCTGCACGAGAAAAAGGGCGAATACTATCTGACCGACATACTGCCCATCCTGGCGGGGATGGGCGAAAAGGTGGCGCCCGTCCTTTCCCAGGCAGAGGACAGCGTGGGCATCAACGACCGCGTGCAGCTGGCCCAGGCGGAAAAGATCATGCGCCGCCGCATCCTGGAAAGGGTCATGCGCGAGGGCGTGACTGTGATCGATCCGGATTCCACCTACATCGAGGCCGACGTTGCGATCGGCCAGGACAGCGTCATCTATCCCGGCTGCCTACTGCAGGGAAAGACCGTGATCGGACAAAACTGCACCCTGCTTCCAAACTGCCGCCTGCAGGATGCGGTGCTCGGCGACGGCGTGAAAGTAGAAAGCTCCACGCTTTTGTCCTGCGCGGTGGGGGATGGGACCACCGTGGGCCCCAACGCCTATCTGCGCCCGGATTCCCGGGTGGGCGCCGGCTGCCGTGTGGGCGATTTTGTGGAGATCAAAAACTCCACCATCGGCGACGGTACCAAGATCTCGCACCTGACCTATGTAGGCGACAGCGATCTGGGCAAAAACATCAACCTGGGCTGCGGCGTGGTCTTTGTCAATTACGACGGCAAGGTCAAGCGGCGCAGCGTGGTGGAGGACGACGCCTTCATCGGCTGCAACGTGAACCTGGTCGCGCCCGTGCACATCGGCAAAGGCGCCTATATCGCCGCGGGGTCTACGATCGTTTCCGATGTGGAGCCCATGTCCCTTTCCATCGCGCGCCAGCGCCAGATCAACAAGCCGGGCTGGGTGCAGGAGAGGAAGGATAAGGGCGAGCTGTAAACAAATAAGGGTGGTATCCGTTCACTTTCTTGCCGAATTAACCAGTTTTCCCTTTACAAAAGGCGATTTCTTCTGTATGATAGCCTAAGAAACGCTTGGATGGGGACGTTCTTTCGTCCAAATGGCCTTTTTGCAGAGAGCCGGGGCAGGTGAAAGCCCGGCAAAAGGCGGAGGAAAGGACCATCGCCCCGGAGCGGCCGCGCCGAACGGATGCAGCTAAGTAGGCGCGCGACGGTCGGACCCACGTTACAGGGCCTGCGCGTGCAACATTTGCGCGCGGCAGCAAGGCGGGCATAGGATATCCTGTGCCAAGCCGGGTGGTATCGCGGAGCACAAAACGAAAGGCTTCGTCCCGACGGATACGTTTGGGACGCAAGCCTTTTTAAATCCCATCAAACATCTTCTTTTGCAAAAAAGTTAGGAGTTGAAAAGCGCCATGTACAAAAAGGTATCCACCAGCATGGATTTTGTGGAGCGCGAAAAGGAGATCCTTTCCTACTGGAAGGAGCACGACGTATTCAAAAAGTGCTTCACCCAGCGAGAGGGTGCGCCCGTGTTCACATTCTTCGACGGCCCGCCCACGGCCAACGGCCGCCCGCACATCGGCCATGTGGAGACCCGCGCCATCAAGGATTTGATCCCGCGCTACAAGACCATGAAGGGCTACCAGGTCTACCGCAAGGCCGGCTGGGATACCCACGGCCTGCCAGTGGAGCTGGAGGTGGAAAAGGCCCTGGGCCTGGACGGCAAGCCCCAGATCGAAAAATACGGCATCGAGCCCTTCATCCAGATGTGCAAGGAGTCCGTCTGGAAGTATAAGACCGAGTGGGAGGAGATGTCCGACCGCGTCGGCTACTGGGCCGATATGGAAAACCCGTACATCACCTACGACGATAATTACGTGGAATCCGAGTGGTGGTCGCTGAAGCAGATCGCCGACAAGGGCCTTTTGTACAAGGGCCACAAGGTGGTCCCCTACTGCCCGCGCTGCGGCACCGCCCTGTCCTCCCACGAGGTGGCCCAGGGCTACAAGGATGTGACCGAGCCCTCTGTCTACGTGCGCTTTAAGGTTAAGGGCGCCGAGGACACCTATCTTCTGGCCTGGACCACCACGCCCTGGACCCTGCCCTCCAACGTGGCGCTGGTCGTCAACGAAAAAGAGGACTATATCTATGCTGGGAAGGACGGTCAGGTGCTGATCCTGGCCAAGGCCCTGGCCGATAAGGTGCTGGAAAGCTACGAGGAGATCAAAACCGTCAAGGGCAAGGAGCTGATCGGCACCGAGTACGAGCCCCTGTATCCCTTTGCCGGCCAGACCAAGGAAAAGGGCTGGTATGTGGTTGCGGACGATTACGTAACGCTTACCGACGGCACCGGCATCGTGCACACCGCCCCCGCCTTCGGCGAGGACGACGCCCGCGTGGGCAGGGACTATAAGCTGCCCTTTGTGCAGCTTGTCGATACCCAGGGCAAATTCGTGGACGCGGTTACACCCTGGAAGGGCATGTTCGTAAAGGACGCCGATCCCCTCATCATCGAGGATTTGAAGGCGAGCGGCAAGCTTTACCGCACGGAGCTTTACACCCACAACTATCCCTTCTGCTGGCGCTGCGATACGCCGCTTCTGTATTACGCCAGGGCGACCTGGTTCATTCGCATGACGGCCGTGCGCGACCAGCTGGTCAAGAACAACCGCTCCGTCAACTGGTACCCGGACAACATCAAGGAAGGCCGCATGGGCAACTTCCTGGAGAATGTGATCGACTGGGGCCTCTCCCGCGAAAGGTACTGGGGCACGCCCCTGCCCGTGTGGGTCTGCGAGGACTGCGGCCACATGCACGTGATCGGCTCCCGCGACGAGCTGAGAAAGCTTGGCAACAACGTGACCGAGCCCGTGCAGATGCACAAGCCCTATGTGGACCAGATCACCCTGACCTGCGAAAAGTGCGGCGGCGTAATGAAGCGCACGCCCGAGGTCATCGACTGCTGGTACGATTCCGGCTCCATGCCTTTTGCCCAGTGGCATTATCCCTTTGAAAATAAAGAGATCTTCGAAAAGAACTTCCCCGCGCAGTTCATCTCCGAGGCGGTGGACCAGACCCGCGGCTGGTTCTATACCCTGCTTGCCATCTCCACATTGCTGTTTGACCGCGCGCCCTTTGAAAACTGCGTGGTGCTTGGCCTTGTGCAGGACAAGGACGGCATCAAGATGAGCAAGCACATCGGTAACGTCATCGCCCCCTGGGACGTGCTCGACCGCCAGGGCGCGGACGCCGTGCGCTGGTACTTCTACGCCTCGGCCGCGCCGTGGCTGCCCTGCCGTTTCTCCCATGAGGCCGTGAGCGAATTGCAGCGCAAGTACATGGGCACCCTGTGGAACACCTACGCCTTCTTCGTCCTGTATGCGGACATAGACGGCTTTGATCCGAAGCTGCATACCTGGCCCGAAAACTTGCCCGTGATGGACCGCTGGGTGCTGTCCAAGCTCAATTCCCTCATCGCCGAGGTGGATGCTGACCTTGAGAACTACCGCATCACCGAAGCGGCCAGAGCCCTGAGCGACTTTACGGACGAGCTTTCCAACTGGTATGTGCGCCGCTGCCGCAGCCGCTTCTGGGGCAGCGAGATGACCGAGGATAAGCGCGCCGCCTACAATACCCTGTACACGGTGCTTACCACCATGGCAAAGCTCACCGCGCCCTTTACACCCTTCATGGCAGAGCAGATGTATCTGAACCTCGTGGGCTCCGTGGACGATAAGGCCCCTGAGAGCGTGCACCTGTGCGCCTTCCCCGTGGCAGACGAAGGCCTTGTGGACAAGGAGCTGGAGGACGAGATGGAAGTGCTGCTCCAGGCCGTGGTCCTTGGCCGCGCCGCGCGCAACGGGGCGAATCTCAAGATCCGCCAGCCGCTTGCCGCCATGCTGGTCAAAAACGAGGGACAGACCTTAAGCGACGAGATGTGCGCCCTGCTGGCCGACGAGCTGAACGTGAAGAAGGTTGCCTTTGTATCCGACACGCGCGAGTTTACGACCTATCGGATCAAGCCGCAGATGCGCACACTGGGCCCCAGGTACGGAAAGCTGCTGGGCCGCATCGGCAAGCATTTGTCCGAGGTGGACGGAAACGCCGTGATGGACAGCCTCAGGGCAAACGGCAAGTACTGCTTCGAGCTGGATGAAACGCAGGTGGAGCTCGCAGAGAGCGATATGCTGATCGATCCCATCCAGAAGGAGGGCTACGTGGCCCAGGCCGACGGCGAGTTCACCGTGGTGCTGGATGCCAACCTCACGCCGGAGCTGATCGCCGAGGGCTATCGCCGCGAGCTGACTTCCAAGCTGCAGACCATGCGCAAGGAGGCGGGCTTTGAGGTGACCGACCGCATCCGCGTGTACCTTAGCTGCACCGATACGCTCCGCGGGGCCGTAGAGGCTGCACAGGACGGCATCTTAAAGGACGTGCTGGCCAGGGAACTCCTCTGGGCAGAGCCTGCCGAAGGCGCCTACGCCAAGCAGTGGGATATCAATGGCGAACAGGCCTTGATCGGCGTGGAAAAGCTGTAAAAAAACAAAACGCAGCCGCCGTGGGAAACAGCGAATTGCCCGCGGCGGCTTTTTAAAACAGTCTGGAGTTTATTGAGCTATGTTTATTGCCGATGGTTGGAAGGATTATGCCGTGCTGGATGTGGGCGATGGCGAAAAGCTGGAAAGATGGGGAAAGACCATCCTGCGCCGGCCCGATCCGCAGGTGATCTGGCCCGCGGAAAGACCGGAGATATGGACGCAGGCGCAGGCCCGTTATCGCCGCAGCCAAAGCGGCGGCGGGAGCTGGGAGATGCTTAAAAAGATCCCCGAGAGCTGGACGGTCTCCTACAAAGAACTGCGCTTTCTGGTGCGGCCCACGGGTTTTAAGCACACGGGCCTGTTCCCGGAGCAGGCGGCCAACTGGGACTGGATGGCCGGCCTGATCCGCAACGCGCAAAAACCCGTGCGGGTGCTGAACCTGTTCGCCTATACGGGCGGCGCCACCATGGCCTGTCTGTCCGCCGGGGCGGAGGTCTGCCATGTGGACGCGGCCAAGGGCATGGTGGCCTGGGCGCAGGAAAACGCCCAATTGTGCGGACTTAGGGATCGGCCCGCCCGCTACATCGTGGATGATGCGCTGAAGTTCGTTTTGCGCGAGCAGCGCCGCGGGCATACGTACGACGGCATCCTTATGGACCCGCCCAGCTACGGCCGCGGGCCGGACGGCCAGGTATGGAAGCTGGAAAACGAGGTGTTTGGCCTGGTCAGCGAGTGCGCAAAGCTCTTATCCGATACGCCTCTGTTCTTCCTGCTCAATGCCTATACCACCGGCCTGCAGCCGGCCGTGCTCAAGAATCTGATCAGCCGCTGTGTGGTGCCGCGCGCGGGCGGCTATGTGGACGCGCAGGAGCTGTGCCTGCCCGTGGAGGGCGGGCGGATCGTGCTGCCCTGCGGCGCCTCCGGCAGGTGGCAGCGATGAGCATTCCCATTCTATACGAGGACAATCACGTGCTGGTGGCCCTAAAGCCGCGCAACATGCCCGTGCAGGCGGACAGCAGCGGCGATCAGGACCTTTTGAACGCCTTGAAAGAGTACATCCGCGGAAAATACAACAAGCCGGGCAATGTGTATCTGGGCCTTGTGCACCGGCTCGATAGGCCCGTTTCCGGTCTGGTGGCCTTTGCCCGCACCTCCAAGGCTGCCGCGCGATTATCCGCCCAATTGCAGGACAGGCGCATGGGGCGCGAATACCTGTGCGTGGTCAAAGGCGAGCTGGAGGAGAGCGGCTGTCTGCGCGATTACCTTTTAAAGGACGAAAAGACGAACACCTCCCGTGTGGTAACGGGCGAAACGCCCGGGGCCAAGGAGGCCGTTCTGCAATACCGGCGTGTGGGCTTTGCGCAGGGACTCAGCCTTGCGCGCGTGAAGCTTTTGACCGGACGCTCGCACCAGATCCGCGTGCAGATGGCAAATGCGGGACATCCGCTCTGGGGCGACGCCCGCTACGGCGGGGGAAAGCCCGGCGAGCCCATCGCCCTGTACGCCTGGCGCCTGCGCTTCGAACATCCGACGAGCAAACAGATGGTTGAACTGGCGGCGCCCTATCCCGCGCTTGCGCCGTTCGATCTGTTTGACGAGCCGCAGGCAGCGGCGCTGCCAAAGCTTTAACCACACAAATAAGGAGCAAAACCTATGCCGGAATGGCCGGAACTGAACGCCTGGGCCCATCGGGCGGAGCAGCTTTTTCGTGGCGCCGCCATACGGGAAATCTGGGTGCGGGACGAAAAGGCCCTGAACATCCCCTTACAGGAACTGAATGATCGCGTGCGCGGAAGGCGCATTGCGCATGCGCGCAACATAGGCAAATGGCTGCTGTTGGACCTGGACCCTAAGGGCAGCCTGGGGCTCAACTTCAATATGGGTGCGGACTTTGATCTGGGCGAGACCGCCTCGGACAGGGCCCGCCTGCGCATTGATTTTGCGGACGGCCGCGTCTGGTCCGTCCGTTTCTGGTTTTTAGGCTATCTTTGTTGGTGCGAAGAAGGCCTTTGCGGCCAACTTCAAGCCCTGGGGCCGGACTGCATGGCACTGTCGGAAGAGGCTTTTTGTGCTCTTTTGAAGGGTAAACGCAATCTCAAATCCCTGCTGCTGGACCAAAGGACGCTCAGCGGCATCGGCAACTTTTATATCCACGACCTGCTGTTTCTTGCCGGCCTGCATCCCCTGCGGCGGGCGGATAGCCTGACGCAGGCGCAAAAGGAAAAGCTGTATCATGCCCTGCATGAGTTGTTCGCAAAGAGCACGGCCCTGGGCGGCGCCTCTTACGAGCACGGGCCGGACGGGCAAAAAGGCCGCTTCGATACATGCCTGGTGGCCTACCGCGAGGGCGAATCCTGTCCCAAATGCGGGGCGGCGGTGCAAAAAATTCGCGCAGGCTCCTCGCACGTGTATGTTTGTCCAGTCTGTCAGAAGCTCTGATCGGCTAAGTTTTGATGAATGACTTGTTTTTTCTTCGTGTTCAATTTAAAATGATATATTGAGGTGATGTACCGTGCCGGGTACGCTGCTGGCTGTCGTCAGCTCCTGCCTGCGCGACGGACAGGGGCTGCTGGTTGCGCTTTCCGGCGGAGCGGACTCCGTGGCGCTTTTGCACCTGCTGCTCACCTTGAAGGATGCGCGTTCCTTGCGCATCGAGGCGGCCCATGTGGAGCACGGCATCCGCGGCGAGGAGTCCAAACAGGACCTGCGTTTTGTGCGGGAGCTGTGCCAGCAATGGAACGTCCCCTTGCATGTGCGCTGTGTGGACGCGCCGGCGCACGCAAGGCGCACGGGGCAAAACCTGGAGCAGGCGGCCCGCGAGCTTCGCTACGCCTTTCTGGAGGAAACTCGCGCGCAAAGGGGACTGGATAAGATCGTCCTTGCCCACCACCTGGACGACCAGGCCGAAACCGTGCTTTTGCACCTGATCCGCGGCAGCGCCCTGCGCGGCCTTACGGGCATGCAAGCGGAAAGCGGCAGGCTTTTGCGTCCGCTTTTGACCGTTTCCCGCGAGGAGCTGCGCGCGTATTTGAACCAAAACGGCCTAAGCTTTCGCGAGGACAGCAGCAATCGGGACGTACACTATAGCAGAAACCGGCTGCGCCTTGAGGTTATGCCTCTTTTGAAGGGCATCAACCCCGATGCGGCGCAAAGCATCGCCCGCTGCGCACAAAGCCTGCGCGAGGACGAAGACTACCTGGATGCGCAGGCGCAAGAACTGTTTTTACAGAGCCTGCAATCGGACGGGCTGCACCTTTCCAAGGATGCGCCGCGGCCCCTGCGGCTGCGGGTTTTGCGAAAGTACCTGCAATCGCTCGGCGAAGGGGACGTGGATCGCGTAAAGCTCGTTTCTTTAGAGGAGCTTCTCTTTTTGCCGAGCGGCACCAGACGCTCCGTCGGCAGTCGGCTGTTCGTGCGCGACAGCGGCAGCATCCGTCCGGTGGAGGAAGACAGTCCCTTTGCGGTTTTGCTGGACGGCCCGGGAGAATTCCTCCTTCCGGATGGCGCGCGGCTTCGCGTAAGCTTCAAACAGGTGAAAAAGGATGTGCGCGGAACGCCGTGCGCGCAGCTGTTCCGCTTGAAAGAAACGGACTTTCCCCTGCTGGCGCGGAGTTTCCGCCCGGGCGATCGGATGCAGCCCTTCGGAATGAACGGCAGCAAGCTTTTGTCCGATCTGTTTACGGATGGCCATATCTCTTCCTATGAGCGGGCGCGCCTGCCCGTGATCGAGAAGGACGGCCGGATCCTGTTCGTGCCCACTGTGCGCCGGTCCGCTCTGTATGCGGTTGAAAAAGAAGATGCGATGGTGCTTGAGATCGCGTATATGAGAGCGCCTCAAGTTGAAACAAACACATAGAATAACATAAGGAGAGTTAGGGGAAGATGAAGTATTCCAAGGATGAAATCGAAAGCGTTCTGATCTCCAACGAAGCAATCGAGGCCAGACTGGACGAACTGGCGGCCCAGATCAACCGGGAATATGACGGGCTGGACCCGCTGTTCGTATGTATCCTAAAGGGTGCCGTGGCCGTGTTTGCCGATGTTTTAAAGCGCATCGAAGTGCCCTGCAGCATCGATTTTATGGCCATCTCCAGCTATGGCGCTTCGACTAAGTCCTCGGGCGTGGTCCGCATCATCAAGGACTTGGACTACGAGATCGGAAACAAACATGTGATCGTCGTGGAGGATATCGTCGATACGGGCCTTAGCATGAAATATCTGCTGGAAAACCTGCAGGCCCGCAATCCTGCCTCCGTTAAAATACTGTCCCTGCTGGATAAACCCTCCCGCCGCCGCGTGGAGATCACGCCCGATTATGTGGGCTTTACCATCCCCGATGAATATGTGGTGGGATATGGTCTGGATTATCGGCAAAAATACAGAAACCTTCCCGATGTGTGCGTGCTGAGCCCGAAGGAGTACGCATAAAAACAGATATCTGCCCATTGTATGTGTCCGAAAGGAGGACAATTCGGTTTTGAGCAAGATTTTTAAGGGTCCCTGGATTTATTTGATCGTTCTTGTGGTCATCGTTTTGTTTGCGCAGGCCCTCTTTTTGCCGCTGTCTACGCCAAACAAGGAGATCAGCTACGGCGAGTTTCTGCGCATGGTGCGCGACGGCCGCGTCTCCCGCCTGATGGTCACCGCCTATGAGGCCTACGGGCTGGAGACGGGCACGACGATCAGCGAGGCCCAGTTCCCCTCCAGATACGACTTTAATTTGCAGATCCCCAATTCCATCGAGGTGTTCGAGAGCGACATCCGTTCCGTGCTGGCTGAAAAGCTGGGTAAGGACGTCGAGCAGATCACCGCGGCGGATTACAACTTTGAATACAAGATCCAGCCGGAAGCCAAGGACCCCTGGTGGGTGTCCTGGGTGCCGATGCTCATCTTCATGGTGATCATCATCGTCTTCTGGTACGCTTTTATGCGCCAGCAGATGGGCGGCAACAACAAGATGATGAGCTTTGGCAAGTCCAAGGCCCGCATCGTGGACGATAAAAACCGCGTCACCTTCGCCCAGGTGGCCGGCGCGGACGAAGAAAAGGAAGAGCTGCGCGAGATTGTCGAGTTCCTCAAGAACCCCAAGCGCTTTTTGGATCTGGGCGCGCGCATCCCCAAGGGCGTTTTGCTCGTGGGCCCTCCGGGCACCGGCAAGACGCTGCTGGCCAAGGCCGTCGCCGGTGAGGCGGGTGTGCCGTTTTATTCCATTTCCGGTTCCGACTTCGTAGAGATGTTCGTGGGCGTTGGCGCATCGCGCGTGCGCGACCTGTTTGACAACGCCAAGAAGAACGCGCCTGCCATCGTCTTCATCGACGAGATCGACGCCGTCGGTCGCCAGAGGGGCGCCGGCCTTGGCGGCGGTCACGACGAAAGGGAGCAGACCCTAAACCAGCTGCTGGTCGAGATGGACGGCTTTTCCGCCAACGAGGGCGTGATCGTCATCGCTGCCACCAACAGGCCCGACATCCTGGACCATGCGCTTTTGCGCCCCGGCCGCTTCGACCGTCAGGTGACGGTCAACTATCCGGACGTCAAGGGCCGCGAGGCCATTTTGCAGGTGCATTCCAAGGGCAAGCCTCTGGCACCGGACGTATCGCTGGAGGTGCTCGCGCGCCGCACGCCCTATATGACGGGCGCGGACCTGGAAAACGTGATGAACGAATCGGCCATTCTGGCTGCGCGCCGGGGCGCCAAGCAGATCAGCATGCAGGAGATCGAAGAGGCGATCACCCGTGTGCAGGTCGGCCCCGAGAAAAAGAGCCGCGTGGTGACCGAGCTGGACAAAAAGCTCGTCTCCTACCACGAATCCGGCCACGCGCTGCTTGCCTATCTTTTGCCCAACTGCGACCCCGTACACGAGGTTTCCATCATTCCCCGCGGCCGCGCGGGCGGCTACACCATGACCATGCCCACGGAGGAGAAGAACTTCATCTCCGGTGCGCGCATGCGCGATGAGATCGTAGAGCTGCTGGGCGGGCATACGGCGGAAAGGATTGCCCTTGGCGATGTTTCCACCGGCTCCACCTCGGACCTGAGCCGCGCCAGCGATATGGCAAGGCGCATGGTGACCGAGTACGGCATGAGCAGCGAGATCGGCCCGGTGTATCTGGGCGGTGATCAGGAAGTGTTCATCGGCCGCGACTTCGGCCATGCCCGCAACTATTCCGAGGAGCTGGCGGCCAAGATCGACGCGGCGGTGCACAAGATCGTGACCGAAGCGCAGGTACGCGCCGAGGAGCTGTTAACCGCAAACCGCGAGGTGCTGGATCGCCTGGCCTCCGAGCTGTTCCTCAAGGAAAAGCTCGATCAGGACGAGTTCATGGCCCTGGTGCAGGGCAAGGAAGAAACCCCTGCGCTGGAAGAGCCAGAAGCGCCCGCGACCGACGAAGCATAACAACCCATCGGCAAACAGGAGCCGGGCCGCGGCAAAAGCATGCGGCCCGGCTTTTGAGAGGCTTTTGAGGAAATATATATGAGAGACAAGATCGATTTGCACCTGCACTCCACGGCCTCGGACGGCACCTTTACGCCGACGGAGCTGATGGAGCTGGCCGCCCGCGAGGGGTATTTGGCAGTGGCGCTTGCGGATCACGACACGCTGCAGGGCGTGGCCGAAGCCCGTGCGCGGGCGCGGCAGCTGGGCCTGATCTATCTGCCCTGTGTGGAGCTTAGCATCGGGACGGATGTGGGCATCCATCTGCTGGCCTACGGAGTCGACGAAAAAACGCCGAGGATGCAGGCCATGCTCGAAGGGATGCGCCTGGACCGCGAGGAGCGCACGCGCAAGATGGCCCAGAAGCTCAAAGAGGCGGGATATGCCGTCGATTATGACGACGTCCGCGCCAAGGTGGGCGGCGTGGTAGGCCGGCCGCATCTGGCGCAGGCGCTGGTGGAATGTGGCGCTGCCAAGACGGTGCCCGAATGCTTCATCCGTTTCATCGGAAAAAACGCTCCTTTCTATGTGGAAAGAAGAAAGATACCGTCACAGGAGGGCATCCAGACCGTGCTGGAGGCGGGCGGTATCCCAACGCTTGCACACCCCGGCCAACTGCGCTTAAGCGTGCAGGAGCTGTATGCGCACATCGGTAAGCTGCGCGATATGGGACTCAAAGGCCTGGAATGCTATCACAATTCCCACGATCCGCAGATGCAAGACCTTCTGCGCGACTACAGCAGCCGCCTGGGTCTGCTCGTGACGGGCGGCAGCGATTTCCACGGTGCAACCAAGCCGACGGTCGGTTTCGGCAGCGGAACGGAACGCTGGCTGGACGCGATGGATTGCCTGCAAAAGCTGCAGGCGGCGCTTGCAAAGACCTAAAGCCTATGCAAAAAGGCCTTTTGTGTGCTATAATGACGGAAAACATCGGATCGACGAGGTGTCCCAATGAGTGAAAACAACAGGCCGCCCAGGGAACGGCCGTTAGATGCAGAGCAAAGGCGCGCCCAGGGCCGCGCTGTGCCATCTGCAGATGAACAAAGGACGGCAGCACGGCCCAGCAGCGGCAGGCAGCCTGCACGTCAGGCGCAGCCGTCCGGTCAGTCCCGCCAAAGAACACAGGCGACGAGCGCCCAGCGCTCACAGCCCCCGCGCCGGCGTACGCCCGTCAACCCGGAAGAAATGGACGAATACGCCTTTTATCGCAAGGCGCAGCAGCGCAAGGCCCGCCGCAGGCGCGGCAAGCTCGTGCTGTTGGCGGCGGCGGCAGTGCTGGTGCTGGCCATTTTTGCCATTAAGATGGCGTTTGATCTGGGCGCCGGCGCGAACAGTTTCTACGAGGGCATCGTCATCGACGGGATCAAGATGTCGCACTACACGCAGGAGGAGGCCAAGTCCCAGCTGGAACTGGCCAACGCCGAAAGGCTGCGCGGCATGACGGTCAAGCTCCAGTATGAGAGTAAGGAGTGGACCATTTCACCCGAACAGCTTGGCGCTTCCATCAACATCGACGAGGTGCTTGCCGAAGCCTGGTCGCATGGCCATGACGGCAACATCTTCGTGCGCCAGCGGGAGATACGCCGCCTGAAGAAGGAGGGCGAGACCTTCCGTACGGAGCTTTCCTACGACAAGAATTATCTGATGACGCAGCTTGCCGCCATTAAGGATATGGTCGATACCCCGGCGGTGGACGCAACCCTGACCTTTGACCCGCAAAAAGAAGAGCAGTTCCGCATCACGCCCGAGCAGAACGGCCGCGATGTGGACGTAAATACCCTGTTCGACCAGGTATCCCTGCAGCTGGACAACGGCTTTACCAGCACCATCCAGATCCAGCCCAATGTCGTGACCCCCACGGTCTATGCCGAAACGCTGCAAAAGTGCACGGAAAAGATCGTGCGCGTGACCACGGACCTTGGCAAGAGCTCGGATGAGCGCATCCATAATGTCAAGACCGCCCTTGCCTACTTCAACGGCATGATGGTTGCCCCCGGCCAGGAGGTCTCCTTCAACAAGACCACCGGCGAGAGGGGCCTGGAGCAGGGCTACCAGAACGCGGGCGTTATCCAGGACGACGAAATCATCGACGGCCCCGGCGGCGGCGTGTGCCAGGTATCGACCACGCTGTACCACGCCGTGCTCAAGGCGGGCTTGCAGGTTTTGCATTCCAACAAGCACTCCATGCCCGTCAGCTATGTGGACGTGGGCACAGATGCGGCGGTCGCCTGGGACTATAAGGACTTGGTCTTCAAGAACGCCGGCCAGTATCCGGTGTTCATCGAGGGCAAGGTCTCCGGCAAATCGGTCGTCATCTCCATCTACGGCTATCCGCTGGAGGAAGGCTTGAGCTACGAGATCATAAGCGATGTGTACGAGACCGTTCCCGCGCCTGAGGCGGAAGTGATCCTGGACACCAAGGGCGAATTCGTGACCTATACGGATGAAACCGTGGTGAAGAAAAAGTCTCGCGCCGGAACCAAGGTGCGCAGCTTCCGCGTGACCAAGCTCAACGGCGAGGAAATCGCCCGCGAGCTGCTGCGCGACGATTATTACAAGGAAGTGCGCGGCACGATCTACCAGGGCGTCAAGACCCG
>JBNRMU010000049.1:0-4143 GCA_050309765.1 Christensenellales bacterium
CCGCGGCCCGCGCCAGCACGCGGATCAGACGCGGCGGGTCGGACAAAAAGCGTCTGTCCAGCAGGCTTTGTCCGGCCGCAAAGCCCATGAGATGATAGCTCCATCCGTCCTTCTGCGCAAAGGCAAGCGACGCTGGCGCGGGCAGACGGCCGTGAAGCCACAAAAGCCTTTCCCGCTCGCGCAGAAGGCGCTTTCCGTCGCGGGAGATCTTGAGCGCGTATTTATCTTCATACAAAAGCACGCGGTCGCCGCTGCGGCCCACGTCATCCTCGCGGCAGGCAAGGCCGCTGACGCACGCGGCGATGCTGTCCGGCAATATCTGCGTCATAAAAAGCGCCTTCTTTCTTCTTTGCAAATCAAAGCCTATGCAAAAACCCCGCCGCCCTTGTTTGGCAGCGGGGTTTGTTGTGGTTTACTGCACGCTGTACAAAATATCGCCATAAGTCGGGAAGGGCCAGTACTTCTTGGCCACCAGCAGCTCCAGCTCGTCGGCCACGGCGCGCAGGCGCTCCATGCCAAAGAACACCTCGCGGCGCAGGAACAGGCCAAGCTCGGTCACATCGCTTAAGCCCTCGCTCTCATGGATGGCGGAGAGCAGCTCGCTCAATCTCTGGTTGAGCTGCGTGGTGCAGCTGGAGATGCGCTTGACCAGGGCTTCCTCCACCGAGGTATCGATGTCCTCGGAAAGCTGCTTTTTCGTCAGGGCGGTTTCCGCCACCACGCGGGAGTACTCGATCACCGCGGGCAGGATGGACTTGCGCACCATGTTGCACATGCAGGTGGCCTCGATAATGAGCACCTTGCAGTAGTTTTCCATCAGGATCTCGTAGCGGGAATGGATCTCGCTGCTGTTTAGCACGTGGTGCCTTGCAAACAGGGCCGCGTTTTCTTCCTTGAGCAAAAGCGGCAGGGCCTCCGGCGTGGAGGGAACGTTGAGCAGCCCGCGGCGCGCGGCCTCCTCCACCCACTTTGGGGAATAGTTGTTGCCGTTAAAGATGATGCGCTTATGGGCTTTGATGATGTCCACCACGGTTTGCTTTAAGGCGGCGGAAAAATCCTCGGCCTTTTCCAGTTGATCGGCGATCAACATGAGCTCGTCGGCCACGATGGTGTTTAAGACCGTGTTGGTCATGGCGATGGAGGCCGAGGCCCCCAGGGAACGGAACTCGAACTTGTTGCCGGTAAAGGCGAAGGGCGAGGTGCGGTTGCGGTCGGTGTTATCCTTGGGGAAGTGGGGCAGCGCGTCCACGCCCAGCTCCATCTCCATGGCGTCCCTTCCGGCATAGCCGCTGCCGCTCTCCAGCGCCTCCAGCACGGCGGAAAGCTCGTCGCCCAGGAACATGCTCATGATGAAGGGCGGGGCCTCGTCCTCGCCCATGCGGTGGTCGTTGCCGGCCGTTGCCACGGAAACGCGGAGCAGGTCCTGATGCTCGTCCACGGCCTTGATCACCGCGCAGAGGAACAAAAGGAACTGCGCGTTGTCGTAGGGGGTGGATCCGGGGTCGAGCAGGTTTTCGCCCTTGTCCGTGGTGAGGGACCAGTTGTTGTGCTTGCCGCTGCCGTTCACGCCGGCAAAGGGCTTTTCGTGCAAAAGGCAGACCATGTTGTGCCGAAGGGCCACTTTTTTGAGCGTTTCCATGGTCAGCTGGTTGTGGTCGGTGGAAAGGTTGGTGGTGGAAAACACCGGCGCCATCTCGTGCTGGGCAGGGGCCACCTCGTTGTGCTCGGTCTTGGAGAGCACGCCCAGGCGCCAGAGCTCCTCGTCCAGCTCCTTCATGAAGGCGCCCACGCGGGGCTTGATGGTGCCGAAGAAGTGATCCTCCAGCTGCTGGCCCTTGGGCGGATCGGCGCCAAAGAGCGTGCGGCCGGTGTAGATCAGGTCCTTGCGCTTTAAGTACACGTCGCGGTCGATGAGGAAATACTCCTGCTCGGGGCCGACGGTGGGGCGCACATACTCCGCCTCGCGGCCGAACAGGCGCAAAACGCGCACCGCCTGGCGGGAGATGGCGTCCATGGAGCGCAGAAGCGGGGTCTTCTGGTCCAGCGCGTCGCCGGAATAGGAGCAAAACGCCGTGGGGATGCACAAAACCCCGTCCTTGATGAAGGCATAGGAGGTGGGGTCCCAGGCCGTGTAGCCCCTGGCCTCAAAGGTGGCGCGCAGCCCGCCCGAGGGGAAGGAGGAGGCGTCCGTTTCGCCGCGGATGAGCTCCTTGCCGGAAAACTCCATCACGACCCCGCCGCCCGCCACAGGCGAGATAAAGGAGTCGTGCTTTTCGGCGGTGACGCCATTGAGCGGCTGGAACCAGTGGGTAAAGTGCGTGGCGCCCTTTTCCATGGCCCAGTCCTTCATGGCGCTTGCCACGGCGTTGGCCAGGCTCAAATCCAGCGTTTTGCCTTCCTCTATGGTTTTTTTCAGCGCTTTGTAGATCTCCTTCGGCAAGCGCGCGCGCATGGTCTCGTCGTTGAAGACGAGTTCGCCGAAGATTTTGGGCACGTCCGTCATGGGCACTTCCCCCGTTTCCGCATCTGTCGCATCCTGGCGGCTGTCAGTTTTATGTGAAAAGCGCCGTGGAAAATCGATCCACAGCGCCCATGCCGCCTGTAAAAGCATTATATTTTCAATGCCCGTATTTGTCAAGTGCCGCAAGGGATGCTCTCTGCCCGCAAAACGCGCCTTTTTTCGCGGTTGACAAGGGCGCGCGGGCGGTGCTACTCTTTGGCTGTAAAGGCTGTAAACCTGGCAATTAAAGGGAGGCATTTCCCGTGAAACGATCGCAAATCAATGGGGCCCTTGCCTGGGCCAAGGCGCTGCTTAAGCAGAACAACATCCACCTGCCGCGCTTTGCCTACTGGGACATGGATACCTGGCGCGCGCAAAAGAACAACATCTCCGCCCTACGGGCCGTGATGCAGGGCTGGGACATCACCGACTTTGGCAGCGGCTGCTTCGAGAAAACGGGCGCGGTGCTGTTCACCGTGCGCAACGGCAGCCTGACGGACAAGTCCGTGGGCTCGCCCTATGCGGAAAAGTACATCCTTTTGCGCGAGGGGCAGTACCTGCCCAACCACTACCATATCACAAAGACCGAGGACATCATCAACCGCGCGGGCGGCGTGATGAGCATGTATTTTTACAACCGCCTGCCGGACGGCACCGTGGATCGGCAATCGCCCGTGGTCATTTCCTCGGACGGCCTGCAGCTCACCGTGCAGCCGGGCGAGGAGGTATTGATCCATCCCGGCGATTCGGTCAGGATCACGCCCTACATCTACCACGTTTTCGGCGCCAAGGAAGGCTTCGGCCCCCTGGTGGTGGGCGAGGTTTCCTCCATCAACGACGACAACAGGGACAACTACTGGGAAACGCCGCAGAACCGCTTTGCCGACATCGAGGAGGACGAAGCGCCCCTGCATCCCCTGTGCAACGAATACGACATGCTGTAAAGGAACCGCTATGAACCCGATCTATCTGGACAACGCCGCCACGCAGGCCCTTTTGCCCGAGGTAGCGCAGGAAGTGCTGCCCGTGCTCACGGGCGCGCCGCTCAACGCCTCCTCCACGCACGCCTTCGGCCGCGAGGCCAAGCGCCTGCTGGAGCTTGCGCGCGGGCGGGCGGCAACCGCCCTGGGCGCGCAGAAGGACGAGATCTACTTCACCTCCGGCGGCACGGAAGCCGACAACTGGGCGATCAAGGGCATCGCCCTGAAAAAGGGCCGTGGCCACATCGTCACCTCCTCAATCGAGCATCACGCGGTGCTTCACAGCTGTATGGCCCTGGAAAAGCAGGGCTTTGCGGTCACGTACCTGCCCGTTGACAAGGACGGCCTGGTGGACCCCGCCGCGGTCAAAAACGCCCTGCGCGGGGACACCATCCTGGTTTCCGTCATGGCGGCCAACAACGAGATCGGCACCATAGAGCCCATCTGCGAGATCGGGCAGCTCTGCCGGGAAGTGGGCGTGCCCTTTCATACGGACGCGGTGCAGGCCGTGGGCAACATGGCCTTTGACCTGCAAGCTATGCCGATAGACCTTTTGTCCCTTTCCGGCCATAAGCTGGGCGCGCCCAAGGGCTGCGGGCTTTTGTATGTAAGAAAGGGCGTGCAGCTGCAGGGCTTCATGGACGGCGGTGCGCAGGAAAGAAA
>JBNRMU010000050.1:0-32783 GCA_050309765.1 Christensenellales bacterium
GCCCACACCTCGTTGATGGGCCAAAGGTGCTCGGGCTTTAAGAAGCGCTGCAGCGATTCCAGAGCCGGCACGTTGGGGATGCCGCGCTCACTGCGCAGCACCGAGGAGGAAACGTCGTCAAAGTACTGCTTGACGCCCTTGTCCGGGCCGGGGCCTGCCAGGGAATAGCCGCCGCCGCTGCCCACGGGCAGGCTGGCGGAATGGGGAAAATAGATGCGCGTGCCGTCCAGGCCCTGCGTCAGTTCCTCCAGGCCTTTGTTCAGCTCCTCGATGGGGTTGCCCTCGTTGCGGCCGCAGTACAGGGCAAGGGACGGATGGCTGCGCACCATGCGCACCTTGTCGGCGGCGTTTTCCAGGAACATGGCCCTGTCGTTGGGCTCCGGCCCGTCCACGGGGTTTGCCAGCCAGAAATCGTCCCAGATCAGCACGCCGTACTTGTCGCAGGCGTCGTAAAAGCCGGGATGGCCCGTCATGCCCACCCAGTTGCGGATCATGGTCATGTTCTGCTCGGCGTGCAGGCGCACCTTATCGTCCAGCACGCGGGCCGTGTCGCGCTTCATACCGTCGTCAATGCCCCAGTTGCCGCCCTTGCACAGGATGCGCACGCCGTTGCAGTACAGGGTGAGCAGCCCGCCGTCGATGGGATAATCAAAGCGCCTGACGCCAAAGCGGAAGCTCTTTTCGTCGCTGACCTCGCCCTGGATCTTCACCTGCGCCTGAGCGGTATACAGGAACTGCTCCCCGTAGGTATTCGGCCACCAAAGCCTGGGCTTGGGCAGCAGGAAGGGCAGCTCCACCGGCAGCGTTTCTCCGGCGGGGATCTCTATCGTGCAGCAGGCCGTTACATCGCCCGGCAAAACCTTTACACACAACTGGGCGCTTATGGGCTTATCGCCGCGGTTTTTGATCTCCGTTTGGAAGGTCAGATCGGCTTTTTCGGTATCCAGTACATATTTATGCTCGACCGTCTGCTCCACCTGTTCCGGGCTTTGGGCGTAGGCAAGCAGCTCGCGGATGCGGGTATCCACCGGTTTGCCGTTTAATTCGCGCCGTTTTTGCACCGTAAACCTTAAGAAGCGCACCCGGTTTGGCATGAAGAAGGGCCTTTGCACCACGCCCCTGCCGAAGCGGGAAAGGTCCAGCGTCACCAGGGCCGTGCCTCCCTGTACGCTGTCGGCTAAGGAATCGCCGGCAAAACACGCGCTGACGGGGTTTGCCTCCGCCTGCAGCTTGCCGAAGCGCCCGGCGTCCACCTCACCGCCCGGATAGGCGTCGAAATTCGTCCAAGTCTGTCCGTCGCAGGAAGTTTCCAGCGAAAACTGTTCCGGATGGCGGCTTTCCATATCGGCGGCCGCGCCGCCCGCCTCGCTGCCCCAGACCAGCGTGACCGTGCCCAGGGTGAGGGCCTCGCCTAAATCGACCACGAAGCCGTCGCCTTCCCCGCCCTGCCAGTCCTTGAGCGCTTCATTCTTTCCGTCGATGCGCACGCCACTTCTCAGCATCAGGTTTTCGGCGGGAACGGCCACCTTTTCATCCAACAGGGCAAGGTGGGTCTGAATCCAGGGATCGACCAGCTCCGCAGCGCCGCTGTAGCTAATCGTCACGTCGCCGTAAATGCCGATGTCGCGCCCGCGGATGGTGGGCAGCCAGTCCCAGCCCACGGCCGCGTGCATGGTGGGGTTGTCCGCGCCCAGCAGTCCGCCGTTGGGTCCGGGGCCGAAGGCCAGGCCCTGGGTGGTGACAAGGCCCGGCGTCTCGTTTTTATAGATGTACACGGCAAGCTGGTTTTCGCCGCCGAAGACCGCCAGATCCGTGATGTCGAACCTGGCGCGGATGAACGCGCCCTCGATGGAATGCTCGCGGCCTTGCAGGCTATTTTTAAGCCTTTGTCCGTTGAAATACACATCCGCCTTCCAGTTGATGGCCTGGAAGTTCAAATAGACCCGCCGGCCCTGCTTTTCAGCGGGAATGGCGAAGCGGTTGCGATACCAGAAATCGGCGGTAAAATACGCCTCGGAGATCTGGAACTGCCAGTCGTCGTAGTCGGGGTCGGGGATGGCGCCGGCGTTCAGGTAGGAGATAAGCGCCGTGCCGGGCACGGTCGCGGGCAGCCAGCCGCTGTCGTCGTACGCGGCGTCGGACAGGGCCGCGCCGTCGCCGTCCACCTGCTCCGCGCGGCAAATACGCCAATTGCCGCCGCTCAAAAGCTGTGTGCCGTCCGCCTGCGCGTCGGGCATTGGCGGCAGCGCATAGGCCAGGTCGTTATCGCCAAAGACCTCGATTTTGTAAACGACATAGTTCGCGCCGGAGCAGTCCCGGCACAGGAGCTTGACATAGCGGCCGCTTTGATGAACCGCCGTCTGCGTTTCCGTGTCCGCCGCCGCGCAGCCTGCGCCGGCAGACAGCCAATCCTTTCCGTCCGGAGAAACCAGCACCTCGTAGGCCCTGGCGAACGCCTCGCCCCAGCGGATAGAAACCGTCTCGATACGGGAAACGGTTCCAAGGTCTATGGTGATCCATTCTTCCCCGCTGCCGGCGCTGATCCAGGGCAGCTTGGAATCGAAGGTGGTCAGGTGGGCCGTGTGGTCGTAATCTTTGGCGCTGGAATGGTACGCAGCGCGGAATCTGGCGATGTCTCTCTTCATCCTGTCAAACCCTCTTTTTTGCGGCGTTTTGTGGTCCTGCCGCCCGCTTTGTATGGGTGGCAGAGTTCTAAATCTGTTCTTAACATTTTTATACCATAGACAAAAGGTCCTGTGCAAGACGAAATTATGGCAAAGTATCGGCCTTGCCTTTGATTTGGATGCGGCTAAAGTATCGTCAGGAAAAAACATTAGTTTTTGTTTTACAAAGCGCCTTTACTCTGTTATGATGAAAAGGTAAAAACTTGAACACGCAAGCGAGAAAGGAGTCTTAGTATGGCGTATGCCCGACTGACCTTCACGTCGGAAAAACTGCACGGAAACACAGACGTTTCCGTCTTCCTGCCCGCGGCGCCCAGCGGCGGCGGCTGGGGACGCAACATTTCCAAGGCCTCCTACAACAAGGACGAGGTTTACCAGGTTCTATGGCTGATCCACGGCGGCGGGGACGATTACACCGCCTGGGCGCTGGACGCCATGGTGCAGCGTGCCTGCGATGCGGCCAAACTCGTGGTCATCATGCCCACCATCCAGGACCCGTCCGGCCATGACCCCATGGTGGACACCATGGGCTACATCACCGAGGAACTGCCTGAGGTTATGGGCTTTTTGTTCCCCATCTCCAGCAGGCGGCAGGATAACTTCATCGCCGGCCTTTCCTACGGCGGCTACTGCGCTTATCGCTGCGCGATGACCCGTCCCGACCTGTACGCGTGCGTGGGCTCCTTCTCCAGCCCCCTGGATGTGGCTGAGGATGTGCGCAGGCTGCATGCCAACGACCCGCGCTTTGGCGGCGGGGACACCATCACCGGCACCGACCGCGACCTGCTTTACCTCACCTCGCAGCTCAAGGAAAAGGGCATCGAAATCCCCAAAACCTTCCAGACGGTGGGCACCGAAGACTTTACCTGGGACTTCAACGTAGTGGCACGGGATCATTTCGTAAAGCTGGGCATGGACCACACCTTCATCCAGCGGCCGGGCACCCACAACTTTGAATTCTGGGATGGGGCTCTGAAGGATTATCTGGAGTGGCTCCCGCTCACCAAAGCCCCCGTTAGAAAGGAGAGGTTCTGATGGCACGCTTGCAGATACACACCGGTCTTCCCGACGTTTCCCTGGATGTGATCATCCCCGAATACGCGCGCAGTCAAAAGGCTAAGGAAGCCGGACTTAGCGCAAAGGAATACTACGCCAAGCAAAACCTGCCGGTGCTTTGGCTTTTGCACGGCGGCCTTGGCAACGCCACGGACTGGCCCCGGTATACCATGATCGAGCTGTATGCCGAGGAAAAGGGCCTCATCGTGGTATGCCCCACGGGCAACAACGGCTGCTGGGTCAACCAGGTAGCCGGCCCCGCCTGGGAGGATCTTTTGACCGAGCGGATCTGGGAATTTGTGCACTCCATGTTCCCGACCTCCGACGATCCTAAGGATAACTACATCGCCGGGCTTTCGATGGGCGGCTACGGCGCCCTGCGCATCGGCCTTAGGCATCCGGAGCGCTATTCCCGCATCGGCTCCTTCTCCTCGGGCATCGGCATCGCCCAGGAGTATGTGGCCGGCACCTTCCGCATGCCCGGGAGCGAAAGCATCTTCGGCGATCCCAACAAGGTGATCGGCAGCGAATACGACGGCTTCGCCGCCGCCGAGGTCCGCAAGCAGAGCAAAGCGCCCCTGCCGCCGATCTATCTTTCCTGCGGAACAGAGGACCGCCTGTACAAGGTCAACGCCGAGTACCGCGATCATCTGCTCAATCTCGGCTACGACGTGACCTGGGACGAGGGCCCCTACGGCCACGAATGGCGCTTCTGGGATCAACAGGTGGAGAAGTTCATCCAAACGCTTCCGTAAACCCCAAACGCACAAGCCAGCCCGTCGGTCGAAATCGGCCGGCGGGTTTTTCTCTGGTGCTGCGGCGTATGAATCCACAGACGCAAAACAAATCCGTGCCATTTTCCCGCAAAAAAAGCGAATTTTTTTGAATTGGGTCAAAAAACGGCCTTATTTGTTGGTATGGCGTTGGTATGCATGTGGTACACTAAGCATGCAGTAACCGAAAAGTGGATTAAGGAAAAGCCCGCGCCCTTCGGATGGATCGGCTCCGAAGGGCTGGGCGTGTGTTTGGGCGCGCGAAATGCGCGTCTTTTGTTTTTGAACATGTTGGCTTCCGTTTCTTAACCTCTCCTTTCCCCCGCCTTGCTTTACAGAAGAGGCCAAATATGCTAAAATAGCGGAAAATTTGCATAAGGAGTAACGCTTTTATGTCCAAAGACGTATTCGAGCTTGGTCCCATTCGCCCCACCAGCGAAGCCGCCAGCCTTTTGATCCGCGTGACCAGGGGCTGCGCCTGGAATAGATGCCGCTTCTGCAACAACTACCGCACGGAAACCTTCTGCCTGCGCCCGATCGAAACCCTCAAGAGCGAGATCGATATGATGGCGCGCTACCGCGACCGCATCCTAAAGCACCGCGACAGCTCCGGCGAGTTCGATATGGACGAAATCAACCGCGAGTATTCCTCCCTTTCGCCCGAGGAGCGCCAGTGCTACGCCATGTTGTACAACTGGATCAACTACGGCGAGTATTCCATTTTCCTGCAGGACGCCGACGCCATGATCCTGAAGGCCCCCGATCTGGCCGAGGTCATCCGCTATATCCGCAAGCAGTTGCCCGAAACCACCCGCATCACCTCCTACGGCCGTCCCGATACCCTGGGCCGCATCACGCCCGAGGGCTATGCGGAGCTTAAGGAGGCCGGTCTTGGCCGCATCCACGCCGGGTTTGAGACCGGCTCCGACATCGTGCTTGAGCGCATCCAGAAGGGCTGCACCAGCGAGCAGCAGATCGTCGGCGGCCGCAACGTCATGCAGGCCGGCATCGAGCTTTCCACCTTCCTCATGGCCGGCATCGGCGGCAAAAAGCTCAGCGACCATAACGCCGACGAGACCGCCCGCGTCATCAACGCCGTCAACCCCAGCTTCGTGCGCCTGCGCACCGCCGTGGTCATCAAGGGCACGCCCCTGTGGGAGGACCAGCAAAACGGCCTGTTCGACGAGTGCACCGATATGGAGCAGTTCCTGGAAATGCGCCGCTTCCTCACCAAGGTGGAGGGCTGCACCGGCAATGTGTACACCGACCACATGATCAACCTCATGCAGGAGCTGGAAGGCCCCCTGACCGACACCGCCTCCCTGATCGCCTATATGGACGAGTTCCTGGCCCAGGATCCCCATGAGATCCGCCGCTACCAGCTGGCCAAGCGCCTGGGCTTCAACGGCACCTGGAAGCAGATGAACCTTTTGAGCAAAAAGGACAGCGACATGCTGGACGATACCTGCCGCCGCGTGCCCGAAGGCCCCGAATGGGAAAAGCTCATGAAGGACTGCCTGCGCAGATACATCTAAACCGCTTACATAGTTTATAACGACGCGGAAGTTCATGCTTTCCGCGTCTTTTTTGTGTCTTTGGCCAAAGCCCGTCAAAGGCGCTTGACGGCGGTTTTTGCCTTCAGTACAATAAAATAAAAGCTATGATTTTTTCTTACAGGAGGTAATCGCCATGCCCAGCCTGCATCTGCCCTATCTCGCCCACGGCGGCGACTACAACCCCGACCAGTGGCGCGACCGCCCCGATATCCTGCAGGAGGACATCCGCCTGATGAAGCTGGCGGGCTGCAACCTGATGAGCGTCGGCATCTTCGCCTGGGCCGCGCTGGAGCCGCGCGAGGGCGAATACGACTTCGACTGGCTGGAAGAGGTGCTGGATAACCTGCACGCGGCGGGCATCGGCGTGTTCCTTGCCACGCCCAGCGGCGCACGTCCTGCCTGGATGGACGCAAAATATCCCGAGGTCATGCGCGTGAACCGTTCCGGCCAGCGCAACCTGCACGGCGGGCGGCACAACCACTGCATGACGTCACCGGTGTACCGCGCCTTCGTCACGCGGATGAACCTGGCCCTGGCCTCGCGTTTCGGCAGCCATCCGGCAGTCAAGGGCTGGCACATCTCCAACGAATACAGCGGCGAATGCCACTGCGAGTACTGCCAGGAGGCCTTCCGCAGCTATTTGAAGCAGCGCTACGGCACGCTGGATCAGCTCAACCATGCCTGGTGGACGGCGTTCTGGAGCAAGACCTACACCGACTGGAGCCAACTGCACAGCCCCATGCCCCACGGGGAAACCAGCATCCACGGCCTGAACCTGGCCTGGAAGCGCTTTGTCACTTATCAGACGGCAGACTTTATGCGCATGGAGGCCGTGCACATCCGCAGGCTCACGCCGGAGCTTCCCATCACCGCCAACCTGATGGATATCTTCGACGGTCTGGATTACTTCGCCCTGGCCAGGGAAATGGACTTTGCCAGCTTTGACAACTATCCTCGCTGGGGGTACGACGATTCGCAGGCGTCCCTGCGCGCGGCCTTCAATTACGACTGGATGCGCTCGCTCAAGCAGCGGCCCTTTGCCCTGATGGAATCCACCCCCAGCCAGGTGAACTGGGCCGAGGTCTGCAAGCTGAAAAAGCCGGGCATGCACGTGCTGTCCAGCCTGCAGGCGGTGGCGCACGGTGCGGACACCGTGCAGTATTTCCAGTGGCGCAAGAGCCGCGGCGCCAGCGAAAAATTCCACGGCGCCGTAGTGGATCACGTGGGGCACGAGCACACCCGCGTTTTTGGCGACGTGCAGGCCGTGGGCGAACTGCTGCAAAAGCTGCAGGGCACGCAGGGCACCATGGTGAAGGCGCAGGCGGCCCTGATCTACGACACGGAGAACCGCTGGGCGCTGGAGGACGCGCAGGGCCCGCGCAGGGAAAAGCACTATCTGGAAACCGTGCTGGAGCACTACCGCGCCTTAAAAGCCCTGGGCCTGGATGTGGACGTGATCGACGAAAGCTGCGATTTCTCGCAATATAAGCTGATCGCCGCGCCCATGCTCTACATGCTGCGCCCGAGCTGCGCCGAGCGCCTGGCCCAGTTTGTGCGCGGCGGCGGCACGCTGGTGTGCACCTGCCTCACCGGCCGCGTGGACGAGGACGACCTGGTGTTCCTGGGCGGCTTCCCGGGGCCCCTGCGCGACGTGCTGGGCATCTGGATCGAGGAGACCGACGCCCTGTACGACGACGAACAAAACGGCATCAGCCTGAACGGCCAGACCTACGCCTGCAGGGATATGTGCGATCTGATCCACGCCGAAGGCGCGCAGGTGCTGGGCAGCTACGCAAGCGACTTTTATGCCGGCGAGCCCTGCGTGACGGTAAACAGCTACGGCAAGGGCAAGGCCTATTACATCGCCTCGCGGCCGGACATGGCGCTGCTGGAAGGGCTCTACGATGGGCTGTCCGCACAGGCGGGCGTGTATCGGCCCATCGCAAACCTGCCCAGGGACGTGCAGGTCACCTGCCGCGGCAAGCGCCTGTTCGTATTGAACTTCTCCGGCAAGGAGGTTGCTGTAACACTGCCCGCGGGGACGGACGTGCTGCTGGGCGAGCCGGTGGAAGGCCCGATCTCCCTGCCTGTCTGCGGTTACCGCGTAATAGAGCTGAAAGACGCCGCAGAATAACCCTTTCCACAAATCAATCCACCTGGAAAAGCCGCTGCCCGCGGCTTTTCCTTTTTTGCGGAGGACAGGCGGCAAAGAGGTCCTTCTTTGTGGTATACTGTGTGCAAAACACACAGGCGCTTTGGCAAAGGGGGGACGCGCATGCAGGATTTGAGCCTGGACGAGCTGCAGTTTTTCGACGGCCATGCGCCGGCCTTTCCGCTGTATCTGTGCCTGCGTCAAGCGCTGCTGGATCGCGCTGTGCCGTTTGAAATACGAACGCACAAGACGCAGATCTCGTTTTATTGTCGATACCTGTTCGCGGCGGCGTCCTTTTTGCCCGTGCGCAAGCGCGGGGAAAGGCCCGACCCCTTCCTGACCATCAGCTTCGGCCTGCCGGAAAGGCTCTGCTCATCGCGCATCGATGCGGCCGTGGAAGCGTATTCCGGGCGCTGGACGCACCATGTAACGATCGGCTCCGCGGAAGAGATCGATGCGCAGCTGCTGGCCTGGCTTTTGCAGGCCGCCGCGTTTGCCTTAAGCAAATGAGCCTTGCGCCATCAAAAAAAGGAGGTTTGCCTTTGAAATACAAAAGATTGTTTTCCCTGCTGCTGGCCGTCTGCCTGCTGCCCTTTATCGGCTGCGCAAAGCCGCCGGCCCCACAGGAGGAAGCGGACATGCTTACCGCAGCCTTCCTAAAGGTGGGCAAGGCGGACGCCATCGTCGTGCGCACGAATGATAAGACCCTGGTCCTGGACACCGGCGAGGACGACGACGGTGCGGAGATCGTCTCCTTTCTCGTCGCGCAGGGGATCAAAAAGGTGGACGTGCTGCTCATCACCCACTTTGACAAGGACCACGTGGGCGGCGCGGACACGCTGGTAAACGCCCTGCCCGTGGATCGGGTGCTGCTGCCCGCCTACGAAGGAACCAGCGCGGATTACCTTTCCTTTATGGACGCGCTGGCGGCCAAGTCCATCGAGCCTGAACGCCTGACGGAGCCGCTTACCTTTGCCTTTGGAACCGCGCAGGCGCTGGTGGAGCCGCCCGCTTCCTACGAGATTCCGGCGGACAGCGATGAAGAAATGGATAACGACTTTTCGCTCATCCTCACCCTGACCCATGGCGATCAGCGCCTGGTGTTTGCCGGGGATATCGAAAAGAAGCGCATCCGTCAATGGCTGGAGAGCGAACCGCCTGCCTGCGACTTTTTGAAGATGCCGCACCACGGCGCGTTCAACAAGGCCCTGGACGAGCTGCTGGCACAGCTCAGCCCCCAATATGCCGTCATCTGTTCCTCCGAAAAGAACCCCGCCGAGGACAAGACCCTGGCGCTTTTGCAGGAGCGCGGCGTGCAGTTCTTTGAAACAAAGGACGGCAATGTCACCCTGACCTGCGACGGCAAGACGCTTTCGCTGCGCCAGAACTGACGCGGGCAGGCAGGAAAATGCCCCTGCAGGTGGAATCTATCAAAAGAAGTTGATTGGAAAGGATCGGTGGATCATATGCAATATCGCGAGCTTGGAAACACCGGCCTTCAGGCCAGCGTCATCGGCCTTGGCTGCGAAGGGCTTTCGCAGGAGAACTACGCCATGGCGCAGAAAATGCTCGATGCGGCGGAAACGCTCGGCATCAACTATTTCGACCTGTACGCCTCGGACCCCGATCTGCGCCGCGCGGTGGGCAGGGCGATCCGGGGCCGGCGCGAGAAGTTCCTCATCCAGGCGCACCTGTGCTCCGTGTGGAAAAACGGCCAGTACCTGCGCACGCGCGACCTTGGCGAGGTCAAGCAGGCCTTTGAGGACTTGTTGGCGCTGCTTCAAACCGACTACATAGACGTGGGCATGATCCACTACTGCGACGCCATGGCCGACTGGGAGCAGATCGTGCAAAACGGCATCCTGGACTATGCCCGCGAGCTCAAGGCCCAGGGCCGCATCCGCCACATCGGCCTTTCCAGCCACAACCCGCTGGTGGCCGAGCGCGCCGTGGTCGAGGGCGGCATCGAGGTTTTGATGTTCTCCGTCAACCCCTGTTATGACCTGCAGCCGGCAAACGAAGACTGCAACGCCCTGTGGGCGGACGAGGCCTATGCAGGCGAGCTTACCAACATGGACCCCGACCGCCAGCGCCTGTACGAAACCTGCCAGCGCCTGGGCGTGGGCATCACGGTGATGAAGTGCTTCGGCGGCGGCGATCTGCTGGATGAAAAGCTTTCCCCCGCCGGTGCGGCGCTCACCGTCAACCAATGCATCCATTACGCCCTGTCCAGGCCCGCCGTGTCCGTGGTACTGCCCGGTGCGCGCACGCTGGACGAGCTTTACCAAAGCGCTGCCTACTGCGACGCTTCCGATGCACAAAAGGACTATGCCGCGGCCTTTGCCGCCTTCCCCAAGATCAATTGGCAGGGGCACTGCATGTATTGCAGCCACTGCGCACCCTGCCCAAAGCAGATCGACGTCGCCACCGTGACCAAATTCCTGCACCTGGCCAAGGCGCAGGATACGCTGCCGGAAACCGTGCGCGAGCATTACGCCGCACTGGAAAAGCATGCGGGCGACTGCATCCGCTGCGGGGTGTGCGAAACGCGCTGCCCCTTTGGCGTGGACGTGCGTAAAAACATGGCCGCAGCCAGGGAAGTGTTCGGCTACTAAGCCCTTTTTGCGCAGACAAAGCGGGCGGGCATCCCTTGGATGCCCGCCCGATGTTTTTTCTTTTCTCTTTAGGGGGTCGGCTTGTGCAAAAGGCACAGGATGACCAGCCCCACCACCACCGCGACGAAGATCGCCGCGCCGATGAAGATCGTCTTTCGGGAAAGCGGCTTTTTTCCAGAAAACAGCGAAAACCCGGCGCGGTCGCGCTCGTTGGCGCCGGCCATAAAATCGGAGCTTTCGCGCAGCGGCATGCGTGTTCACCTCTTTATCCATGGCACAAGGGCGGTCGCCGGTCTGTTGGCCGGCTGGAAAGGTTTCCTCTTTTTCTCTCAATGTAGCATAAAATTTCGTGTTATGCAAACATCGACCTCCCTAATGATAAAAAACGTCTTTGCGGAGTTGCCCTTTCTTTCATTGCTTGCAATTTAATTGTTTTCGTTGTATACTGGTGGTAACGTATAGCTGTCCCGCTGCAGCGCATATCCTTAAAAAGAATTATTTGTGAGGTCAATATGAGCGAAACCTTCAATCTGCAGGAATACATGTCCAAAGGCGTGTCCCTTCTGGTGTCCGACGCCGTGCGCGCCACCTTCAAAAACCCCCGTGAGACCCTTTTCCTTGCCAAATTTGGCAGGGCGGCCGCCGCGGCCAGCCAAAAGCGCCTTAACGCCGAGCAAAAGGGCGAGCACGTGCCGCCCTTCCTCATCGCCAGCATCACCAGCAGCTGCAACCTGCACTGCGCGGGCTGCTATTCGCGCCAGAACCAGGCCTGCCTGGACGACGAACCCGTGGAGCAGCTCTCCGGCGACGATTGGGACAAGATCTTTACTGAGGCCGAGGATTTGGGCGTGAGCTTCATCCTGCTGGCGGGCGGCGAACCCCTGTTGCGCAAGGACGTGATCGACGCCGCTGCGGGACACGATAAGCTGCTGTTCCCCATCTTCACCAACGGCTATTTCATCGGCGAAAAATACATGGACATGTTCGATAAGCATCGCAATCTGCTGCCCATCATCAGCATCGAGGGCGACGAGGCCGCCACCGACGCCGCCGCGGCGACGGCGTGTATCAGGTGGTGCTGCAGTCCATGCAAAGCCTTAAGGCCCGCGACCTGATCTTTGGCGTGTCCATCACCGTGACCACGGAGAACATGCAGCAGGTCTATTCCCGCGAATTTATCGACAACCTCGTCTCCCTGGGCTGCCGGGCGATGATCTTTGTGGAATATGTGCCCGTTTCCGAGGAAACAAAGCGCCTGGCCCCCTCCGAACCCGAGCGCGAATACGCCGCGCAGCGCATCGCCGTTTTGCGCGACGAGGTGCCGGAGATGGTGTTCATCTCCTTCCCCGGCGATGAAAAGGAAACCGGCGGCTGCGTGGCCGCGGGCCGCGGCTTTTTCCACATCAACTCGCACGGCGGCGCAGAGCCCTGCCCCTTCTCTCCCTATTCGGACATCAACGTCAGGGATACCTCCCTGCGCGAAGCGCTGAACTCCCGCCTGTTCCAGGCCCTGCAGTCGGACGGCATGCTGGACGATTTCCACACGGGCGGCTGCGTGCTGTTTGAAAAAAGGGCCCAGGTGGAAGCCTTCCTGGCGCAAAACGCTTAAAACTCCTCTTTCTCCAAAACGTATGGGAGCGAACCAAATCGGTTCGCTCCCTTTTTCGTTTAGTCCATGCTGCCCTGGCCGCCCATCTGGTTTGTCAGCTCCCGGATGTATTCCAGGGGAAAGGGCGGCGATGTCAGCGGTTTTAGGGCCAGGGACATCAGCTTCATCGGGTTGTCGTCCGCGGCGATGCGGTTTTGATGCAGCACGCCGCAGCGGCGGCAGCGGTGAATGATGGCCCACTCGCCGTTCTTTTTCACCCACACGGACACCGGCTCCATCAGCGCGCCGCAGTCGGCGGCGCGGTCGCCCGGCTCCACGTCCAGATGCAGGCTGCAGAGGCAGTTGGGGCAATGGTTGCGGTGCCCGCTGCCCGCGCCCTCGGGGATCACCGGTCGGCCGCATTGCCGGCAGGTGAAGGTCTCGTCGGACGGGTGGGTTTTGTAATAGGTTTTGTCAAACGTTCTTCTTTTGTTCTCGCGATTCACGGGTTTTCCTCCTGCCTGGCGCCGTCCGGCGCGCTCTGGGAGGGTTCGCATTCGCGAAGAATCCTTTGAATGCTCTTTTCGGACAGGAAATAGGTTTGTGCCAGCTCCTTTACACCGACGCCACCGCGAAAGTCCGCGGCAATCTGTGCGTTGCGCCTTTGCAAAAACTCCTTCGCCCCGCTGACGCTGCCCCACGCGCTGCGCGCGCAAGTTTTGCGGGGAATATAAAGCAGCCGTCCATCCACATATTCCTGTACCAGCAGGAGCAGTTCCTTGGGCAGGACATCCTGCGCCTTGCTATAGCCCATGCTTTCCCTCCAGTGTTAGCGAATTTGGCTTTGGGAAAGCGACGGCTATCGGGTTTTGTGCGCGTAGCCGTCGCTAGCTGCGCACAGCCTCCGCTTCATAATTCCTAAACATGAAATCATCCATCCTTTCTTTCCTTTGGGCGGTACAGGCCGCCTTTATTGTATCTTAACATGGGAAAACATCGCGAACAAGCCTAAGAACGATTTTAGCCGTTTTCGCGCAATGTGTATGAATTTAGAAACGGAATAACAGCTTTGCTTTACGGTAATTGTACTTTTGCTATAAATATGTTATCATTTGTTTAGATGCGCGTCCCGCCTGCCGTGGGCGGCGTCGCGCTCCCAAACACAAAAATTCAACACAGACAGGAGTGCGTTTTTCATGAGAGACGTTGTGGCGCTCGGCACGCCGTTTATGGATTATCTGGTTCACATCGACCACCTTCCCACAAAAAAGGACGAAGGCGCAAGGATCCTGCAAACCAGCTGGCAGGGCGGCGGCAAGGTGTCCTCCGCGCTGGCGGCGCTGGGACAGCTGGGCCGCAACGGCTCCATGATGGGCGTGATCGGCAGCGACAGCTATGGCGACTTTTTGCTGCGCGATTATGAGCGCTTCAATATCGACGTATCGCACATGATCCGCGACGGCGCCAACTCCTTCTCCCTGGTGCTTTCCGATAAGATCACCCAGGGCCGCAACATCATCGGCCGCCCCGGAACGGGCCGCAAATACACCGTGGAGGACATCGACGAGCCCTTCGTGCGCGACCACCGCATGCTGCACTTAGAGCGCGCGGACGCGCCCTCCCACCGTCTGGCGGATATTATGCACGACTGCGGCGGCCTGGTCGCCTTCGACGGCGACGGCTTTTCCGAAGAAACGCAGGCCATGCTGCCCAAGATCGACGTGTTCATCGGTTCTGAATTCTATTACAAGGCCCTGTTCGGCGAGAGCGAGAACTATAAGGAAAACATGCTGACCCTGCAGCGCAAGGGCGTCAAGATCGTGGTCTTCACCTTGGGCGACAAAGGCTCCGTGGCCCTGTGGAACGGCGGTTACCGCTTCTGTCCCGGCTACAAGATCGACGTGGTCGATACCCTGGGCGCCGGCGATGTGTACCACGGCGGCTATCTGTTCGCCCTGCTCGAGGGCATGGACCCCGGCGAGTGCGCCCAGTTTGCCAACGCCGTGGCCGCCATCAAATGCATGGGCATCGGCGGCCGCGCCAACACCCCCAACTACCAGATGGTGCGCGATTTTATGGCAACGGGCGACTTCGACCGCACGCTGGTGCAGCAAAAGACCGCGTTTTACGCCAATTTCAGCGTAAAGTAAGGGAGGCTGTCCCGGGCTTTTGGCCTTACGGCCCTTTTTCGATGTGCAAAGCACGCCGTCTTAAATGCGACGGCGTGCTTTTTATGCCCTGCTTTGGCCAAGGCAAAAGCAGCCGTCGCCGTCGCAACAAAAAGGCCGTCCGCAAAAACCTTGCGGACGGTCTTTTTCCCTTACGGTTTACACAAACTCAAGGATGACCATCTCGGCGCCGTCGCCCTTGCGGGGACCCATCTTCAGGATGCGGGTATAACCGCCGCCCTGACCGAGCTCTTCCTTGCGCTTTTTGTACTTGGGGCCATATTCGCGGAACAGCTTCTCCACCACGGGATGCTTGTTGTCCTTGGTGCGTTCCTTGAACTCAGCCTTGGACTCGTCGGCCTTCTTGACCTCTTTGATGTCGTACAGATACGCCATCATGATGCGGCGCGCATGCAGCTTGGAGGGCGCGTCGTTCACAAAGGTCTCCGTTACGGTCTGACCCTTCTCGTTGTTGAAGGTCTTCTGCACTTCTACGGTGTTATCGCACTCGCGCATGGCCAACGTCACGAACTTTTCAGCGATGGAGCGCACTTCCTTGGCGCGCGCCTCAGTGGTTACGAGCTTACCGTTCCAGATCAGCTGGGTAACCTGGTTGCGCAGGAGCGCCTTTCGCTGGTCGGCCGGCTTGCCGAGTTTGCGCTGCATAGGCATAGGTGTTTCCCTCCGTTTAAAGTTACTCCTCGCTGCGCCTGAGGCCAAGCCCCAGAGCGGCGAGCTTTTGCTCCACTTCCTCAAGCGATTTCTTGCCAAGGTTGCGGACCTTCATCATGTCCTCCTCGTTGCGCTGGATCAACTCCGCTACGGTGTTGATGTTTGCACGCTTGAGGCAGTTGTATGCGCGCACGGAGAGATCCAAATCCTCGATGGTCATCTCCTGCACTTTTTCCATCTTGTTGTCCTCGGGCTCGTTAAAGTCCACGGGGGCAACGTTTTCGGTCAAATTGATAAACAGCATCAGATGCTCAGAGAGTATCTTCGCCGCCATGGATGTGGCTTCGTCCGGCTTGATGCTTCCGTTGGTCCATACTTCCAAAGTGAGCTTGTCGTAATCCGTAACCTGGCCCACGCGGGTGTTTTCCACGGTGTAGTTCACCTTGCGGATGGGCGTGAAGATGGAGTCTACCGGCAGCACACCGATGGGCATGTTGGGGGTCTTGTTCCTTTCCGCGGAAAAATAGCCGCGGCCCTTGTTCAGGGTGATCTCCATATTCAGGTTTGCGTCCTCGTTCAGCGTGGCGATGACCAGGTCGGGATTGATGATCTCTACCTCTTCGTCATGCACGATGTCGGCAGCCGTCACGATCTTGGGGCCCTGCTGCGAAATGGTCACAACCTTGGGCATATCGGTGAACAGCTTGGCGCACAGGCCTTTGAGGTTGAGGATGATCTCCGTGACATCCTCCTTCACTCCGGGTATGGTAGAAAACTCATGCAGAACGCCATCGATGCGAATGGAAGAAACCGCGACGCCGGGCAGAGAGGAAAGCAGGATTCTGCGCAGGGAATTTCCCAAGGTCGTGCCAAAGCCGCGCTCAAGCGGCTCGATCACGAACTTGCCGTAATCGTTCCCTCCACTGATCTCGACACATTCGATTTTGGGCTTTTCGATCTCGATCATTGATGTCCCTCCCTCATCAATACGTTCCGGGTACCAAAAAACTGTCATTCATCGGCAAGTCAAGCCGCCTTACTTGGAGTAGTACTCGACAACGAGATGCTCTTCGAAGGTCATCTCGACATCCTCGCGCGTCGGGAGCGCCAGAACGCTGCCGGTGAGGTTTTCAGCATCGAAGGAGAGCCACTTGGGGAGCGTGCGGGTGCTGCCCTCGCGCAGAGCCTTGAAGTGCTCCACGTCGCGGCTGTGCTCGCGCACGGCGATGGTCTGGCCGGCATCCACCAGGAAAGAGGGGATGTTGACCTTTTTGCCGTCCACGGTGATGTGGCCGTGGCGGACGAACTGCCTGGCCTGGGGCCTGGAGGAAGCAAGACCCATGCGGTAAACCACATTGTCCAGTCTCCTCTCCAGCATGGAGAGCATGTTGTCGCCGGTGACGCCCTTCTGGCGGTTGGCCTTTTCGAAGGTGCGGCGGAACTGGGTCTCCAGCATGCCATAGGTGCGGCGGATCTTCTGCTTTTCACGCAGCTGCATGCCGTATTCGCTCATCTTGCGGGCCCTGGCCTGGCCGTGCTGGCCGGGAGGGGTGGGGCGCTTGGTGATGGCGCACTTGGCGGAGTAGCAACGATCGCCCTTCAAAAACAACTTAGTGCCTTCGCGCCTGCACAGGCGGCAAACGGAACCAGTATAACGTGCCATGGTGTACCTTTACCTCCTGTTCTTACACTCTTCTGCGCTTGGGCGGACGGCATCCGTTGTGGGGAATGGGCGTCACGTCCTTGATGAGGGAAACCTCCAGGCCCGCGGCCTGCAGGGAACGAATGGCGGCTTCACGTCCGGAGCCAGGGCCCTTGACATAAACCTCAACGGTCTTCAGGCCGTGCTCCATCGCGGCCTTGGCCGCGGTCTCGGCAGCGGTCTGGGCGGCGAAGGGAGTGGACTTTTTGGAGCCGCGGAAACCGAGGCCACCGGCGGAAGCCCAGGAAATGGCGTTGCCAGCGGTATCGGTGATGGTAACGATGGTATTGTTGAAGGAAGAAGCGATATGCGCCGCGCCGCGCTCGATATTCTTGCGCTCCTTGCGCCTGCGCACGACCCTTCTGGTCCTGGTGGTCTTTGCCATGATTTTTCCTCCTTACGCCTTACTTTGCGGCCTTTTTCTTGCCGGCTACCTGCTTCTTGGGGCCCTTGCGGGTACGCGCGTTCTGCTTGGTGGACTGTCCGCGCACGGGCAGGCCACGGCGATGACGAACGCCGCGGTAGCAGCCGATTTCGACAAGGCGCTTGATGTTCATGGAAACTTCACGGCGAAGGTCGCCTTCCACCTTCAGATTGTGTTCGATATAGTCGCGCAGCTTGGCAACCTCAGCCTCGGTCAGATCCTTCACGCGGGTATCGGGATTGATCCCGGTCTCGCTGATGATCTTGGCGGCGGTGGTGCGGCCAATGCCGAAGATGTAGGTGATACCAATTTCAACGCGCTTTTCTCTGGGCAGGTCAACGCCCGCTATACGTGCCATATTGCTGTAAACACCTCCGTGTTCCTATGCGTGTTTGGGTTTGGTTACGAAATACCTTTGGTACAAAAGAAACTATCGATCTATGTACAAAAGGCAGCTTTGCACGCGCAAATCACGGGGATGACCCCATGCAGCCGCTTGCGCGCAGGCACAACTGAATGTACGTGCCTTAGCGCCCCTTATACCGAAGCTGTGGGCAAAAACCCTTAAACTACCCGGGCTTAGCCCTGGCGCTGCTTATGCTTGGGGTTTTCGCAGATGATCATCACGCGGCCCTTGCGCTTGATGATCTTGCACTTTTCGCAAATGGGCTTGACAGAAGGTCTGACTTTCATGGTTAATTACCTCCTAAGGAGCATTTGATGCTTTAAATATGCGGGAGCGGCAGGCTGCGCTTTAGGCTTTGCCACGCCAGGTGATGCGGCCCCTGGTCAGATCATAGGGCGAAAGCTCTATAGTGACCTTGTCGCCGGGCAAGATCCGGATAAAGTTCATGCGGAGCTTTCCGGAGATATGGGCAAGTATCTTATGGCCGTTGGGCAGTTCCACCTGGAACATCGCGTTTGGATAGGCCTCCAGGACCTTGCCTTCCACTTCGATAACATCCTGCTTTGACATAACCTTAACTTATCCCTCCTCGTCGGGCGGCGCATCGGTACATGCGGACTTTAAGGCGTTCAGGCTTTTGCGCAGCTCCGAGTCGAAGACGCGAACCCCCGTATTCAGCTTTTCCGCCAGATTGGAAATGTATTCCTGTGTCGGCTCCAAATGCTTTTCCTTTTTGCGTTTGGGCTTATCCAGGCGCCTTGCAGCCCCATCGGCGATCCGCACATAGGGCGCTTCGTCGCGCGCCACCACCAGAAACAGTTTACCCTTGTCGCGGCCGGCCTTGGCCCTGACGACCTGGCCTACCTGCAATCTATCCTGGCTCATACGTCCTCCTTCGCGTCGGAGGGGATGGTCAAAATCTCGGGCTCCCCGTCGGGGGTTACGCAAATGGTGTTCTCGTAATGGGCGGCCAGGCTGCGGTCGCGGGTGACGTAGGTCCAGCGGTCGCGCTGCAGAACCACCTCGTACACGCCCGATTGGGTGGTCATGGGTTCCACGGCGATGACCAGGCCGCTTCTCAGCCTCAGCCCATGGCCCGCGATGCCGAAGTTGGGCACCTCCGGGTCTTCGTGCATTTCCTGGCCGATGCCGTGTCCGCACAGGGCGCGCACGACGCCGTAACCAAAGCTTTCTACATACTTCTGGATGGCGGAGGAAACATCCCCCAGCCGGTAGCCGACCTTGGCATACGCAATGCCCTCGTAAAAGGACTGGCGCGTGCGCTCGATGAAAAGCCTGGCCTCCTCGCTGATCTGCCCCACCGCGTAGGTGCGGGCCATGTCGGCCTGGTAGCCGTCCTTTTCCACCGTGCAGTCGATGCTGACGATCTGGCCTTCCCTAAGGATGGTGGCCTTGAGCGGGATGCCGTGCACCACCTGCGCATCCACAGAGGCGCAGATGCTGGCGGGGAACCCGCCGTAGCCCTTGGAAGAAGGCCGGCCGCCGCGGCTCAGGATCGCCTGTTCCGCGATCTGGTCCAGCTCGTAGGTAGAGATTCCCGGGCGAATGGCGCTTTTTACTTCCTGCATGGTTTCAAACAGCACCCGGCCCGCGCTGCGGATCTTTTCGATCTCCGCTTGGTTTTTGTAGGTAATCATACCTTAAGCACCTTTGAGCGTGCGAAGGATGTTCGCCGTTACGGTATCGATCTCTTCGCAGCCGTTGACGCTGACCAGTATGCCCTTCTTCTCGTAATACTCGATCAGGGGGCGGGTCTGGTCGGCGTATACCTTCAGCCGGTTGCGCACGGCGGAAGCCTCGTCGTCCTTACGCTGGGTAAGGGGCTTGCCGCACACGGGGCAAATGCCGTCCGGCGCCAGGTCCACATGGGTGGTGTGTCCGCACTCAGCGCACACACGCCTGCCGGAAAGGCGGTTGACGATCACCTCGTCCGGCACCTGGATGTTGACCACGGCGTCCATCTTGGCAAAGTCCTCGAGCGCTTCGGCCTGGGCAATGGTGCGGGGGAAGCCGTCCAGCAGGTAACCGTTTTTGCAGTCGTCCTGATTCAGGCGCTCGCGCACCAGGGCAAGGACCACCTCATCCGGCACCAGGGCGCCGCTCTCGATGAAGGAGCGGGCCTTCAGGCCGATCTCGGTCCCCTCGCGCATGGCCCGGCGGAGGATCTCGCCGGTGGAGATCTGGGGGATGCCCAGCTCCTTGATCACTCGTTCCGCCTGCGTGCCTTTGCCGGCACCCGGCGGGCCAAGAAAGATCAGTTTCATTTTTTGTCCTCCGTTTACTTCATGAAGCCCCTGTAATGACGCATCATCATCTGCGCTTCCAGCTCCTTGGTGGTTTCAAGGGCAACGGAAACAACGATCAGAATACCGGTGGCGGTAAAGGGAGCTCTGGTGCCGGTCAGGGCCAGGACAGCGGACGGGATCGTCGCGATCACGGCCAGATACAGGGCGCCGAAGAGCGTGATGCGGTTGGAGATCTTGGCAAGATAGTCGGCAGTGGGCTTGCCCGGGCGGATGCCGGGGATGAAGCCGCCGTTCTGCTGCAGGTTCTTGGAGATCTCGCCGGGGTTAAAGGTAATGGAAGAGTAGAAGTAGGTGAACACCAGGATCAACAGCGCGAACACCAGCATGTACAGCCAGCTGGAGGCGTTGAACCACTTGCCATACCAGAGCGCAAAGCCGCTGTTGGGCCAGAAGGCCGCAAAGATGGAAGGCGTCTGGATGATGGAAATGGCGAAGATCAGGGGCATAACGCCGGAAGAGTTCACCTTGATGGGGATGTGGGTGGACTGGCCGCCGTACATCTTGCGGCCCACCACACGCTTGGCATACTGCACGGGGATGCGGCGCTGGCCTTCGTCCACAAACACGATGGCAACCACCAGCAGAAGGATGCAGACGATCACCAGCGGGATAAACCACGCATTCATCGGATTGATGGCGATGGAGGTGATGCCTTCATATATCTGGCCGGGGAAGGACGCGATGATGCCGACGAAAATCAGCAGGGAAACGCCGTTGCCGATGCCATTTTCGGTGATGCGCTCACCGATCCACATGGCGAAGGCGGTGCCGGCCGTCAGGGAGAAGAACACAACAATGTAATGGAAGATGTTGGGATTGCCCCCGATGAAGGCCTGCTTGCCAAAGCCCATGATGATGCCCAGGGCCATGATGAAGCCCAGAGCGACGGTCACATAACGGGTGATCTGCGCGATCTTCTTGCGGCCCTCCTCGCCTTCCTTCTGGAGTCTTTCCAGGGCGGGAATGGCGTAGGCGAGCAGCTGCATGATGATCGACGAGGTGATGTAGGGCTGGATGCCCATGGCAAAGATGGTGAAGTTGGAGAAGTTCTGGCCGTTGATGAAGTCGATCATGCCAAACACAGACATGTTGGAGATGCTGTTGGCGATGACTTCGGTGTTGATGAAGGGGGTCGGGATGATTCCGCCCAAACGATAGACCAGAAGCATCATTAACGTGTACAGAATCTTCTTGCGAAGCTCCTCTACTCTCCATGCATTACGGAAAGTTTCCAGCACGTTAAATCACCTCAGCTTTCCCACCGTTCGCTTCAATCTTGGCCTGCGCGTTCTTGGAGAACTTGGCAGCCTTCACGGTCAGGCTCTTGGTGAGGTCGCCCTCGCCCAGGATCTTGACGCCACACAGGCTCTTCTTGATGATGCCGGCGTTCAGAAGAGCGTCCACATCCACCACGGAGCCGTTCTCGAAGATCTCCAAGGAGGAGACGTTCACTTCGGCATATTCCTTGGCAAAAATGTTGGTGAAGCCGCGCTTGGGCAGGCGCCTGGCCAAAGGCATCTGGCCGCCCTCAAATCCGGGCTGCTTGCCGCCGCCGGAGCGCGCCTTGGCGCCCTTGTGGCCCTTGCCGGAGGTTTTGCCAAGCCCGGAGCCGGTGCCGCGGCCCAAACGCTTTGGTGCGGTGGTGGAACCGGCTGCAGGAGAAATTTCATGGAGTTTCATGTCGTACCTCCTTGCTTACTCAGCGATTTCTTCAACAGAAACCATATGTTTTACTCGAAAGATCATGCCCCGGATGGCGGGGTTGTCGGGCTGGATCACGGAGGAACCGATCTTCTTCAGGCCCAGCGCCTCAACGGTGCGCTGCTGCTTGACCAATCGTCCGCTCGTGCTCTTTTTCAGAGTGATCTTAAGCTTCATTGATGTGTCCTCCTTAGCCCAGCAGCTCTTCCACGGTCTTGCCGCGAAGCTTGGCCACGTCCTCGATGGTCTTAAGCTGCTTGAGGCCCTCGATGGTGGCCTTGACCACGTTGGTGGGGTTGTTGGTGCCGTAAGACTTGGTGACGATGTCGCGGATGCCGCAGCTCTCGATCACCGCACGGGCGGGACCGCCGGCGATAACGCCGGAGCCAGCGGGTGCAGGCATCAGAACAACCTTGCCGGTGCCGAACTTGCCGATGACCTCGTGGGGAATGGTGGTGCCGACGATGGGCACGTTCACCAGGTGCTTCTTGGCATCCTCGACGCCCTTGCGGATGGCTTCGGGGATTTCCACAGCCTTGCCCATGCCCACGCCAACGCGACCCTTTTCGTCGCCGATGACGATCAGGGCGCTGAAGCGGAAGTTGCGGCCGCCCTTAACAACCTTGGTTACGCGATTGACGGCAACCAGCTTTTCTTTAAATTCGCTCTCTTGGCGATCATTGCGCTGCATTTAATACCCTCCTGTCGATTTAGAAGCTAAGGCCAGCTTCCCTGGCGCCCTCAGCAACAGCGGCCACACGGCCGGTGTAGACATAACCGCCGCGGTCGAACACGACCTGCTTGATGCCGGCTTCCAGCGCGCGCTCGGCGGCCAGCTTGCCAACCAGCTTGGCGGCACCCTTCTTGTCGACGGAGTCAAGCTGCGGCTTGATGCTCTTGTCGAGGGTGGAGGCGGACACGAGGGTGGCACCCTTGGTGTCGTCGATCACCTGCACATAGATGTTGTTCAGGCTCCGGTACACGCAGAAGCGGGGGCGCTCGGTGTTCCCGGAAATCTTTTTGCGGACGCGCTGATGGCGAATCCGACGAATGGCATTTTTGTCCTTCTTCTGGATCACTTGCGTTCACCCCTTTTTTACTTACCGGTCTTGCCTTCCTTGCGGCGGATGACCTCGGTCTCATACTTGATGCCCTTGCCGTGATAGGGTTCGGGCTCGCGGACGGAACGAACGTTGGCGGCAACCGCGCCGACCAACTGCTTGTCGATGCCCTTCACCAGGATCTTGTTGGGGGTGGGGCACTCAAAGGTGATGCCGTCGGCCGGCTCCATCTCGACGGGATGGGAGTAACCGATGTTGATCACCAGCTTCTTGCCCTGCACCTGCGCGCGGTAGCCGACGCCGACCACGTCCAGGCCCTTCTGGTAGCCCTCGGTCACGCCCACCACCATGTTGTGGATCAGGCTGCGGCTCAGGCCGTGCAGAGACTTGTGAAGCTTGCTTTCGGAGGGACGCTGCACATGCAGAACGCCGGCCTCCTGGTTCAAAATCATATCCGGATGGATTTCCTGGGTCAGCTGACCTTTGGGGCCCTTGACGGTAACCAGATTGTTATCGCCGATGGTGACCGTGACGCCCGCGGGGATCGCAACCGGAAGTCTGCCTATACGAGACAATTCAATGCACCTCCTAATTCATCACCAAACGTAGCAGAGCACTTCGCCACCCACTGCGTTTTTACGGGCCTGACGATCGGTCATAACGCCCTTGGACGTGGAAATGATGGCAATTCCCAGGCCGCCCAATACCTTGGGAATATCTTCGGACTTGGCATACACGCGCAGGCCGGGCTTGGAGATGCGCTTCAGGCCCGTGATAACGCCGTTGCGGTTGCCGTCATATTTCAAAGTGAGCTTGATGGTTCCCTGGACGCCGTCCTCAATTACCTCAAAGCCCTTGATGTAACCCTCGTCCACCAGGATCTGCGCAATGGCCTTTTTCATGTTGGACGCGGGAAGGGTAGTGGTTTCGTGTTTGGCGACCAGAGCATTGCGGATACGGGTAAGCATATCAGCGACGGGATCATTGATGAGCATACTGCTTTTTCCTCCTAAGACATTGAACTCCGGTTACCAACTTGCCTTGCGGACACCGGGAATCTGCCCCTTGTAGGCCAGTTCGCGGAAGCAAATGCGGCAGATGCCGTACTTGCGCAGCACGGAATGGGGCCTGCCGCAGATGCGGCAGCGGGTGTAGGCTCGGGTGGAGAACTTGGCAGGCTTTTGCTGACGAAGGATGATACTCTTTTTAGCCATTGATTTATGTTCTCCTCTCTTAGGCCTGGGCGAAGGGCATGCCCAGGAGCCTCAAAAGCTCCTTTGCCTCTTCGTCGGTATTGGCGGTGGTCACGAAAATCATTTCCATGCCGCGGATCTTGTCGATCTTGTCGTACTCGATCTCGGGGAAGATGAGCTGCTCGCGGATGCCCAGCGCGTAGTTGCCGCGGCCGTCAAAGGCGTTGGCAGACACGCCGCGGAAGTCGCGGACGCGGGGCAGAGCGATATTCATCAGCTTATCAGCGAACTCATACATGCGGTCGCCGCGGAGCGTAACCTTGGCGCCGATCTTCATGCCGGTACGCACCTTGAAGTTTGCAACGGACTTCTTGGCGGTGGTGACCAGCGGCTTCTGGCCGGAGATGATCGCCAGGTCATTGACGGCGGCATCCAGGGCCTTGGGGTTGTCCTTCGCCTCGCCAAGACCCATGTTGATGACGATCTTGTCGAGCTTGGGGGTCTGGTTTACGTTTTTATAGCCGAACTTCTGCTGCAGAGCCTGCGCGACTTCGGCCTTATACTTATCCTTTAACCTGGGCACTGTGTATGTCCCTCCTGTTTTCTAAGTAAAGCCTACTTGTCAAAGGTTTCGCCGCACTTTTTGCACAGGCGCACCTTGCTGCCATCGTCCAGCAGCTTATGGGCAAGACGGGTGGGTTTGCCGCAGCGCGGGCAGACGAGCATCACCTTGGAAGCGTAGATGGGAGCTTCCCTCTTGACGATGCCGCCCTGCTGGCCCATGGCGCGGGGCTTGGTGTGCTTGGAAACAATGCCCACGCCTTCCACGATGATCTTGCCCTGCTTGGGCAGCGCGGTGAGCACCTTGCCCTTTTTGCCCTTATCCTTGCCGGAAATGACGATCACCAGATCGTCCTTTTTCACATGAATCTTTTCGACCTTCTTTGGTGCCTGCAAGTTAGCCACCTCCCATTAAAGTACCTCGGGCGCAAGCGAGACGATCTTCATGAAATCCTTCTCGCGCAGCTCTCTCGCCACCGGCCCAAAGATGCGTGTTCCGCGGGGCTGCTTCTGATCGTTGATGATCACAGCCGCGTTGTCGTCAAAGCGGATATAGGAACCGTCCTTGCGGCGCCTGGACTTCACCGTGCGCACCACAACGGCTTTTACAACGTCGCCCTTCTTTACAACACCGCCGGGTGTTGCGCTCTTGACAGAAGCCACGATCACATCGCCGATGCTGCCATAGGAGCGGAAGGAACCGCCGAGCACACGAATGCACATGATTTCCTTGGCGCCGGTGTTATCGGCAACCTTCAATCTGGTTTGCGGTTGTACCATAGTGTTTTCCTCCTAAAATTGCCCGGCTTACTTCGCCTTTTCGATGATCTCGACCAAACGCCAGCGCTTGGTTTTGCTCAGGGGCCTGGTCTCCATCACGCGAACCCTGTCGCCGATGCCGCAGCTGTTGAGCTCGTCATGAGCCTGCAGCTTGGTGGTGCGTTTCATAATTTTGCCGTACAGGCCGTGCTTTACGCGGGTGGAAATGGCTACGACGATCGTCTTGTCCATCTTATCGCTGACCACGGTGCCCACACGGGTTTTGCGGTTACCTCTTACCTCAGACATGGTTGAAGTTTCTCCTTTCCGTTGTGCACATTAGGCCTGCGCCTTGATCTCGCGCTGACGCAGGATCGTCTTGACCCTGGCGATGTTGCGCCTGGTTTCCCGAATGCTGATCGGGTTCTGGAGCTGGCCGGTGGCCATCTGAAAGCGAAGGTTGAAAAGCTCCGATTTCAGCTCCTTGAGCTGATCGTTCAGCTCCTGATCGTTCATCTCGAAATACTTGCTCGCTTTCATTGATTATTCACCACCCTTGGCAGTCTCTTTGGCAAGGATCTTCGTCTTTAAGGGAAGCTTGTGGGCGGCAAGGCGCAGCGCTTCGCGGGCGGCGTCCTCGGGCACGCCGGCGATCTCAAAGAGAACGCGGCCCGGCTTGACCACGGCAACCCAGTATTCGGGAGAGCCTTTGCCGGAGCCCATGCGGGTCTCGGCGGGCTTTTCGGTAACGGGCTTATCGGGGAAGATCTTGATCCAGACCTGGCCGCCACGACGGATGAAACGGGTCATGGCAACACGGGCGGACTCGATCTGGTTGGACGTAACCCAGGCGGGCTGGGTGGCGACAAGGCCGAAATCGCCGTAAGCGACAAAGTTGCCGCGGCTGGCCTTGCCCTTCATGCGGCCGCGGAACACGCGACGACGCTTAACCCTCTTTGGCATCAACATTGGTTATTTTCCTCCCTCCGCGTTCTTGACGGGGCGCTTGGCGGCGCGGGGAAGCACCTGCCCTTTGTAGATCCACACCTTGACGCCGATGCGGCCATAGGTGGTGGAAGCTTCGGCAAAGCCGTAATCGATGTTCGCGCGCAGGGTCTGCAGGGGGATGGAACCCTCGTGGTACCCTTCGGCCCTGGCGATTTCGGCACCGCCCAGGCGGCCGCCGGCCTTGACCTTGACGCCCTTGGCGCCGGCACGCATGGCGCGGCCCATGGCCTGCTTCATGGCGCGGCGGAAAGAAACGCGCTTTTCCAGGGACGCGGCGATGGACTCTGCCATCAGCTGAGCGTCGGCATCGGCACCCTTGATCTCAACGATGTTGAGGGAAACGGTTTTGCCGGTGAAGGCCTCGATCTCCTTTTTCAGAGCCTCGGCGCCAGCGCCGCCGCGGCCGATCACGATGCCGGGCTTGGCGGTGAAGATGTTAACGGTAACCTTATTGGCAGCGCGCTCGATGTCGATGCGGGAGATACCGGCCGCATACAGCTTTTCCTTGAGCATCTTGCGCAGGTTGTAATCCTCAATAAGGTAATTGGAAAAATCCTTCTTATCGGCGTACCAGCGAGTGGACCAGTCCTTGATCACGCCAACGCGCGCGCCGTGGGGATTTACCTTCTGACCCATGAATTTCCCTCCTTGTTACTTTACCTGATCCAGGATCACGGTGATGTGGCTCGTGCGCTTCTTGATGGGGAACGCCTGACCCCTGCTGCGGGGATGGTAGCGCTTGAGCGTGGGGCCCTGGTTGGCAAAGCACTCGGCGACATACAGAGAGCCTTTGTCGAGCTCCAGGTTGTTTTCAGCGTTGGCCATGGCGGAAAGGAGAACCTTTTCCACGATGGGGGACGCCGCCTTGGGGGTGCTCATCAGAATCGCCAGCGCCTGCTCGGCCTTTTTGCCGCGGATCAGGTCCAGCACGATGTGCACCTTGCGGGAAGGGATGCGAACATATTTAGCGATGGCGCGGGGGCGCTTGTCGGCAGCAGCCTTGCGCGCCGCGCTCTTTTCACGACTTCTTGTGGCCATACTAATCCTCCTTCAATTATCGGCCGCCGGAAGACTTTTCGCCGGCATGGCCACGGAAGGTCCTGGTGGGGGCAAACTCGCCCAGCTTGTGGCCGACCATGTCCTCGGTAACGTAAACGGGAACATGCTTGCGGCCGTCGTGTACGGCGATGGTGTGTCCCACAAAGTCGGGGAAGATGGTGGAAGACCTGGACCAGGTCCTTAAAACCTTCTTGTCGCCCGTCTTATTCATCTCTTCAACCCTCTTGAGCAGCTTTTCCGCTACGAAAGGGCCCTTTTTAACAGATCTTGACATGCTTCAAACAGTCTCCTTTCAAACGGCTTACTTGCTGCCCCTGCGACGAACGATGAACTTGTCGGTGGGGTTGCGATGCTTGCGGGTCTTGCGTCCCTGCGTGGGCTTGCCCCAGGGGGTCACAGGACCGGGCATACCAACGGGGGACTTGCCTTCGCCGCCGCCGTGGGGGTGGTCGTTCGGGTTCATGACAACGCCGCGGTTGTGCGGGCGCTTGCCCATGTGGCGAACACGGCCGGCCTTGCCCAGGTTGACGTTCTCATGGTCGATGTTGCCGACCTGGCCGATGGTCGCCTTGGCGCCCAGGGGGATCAGGCGAACCTCGCCGGAGGGCAGGCGGACCTGCGCGTACTTATCTTCCTTGGCCATCAGCTGCGCCGAGTTGCCGGCGGAGCGGACGAGCTTTCCGCCCTTGCCGGGGAGCAGCTCGATGTTGTGGATCAGGGTACCCACGGGGATGGCGCTGATGGGAAGGGCGTTGCCGGGCTTGATATCGGCGGTCTCGCCGCTTACGATGGTGTCGCCGACCTTCAGGCCGTAAGGCGCCAGGATGTAGCGCTTTTCGCCGTCCGCATAGTGCAGAAGAGCGATGTTGGCGCTGCGGTTGGGATCGTACTCGATGGTGGCAACCTTGGCGGGCACGCCGTCCTTGTTGCGCTTAAAGTCGATGATGCGGTACTTTCTGCGGGCCTGACCGCCGCGGAAACGGACGGTGATGTGGCCGTGCACGTTGCGGCCAGCCTTGCCGCGCTTATCCTCAAGCAGCGACTTTTCCGGAGTGTTGGTCGTGATCTCCTCGAAGGTGGAAACCGACATGAAACGGCGTCCCGGAGAAGTCGGCTTATAAAACTTGATAGGCATTTGGGACTTACCTCCTTAGGAAACGTGGTTCTTTAGGCCATACCCTCGAAGAACTCGATGGGCTTGGAATCGGCGGTCAGCTTCACGAAAGCCTTTTTGACCTCGGGCCTGCGGCCGGAGTTCATGCCCATGCGCTTAACCTTGCCGATCTGACGAAGGGTGTTGACTCGCTCTACCTTCACGCCGAAGATGGCTTCGATCGCCTGCTTGATCTCGGTCTTGTTGGCCCGGATGGCGACCTCGAAGGTGTAATCCTTATCGGAAATGGTCTGGTAGCTCTTTTCGGTGAGTACCGGACGGATGATCACATCGTGGAAATCCTTCATGCGTACACCTCCTCAACCTTGGGCAACGCCGCCTGAAGAATGACCAGCTTCTCGTACTTGAGAATGTCGTACACGTTCAAGGTGTTGACATAGGCCAGCTTCAGGGACTGGATGTTGCCGCTTGCGCGCTGCACGCTCTCGTCCTTTTCGTTGAGCACGACCAGCGCCTTTTCGGCGTTGATGGCCTTCAAAACGGCGGCCATCTCGCGGGTCTTGGGCTGGGAAAGCTTAAGCTCGTCCAGCACGACCAGTTCGCCGGCGTCCACCTTGGCGCTCAAAGCGCACTTCATGGCCAGACGCTTCATTTTGCGGGGTACGGACTGGGAGTAATCCCTGGGCTTGGGCGCGAACACCACGCCGCCGTGGGTCCACTGCGGGGAGCGGGTGCTGCCCTGGCGGGCGCGGCCGGTTCCCTTCTGCCTCCAGGGCTTCCTGCCGCCGCCGGAAACCTCGGCGCGGGTCAGGGCGCTCTGGGTGCCCTGACGCTTGTTGGCCAGCTGGGCCTTGACCACCTGGTGCACAACCGCCTCGTTCATTTCAACAGCGAAGATGCCTTCGCTCAATTCTGCTTCGCCTACCTTGGCGCCTTGCATATTCAACACGTCAACCTTTGGCATGATTTTCTGTCCTCCTTAACGCTGCCCGCCCTTAACCCTTGACGGAGTTGCGAACGATGAGCAGGCCGCCGTTGGGGCCGGGAACGGCGCCCTTGATGAAGAGCAGGTTCCTCTGGGCGTCCACACGGACCAGCTTTAGATGCTGGATGGTGACGCGCTCGTGTCCCCACTGACCCGCCATGTGCTTGTTCTTGAACACACGGGAGGGATCGGAGTTCGCGCTCAGGGAGCCTACGCCGCGGTGATACTTGGAGCCGTGGGCCATGGGGCCGGTGTGCGCGTTCCAGCGCTGGATGACGCCGGAATAGCCGTGGCCCTTGCTGGTGCCCACAACGTCAACAAATTCGTCCTCGCCGAACACATCCACCTGGATCTGCTGACCTACTTCATACTTTTCGGCATCTTCGAGCCTCAGCTCGCGCAGATACCTGGTGGGGGCGACCCCCGCCTTTTTGAAGTGGCCTTGCTCGGGCTTGTTCTTAAGCTTCTTTACACGGGACTCGGGCAGAGTCTGGAAGCCTACCTGGATAGCCTTGTAGCCATCCTTCTCCACGGATTTGACCTGCACCACAGGGCAGGGACCCGCTTCGACGACGGTCACGGGAACGACGGTGCCATCCTGGAGGAAAAGCTGCGTCATCCCGACCTTCGTGCCGAGAATTGCCTTTTTCATTGGTTGGTCCTCGCTTTCATTACAGCTTGATTTCGATATCCACACCCGCGGGCAGATCCAGGCGCATGAGCGCGTCTACCGTGCGGGGGGTAGGAGAGAGGATGTCGATCAGGCGCTTGTGGGTGCGCATCTCGAACTGTTCTCTCGAATCCTTGTACTTGTGGGGCGAGCGCAGGATGGTCACGATCTCCTTCTGGGTGGGAAGGGGGATGGGGCCGGAGACGCGGGCGCCGGTGCGCTTGGCGGTCTCGACGATGCGCTGCGCGGACTGGTCGATGAGGCTGTGCTCATAGGCCTTGAGCTTGATGCGGATTTTCTGATTGGCCATGCGGTTAAAACCTCCTTGTTTTAGCGATGTTCACACAGTGTCTCATGAACACTTAGCCGTGTGTGCCGCACCTTAATTTTTCACGGCGAGTGTGAACTCGTCGTCCATCTCAAAAACGGACTGGTCCACGGGAATTACCCGGCGGCCGACCGGCAACCTCCCGCTTCATCCCATGCGGCAACTCATTTATCATACAGCATAAGACAGGCATTCGCAAGGGTGGGATTTTGTTTTACAAACATTTAACGGACCATTTTGCCCGTATAACAGCCATTTCCCGCAATTTGCATAAAACAGGGGCCCGCGCACGCAAAACGCGGGCCCCTATAAGCGATGGGAATGCGGTTTATGTGGTCTTGCCCTTGCGCGCCAGCAGGCACCAAAGCCCGGCCAGCAGCAGGCCAAAATACAGCGAGCGTGCCTCCATCTGGAACAGGAAATTGCCCAGACCCCCCAGGATGCCCAGCACCCCGGGCACATACAAAAACACCAGGCTTATAATCGTCATCGCGCCGCCCAAGGCCACCAGCCACCAGCCCTGGCGGCTTTCCTTCTTTATAATAGGTAGCAGCGCCGGCGCGCAGAGCAGCGGCAGCAGGGTAAGCGTCCAGATAAGATACTGGTTTGCGGGCACTCTTCCCATCGAGCTGTGCAGCATGTAACCCATCAGGCCGTCGCGGGCCGCGGTTTCCAGCAGCGCCAGCAGCAGCACCGAAAACAGCGCCGCCGCCCTCGACAGGTCGAAACGGCCCAGGCTTTTCTGCCGCACGACGCTAAGGACGAATACCAGCAGGAAGCAAGCCCACAGGCACAGCCCCAACGGCGATAAAGACACGAGCCCCACAGGCAGGGCATTGCCGCCGTAATAGCCGCCGAAAAAGGGCTGCTTGTTCAGGGGCAGCAGGAGCATGCCCAGCACCAGGGCGGGCAGGAGATTTGCGGGCGCCTCATCCTCGCGCAGGAGCCCGAGCAGGTAAAGCCCGACGGCCATCAACAGATACAGCAGCAGATAGGGCACGAAAGCCCGCTGTTCGTACAGGCCCGCCTTGGCGGCGCCGGCGGGCGCAGCCAGCAGCCATCTGGCCAGCACGGTCGTCAGCACCAGCAGACAGCCGCCCAGGATGGTCCAACGCTTCTTTTTCATCGCTTAACCCCACTTCTCTTAATTCATCATGATTAAGGATGTTCTGAATAACTATGCTTAGAACTTCTTGAAAACATTAACAGTAGCACTGTTGTCATCATAGAAGTATGCTGTAGAATCGGCAGAGAAATAAGAATCTATTTCCGTTAAGTAATGAATCGGAGCAGAATCCGGACTAGATAGTGTGTATTTTGTTCCGCTAGACGGACTATTAAAGTTTCCGCTGTTATAGTTAATATTCGGAATTGTCCTACACACTTCATTCTCTGCACGAATATACCTGACAGCAGTACTAGTTTGTGTGATCCAATGCTTAGAGCTTGTACACTGCACATAAGGCACACCTAAAGAATCAGATCCTGTGCTCCAAAACACTTGCACATACACTCTAACTCCTGCACCTGCATTGACAGAATTCTGTTTACTATATGATGCAAGGATTGTGGTTATATAATCTTCACGGAAACCTTTGCTTCCTATGAGCACACGTGATACAAGTTGCGTCGTCTGAAACGCTTGAATTGGTCTAATAATATTGCCATCTTTGTCTTTTAGATAAGCAGAATAACCTCCCTCAGATTCGATTTCTTTTGCAAAGTCACTTCGTTCATCAATACCAGCAATTGCCCGAGCAAACAACTCTTGTTCGTTTACAATTTCTGCACGTTGAATCGGGATTCGAGCTTCATTTTTTGGCAGCTCGGCCGCATAGGCGATCGGAGTTAGGCATAGAACCAACATACAACAGCAAACCAGGAACGACATCATCTTACTACTTCTACACATGCCAACTTTCTCCTCTCTTATTTTGTTCAATTGTGTCTTACGTGCATCTGTATTATAACACGTTTTCTTTTTTATTTCAATGCATTTTTTCAAAAATTGAATTTTATTTCCATGATCATAAAAAAGGGTCCCGATTCCTTGCGGAACCGGGACCCTTTAATGGCGTATTTGCTTACTCGATAACCTTGGAAACAACGCCGGAGCCAACCGTGCGGCCGCCCTCGCGGATAGCGAAGCGCAGGCCTTCCTCAATGGCGATAGGCGTGATCAGCTTGATCGTCATCTTGATGTTGTCGCCAGGCATTACCA
>JBNRMU010000051.1:0-49816 GCA_050309765.1 Christensenellales bacterium
TGGTAATGCCTGGCGACAACATCAAGATGACGATCAAGCTGATCACGCCTATCGCCATTGAGGAAGGCCTGCGCTTCGCTATCCGCGAGGGCGGCCGCACGGTTGGCTCCGGCGTTGTTTCCAAGGTCATCGAGTAAGCAAAACAAAAACGGCGTAAAGCCGCAAGCGCAGGGTTCGGTTCCGCATGCAGGGACCGGACCCTGTTTGTTTTATTGCGGCAAAATGCGCATCAGGCGCCAAAGCAAACGGGCACATTGTGCGCTGTCATACATTATTAAGCTTGTATTTGGGCATTTTTTAGCGTATGATTTAGGTATTCACTATGGAATAGGGGAGGGAGAAGTCATGGCGTTTACCCATCTGCATCTGCATACGGAATACTCTTTGCTGGACGGCGCCTGCCGCCTCAAGCCCCTGGTGCAGCGCGCCAAGGAGATGGGCATGGACTCCCTGGCCATCACCGACCACGGCGTGATGTACGGCGTGGTGGATTTTTACTCCCTCTGCAAGGAGGCCGGCATCCATCCGATCATCGGCTGCGAAGTGTATGTGGCCACCGGCTCCCGTTTCGACAAGGACAACAGCAACCGCGAAAGCGCCCACTTGATCCTGCTGTGCGAAACGCAGGAGGGCTACCAGAACTTGATCAAGCTGGTATCCGCCGGCTTTACACAAGGGTACTACTACCGCCCCCGCATCGACCATGAGCTTTTGCAGCAGCATTCCAAGGGCCTGATCGCCCTTTCCGCCTGCCTGTCCGGCGAAATTCCCCGTCTGATCTTAAACGGTCAGATGGAGGACGCCAAGGCGCTTGCCCGCAAGTACGAGGCCATGATGGGCAAGGGCAACTACTACCTGGAATTGCAGGATCACGGCATCGAGGGCGAGCGCGAGGTCGCAAGCGCCCTGATCCAGATGTCCAAAGAGCTGGACATTCCCCTGGTTGCCACCAACGATGTGCATTACATCCACCAGAAGGACGCCGCCGCGCAGGAAGTGCTCATGTGCATCCAGACGGGCAAGACCCTGCAGGACGAGAACCGCATGGGGATGAACACCGACCAGCTGTATTTAAAATCCGAGGAAGAGATGGCCGCCCTGTTCCCCGAGGCGCCGGAGGCCATCCAAAACGCGCACGACATCGCCATGCGCTGCAAGGTGGACTTTGAGTTCGGCCACTACCACCTGCCGGACTTTCCCGTGCCGGGCGGCGGCAGCCATGCCGAGTACCTGCGCAAGCTCTGTTTTGAGGGCGCGCAAAAGCGCTACGGCAAGGTGGAAGGCCAGGTGCTGGAACGCCTGGAATACGAGCTTTCCGTCATCGAAAAATGCGGCTATGTGGATTATTTCCTGATCGTTTGGGACTTTGTGCGCTTTGCCAAGGAGAACGATATCCCCGTGGGCCCCGGCCGCGGCAGCGGTGCCGGCTCCATCTGCGCCTATGCCCTGACCATTACCGACATAGACCCGCTCAAGTTCGACCTGATCTTTGAGCGCTTCCTGAACCCCGAGCGCATCTCCATGCCGGACTTCGACATCGACTTTTGCTATGAGCGCCGGCAGGAGGTCATCGATTACGTGGTGCGCCGCTACGGCGAGGATCGGGTCTCCCAGATCATCACCTTCGGCACCATGGCTGCGCGCGCGGTGGTGCGCGACGTGGGCCGCGTGCTGGGCATGTCCTATGCCGAGGTGGACGAGATCGCCAAGCTCATCCCCATGCAGCTGGGCATGACGCTGGAAAAGGCGCTGGAGCTCTCACCCGAGCTGCGCGCCATGCGCGAGAACAACGATAACGTGCACAAGCTGTTTGAATATGCCCTGGTGCTGGAGGGCATGCCCCGCCATGCCAGCACCCATGCCGCCGGCGTGGTGATCGGCGCACAGCCTTTGACGGACTTTGTGCCCCTGCAGACCAACGACGACGTGATCACCACCCAGTTCCCCATGGGTACCATCGAAAAGTTGGGCCTGCTCAAGATGGATTTCCTTGGTCTCCGGACGCTGACCATCATCAAGGATGCCATCGAGATGATCAAGGCAGACGGCGGCCCGGCCCTGGACTTCAACGAGATCGGCTACGAGGATAAAGAAACCTACGAGATGCTCGCCAAGGGCGAGACGGACGGCGTATTCCAGCTGGAATCTGCGGGCATGCGCCGCGTGATCACGGAGCTGGGCCCCGAATCCCTGGAGGATGTGTCTGCCGTGATCTCGCTGTACCGCCCCGGTCCCATGGAGTCCATCCCCCGCTATATCCGCGGCAAAAAGGACCCCTCCACCGTGACCTATCTTTCGCCCATACTGGAAAACGTGTTAAAGGTCACCTACGGCTGCATGGTCTACCAGGAGCAGGTCATGCAGATCGTGCGCGACATGGCGGGCTATTCCATGGGTCGCAGCGACCTGGTCCGCCGCGCCATGGCCAAGAAGAAAAAGGCCGAGATGGACAAGGAAAAAGCCATCTTTGTGGACGGCCTAGTGGAGGATGGCAAGATCATCGTGCCCGGAGCGGTGCGGCTCGGCACCTCCAAGGAGGTCGCACTGGAGGTCTTCTCCCAGATGGAGAGCTTTGCCCAGTACGCCTTTAACAAGCCGCACGCCGCCTCCTACGCGGTGGTGGCCTACCAGACAGCCTACCTTAAATGCCATTATCCCGTGCCCTTTATGGCGGCCTGCATGAACTCCGTCGTGGGTAATTCGGACAAGCTGGCGAGCTTTGTGCAGTACTGTAAAAAGAGCGGCATCCCGATCCTGCCGCCGGATGTAAACAAGTCCTCCGCCAGGTTCACGGTGGAAAACGGCAGCATACGCTATGGCATGGCGGCGCTCAAGGGTGCAGGCCTGGCCGTGGTGCAGGCAATCGAAAAGGAACGGCGCGAGCGCCCCTTCAGCGATCTGTATGATTTCTGCGACCGCATGGCGCCCAAGGGCATCAACAAAAAGTGCGTCGAGTGCCTTATCAAGGCGGGCGGCATGGACAGCCTGCCCGGCAACCGCGCCCAGAAGCTGAGCGTGTACGAGCGGGCGCTGGATGGCGCCGCGCAGCGCGGCAAAAACGCCCTGGACGGGCAGCTGAGCCTCTTCGGCGACCTGATGGGCCAGGTGCAGGTGGAGCGCGCGCCGCTACCCAGGCTCCCCGAGCACCCGAAAAGGCTGCTCCTGATGATGGAAAAGGAAATGACCGGCGTTTATATCAGCGGCCACCCTTTGGACGAATACGCCGATGTTTTGCACAGGCAGAGCCAGAACATCGGTCAGCTTATACAGTATGCCGAGGAAGAGGACTGGCAGAAGTACGACGGCATCCCGGTACAGATCGGTGCCATCGTGCTGGAGTCGCGCCTTGTGACGACGCGCAACAACGCGCTGATGTGCTTCCTTCGCGTGGAGGACTTTTACGCCAGCATCGAAGCGCTGGTATTCCCCAAGGTGTATGAGCGCCTGAGCCGCTATCTGCAGGTGGACAGCGCCGTGATGCTCAGCGGCAGGCTATCCCTGCGCGAGGAAAAGCCGCCCAGCATCGTGGTGGAAAACGCCGCCCCCCTGGCGGAGCTGCCGGCAAAGGAGCAGCGGCTGTATCTGCGCCTGAGCCGCGCCGCACAGATGCCGGAGGTCATGAAGCTGCTGGAAACCTCGCCCGGTTCCTGCCAGGTGCGCGTGGTCTCCGACGGCAAGACCTATGTCCTGCCCAAGGAAAAGTTCGTGGAACCGGATGCACAGCTGCTGGAACAGGCTGCGCAGCTGCTCGGCAGGGAAAATGTGCGCCTTGCGTAGTCTTTTGCTGAAAAAGACGAAAAATCAGGTGTTTTTGCTTGAACTACGCGCTATACTGTGCTATACTTCCAAACAGCTTTAAACATCGCTCTTCTGCAGAGAAAGGGGCCTCAACTTCAGTGAAAGCCAAGGTGAACAGCCGCGGTGCCTGGATCGTGATCCATATGGTCCGGTCCCTGTCCGCTGCGAAGCGCCTGGAGCAGAAACTGGCGGAGGAGGGCATCCTCGTGCGGCTGCAGCCCGTGTACAAGAACCGCGGCGATGAGGACAATTATTACGAAATACTGGTTTTATCTGCGGAATCTGAGGCAGCCAGAGAAACCATTTTTGAAAAAGGATTTTAAAAGAGGAGATACAGATAGTTATGGCTATGCATAGAATCGGAATCCTGACCAGCGGCGGCGACGCGCCCGGCATGAATGCCGCTGTGCGCGCGGTGGTGCGTTCCGCGCTGTATTACGATATGGAGATACTGGGCATTCGCGACGGCTATATGGGACTGAAGCGCGACGAGGTGGAAGAGCTTTACGCCGGTTCTGTCGGCGATATCATCCATCGCGGCGGCACATTCCTCGGCACCGCGCGCCTGCCCGGCTTTGCCACCGACAGGCAGCTGCGCGAGGACTGCTACAAGACCCTGCGCAAATACGGCATTGAGGGCCTGGTCGTCTGCGGCGGCGACGGCTCCTTCAGGGGCTCGAGCGTCCTGTATAAGGAAAGCGGCATCCCCACCGTCGGCCTGCCCGGCACCATCGACAATGACCTTGGCTACACCGATTACACCATCGGCTTTGATACCGCCGTCAACACCTGCGTGGAAAACATCAACAAGCTGCGCGATACCATGGCCTCCCACGGCCGCGTGTCCGTGGTGGAGGTGATGGGCCGCAACTGCGGCGACATCGCCGTGCATTCCGGCATTGCCGCCGGCGCCGAGGCCATATTGGTGCCGGAGATGAAGCTCAGCGACAAGCAGTGGCTGGAGTATATCGTCAAAAAGCTGCGCGTGTCCTTTGGCCGCGGCAAGAAGTACGGCATCATTGTCATGGCCGAGGGCGTGACCTTCCAGTCCAAGAACGAGTATTTCACCGCCGATTACATCGCCGAATGGCTGAACCAGAACGCCGACCTTGTCGGCCAGCGGGTGGACGCCCGCGGCTGTGTCATCGGCCATGTGCAGCGCGGCGGTTCTCCCACCGCGTCGGACCGCATCCTGGCTGCCCGCATGGGCGAGGCCGCGGTGGACGCCCTGCGTGAAGGCAAGGCCAACGTGTGCGTGGGCATCCGGCGCAACCGCATAGTGACCGTGGATACCGATAAGGCGACCTCGATGAAAAACCGCGTGGACAAGCATCTGATCACCCTTGCGGATATACTGGCAAGGTAAACGTTATTAAGTTCAAAGCCGCTGACAAAGAGCCTTTGCAGCGGCTTTTCTTTGGCAAAAAACAGAGCGGCAGTACCGGCGTGGATCCCGCCGAACAGATTAAAACGGCGCAAGAACAGCATACGCCGCCCCTTTGATGCAAAGGGGCGGCGTTTTTATTCAGAAACAATGTTTTTTCGGCACTGTTTGCCTGCGCGTTTGTCAGGGAACGATGTGCTCCTCGCCATCCTCCCACTTGACCGGGGGCAGCGTTACCTGCACGCGGGTATAGCCCTCGCCGTAGGCCATGCCCTTCTGGGCGGGGCGGTCGGGGAAGAGATGGAACTTGATGTCCACATATTCCAGATCGGGGTCGCCGCGCAGGTATTTGCGGTGCATCTCCAGCAGGTTTTCCACGATGCGGATGTCCTGGCTCATGACATCGATGATGCCGCAGTAAGTGCTGTGGCCGGTGAAGATCTGGCGGAACATGCCTGCGTTGTACTGGTCGATAAATCGCTTCAGGTAGCGGATGTGCGTGCTGGCAGCATGGGTGCGCGTGCCGTTGTTGAAGTTCACGCAGTCGCCGGTGAAGGCCATCTTTTCGCCCTCGTCGATGAAATACAGGTGTCCGGGGCTGTGTCCGGGCAGATTGTAGGCGGTCACCACGCGGCCGCCGCCAAGGTCGAAGCTGTCGCCTTCCTTGATATAGCAGATCTCGGTGTCCCGGTCGCCGCGGTTGATGCAGCTTTCGTCCGGGTTCCAGATCTCCCAGTGGCCGATGTGCAGGCGGTTGTTCCAGATAAACTCGTCCATGTTAAAGTCCGGCCTGGTGAGCCAGCGGATGCTGTCCATCCCGCCTTTATCGCCGCCGCCGTGGCCCATGGGACGGGCCATATCGACCTCGGTTTTGTTGATGTAGATGCGATCGAACTGGTGCATCATGCCGATGTGGTCGGGATGGGCGTGGGTGATGACCACGTCATAGGGCTTGTCGGTCAGGCTTTCGACGATCTCGCGGAAGTTGCAGTAGCCCATGCCCGCGTCCACAACCAGGGCGCGGTCCTTGCCCTCGAGCACATACATGTTGTTGCAGCCGAACTCGTTTACGCACCAGGTCTTGTAGCCGACCTCTGTGAGGATCGGCGTTTTCAGGCCGCCGTTTGCAGGGCGCTGGGCGGCATCGTTTTTGGGCGCATTAAAGTCCTTGTAGGTGTTGCCAGCCATAGAAGGGTTCCTCCTCGTTACAATCAATTACTTGCGTATACAATTATATCACAGGGATTTTCCATTGCGCAATGGGTTTGTTTGCATTAATTTGCGGGCCATGGAAAAAGAAGGGGCCTGACAAAAGCTAAAAGCTTTTGTCAGGCCCCTGGCGTTGTTTGTAGGTTGCTTTACGGGATTGCCGGCGTCCAGTAGCTTTGGCAATAGATGTCGGTGAACAGATACATGGCGCTGGCCCGCTCGCTGTCGATATAAACGTTGCTGATCACAAGATCCTCGCTGTATTTCAGCGGCGCATCGGTCAGGCGGTAGCTGTCCTGATATTGGCCGTCGTAGCTGTAATAATCGCAGAGGAAGTAGATTTCGTCGCCCTCTACAAGCTCCAGATCGCTCTTGGAGACGGTCTCCGTTTCGCCGTTCACATAGGCGCTGGTGGCGCCGGCGATGTAGCCGTAGGGGTTGTCGCTGTCAAAGACCAAGAGCAGGTCGGCACGGCTGCCGTTCAGCAGCACGGGCACGCGGCCGGTGATGGTGTATTTGTCGCCGTCCTGCACGGTGTCCACGTGGTAGTAGGCTACGGGCTGGTCGTCGATGGCCAGCCAGGTGCCGTCAAAGGCGCCCAGCAGCGTGCCGTCGTTCGTGAACTCAAACACATTGTCAAGGCCCAGATCGATATAGCCCTCGCCGTCGTCATAGAAGACGTTCAGCTCCAGATCGTCCACTAGGGACCACTGTTCTTCGGTCAGAAGCATCTGGTAAACGCCGTCGCGCTGTGTCCACACCAGTGCGGCGGGATCGAAGCGGTTCTCGGAAAGGTACTGGGTGGCGCTGTCCACGTCCAGATTGCGGCCGAGGAAGTTCGCGCTGGAACCGGAGCCGCCAAAGCCGGACAGGCCGGACACATCGCCGCCGAGCAAGCTGCCGAGCAGGCTGCCGATGTCCATGCCGGGCAGGCTCTGACCGGAGGAACCGAGCAGCGTGGGCAGGGGGGACGCCGCGCCGCCGGACACGGCCTGGCCGCCCACTTCCATGCTGGCAAACTGCTGGATGCAACGGGTGTATTCGCTGTCCAGGCCGATGGCGTCAAAGGCGGAAACGGCGCTATCCACGCGCGAGACCTTCTGGTAGGGGAAGTAGATGGCAAGCCCGTAGGCGTCGGTCATGTTGGCAGAGGTTTTGTTGTACTTGACCGCGCCCAATATGGCCTGCGCCAGCGCGCGGCTCTGCTCGGTATCCAGATTGTGGGCCAGATGCACCAGGTCCACCTGGTCGGTCTTGCTGGAGGTGGCAAACTCGCGGGTGCTGCTGCGCGCTTTGGAAACGGTCTTGTACTCGCTTTGCTGCAACAGATCGGAGAGATTCAGGGCAAATTCGCGGAACTTGGATGGCACGGTCTTTTCCAGCTCGGCCAGGTCCACCACGGATAGCGTGGCCTTCTGGCCGCTGCAGCGCTGGCTGCATACGCCCACAAAGTCGTCCACGATGGCCTTGCCGACCTCTACCGTGGGCATGGAGGGGTTCTGGGCAAAGGCGCTCAGCCAGTTGGTGTAGTACCAGCCGGCGCCGGGCTCCGTTTCCTCGGAGGCGACGAGATAGTCCGCATAGGGCGCCAAGGTGAGGGCGTTTTCCAGCGTGCCCATCAGGCAGGTGTCAAAGCCGATAAAATCAAAGGTCGTGCCCGCGGCAGAGAGCGCCTCGTCGATCTTTTTGAGGGTCATGGAGCCGCTGCGGGGGTTCTTTTCGTCGTAGCCGTAGCCGCTGATGGCACCGCCGCCGTGGTCCCAGAAGATGAGCTCGTTGCGGTTGGCGGGGAAGTTTTCCGTGCAGAAGTTGATGAAATGGGTCAGCGTCTTGGGGTCGGTCATGACGGCGTTGCCGTCGTTTTTGACCAGGCAGCGCAAACCGCCGTTTTCGACCTTGTAGATCTGGTTGGCAGAGCTGGAGACGACGTTGTTCTTCCACTGTTTGCTGCCGCCGGTATAGACGAGCACGTTCACATGGTCGTTCAGCTTGGCGGAGACCATCTCCATCAGGTCGGCGGAAGCCGCGCCGCTTCTGGATTCCAGATCGGCGCCGCAGATGTATACCATGATGGTTACCTGGTCCTGGCCGTTACCCAGAATCTGGGTGCGTTTTTCGCGGGCGGAGGCATCCACGGAGGTATTGAGCTTGCCCGTGTTGGGCGTTTCGCTCCAGCCGGTGGAAACGTTGCCCGCGCCGCTGCCGAGCAGGCTGGCAAAGTCAAAGCCCTGCGCGCCGTAGGCACTTGCGCTCGTCAAACCGCTGGAGGTGCTTTGCGAGGCGCCGCCTTGACTGCTGCTGTAGGGTTGCTGTTGCTGCTGCACATAGGCGCTGCTGGGCGCGGTGACGGGTTCGGAACCGCCGCCGCCGAGCAGACCGCCCAAGGCCCCGCCGCCGCCCAGCAGCAGCACTGCTGCGGCGATGAGGATCTTCATCAGCGAACCGCCGCCGGAGGCGCGGGTCTGTCCGGAGCTTTTGCCGGAGGACGGCGGACGCCGTCCGGAATAATTGCCGCCGGAACCGCTGCCGTGGCCGACGGGACCACTGCCAAGCCCGCTGCCGTGTTTTTGGATGGGCTTACCGGTGCCGGTAACGTTTTTTTGTCTGCCCAAAGGTCTGTTTTGCATTCGTTTCCCTCCCAGTGAAGAGACGTATTTTGCTGAACGCGGCCGCATGAAAGACATGCGGTGTAAATGCTCTAATGAAAGCCGCCGCGCAGGCGGTGATCCGGCGCAGGCACGGCTCTTGCACACCCTTTATTGTAGCAATTTGCGACCGCAATCGTCAATATGCAAGGCACAAAACAAAGGCGCGCAGCGCTTATTTGCAAAAACAAAACCGGCGTCCAAGGGACGCCGGAATCGTTCGCATGCGCTTTATCTTGCGTAGAGCAGGCCCACGATCCAGTTGGATAGGCGGCGGGGCAACAGCTTTGCCAGCAGCGCTGCGCACTTGTAGGAAAAACCCAGGGCCACCAGCGGCCGGCTGCGAGGCTTTAGGGCGAGGCGAGCAATGGCCTTGCCGGCGATATCCGGCGACATGCCGCCCCTTTCGTCGCGCTCCATGCCGGCGACGGAGCGCTGGATGCGGCCGGCGTAAACGTCGTCGCCTTCCTCGGACTTGACCCGCGCGTCCGTAAAGCCGGAGGCGATATCGCCCGGGAGCACGGCGCACACCGAGATGTGAAAGGGCCGAAGCTCGTTTTGCAGGGCCAGGCAATAGGAGATGAGGGCGGACTTGCTCACGCTGTACCACAGCTGGAAGGGGATGGGCAGGATGCCGGCGATGGAGCTCACGCACACGATGCGGCCGCCGCCCTGCCGGCGCATGGCAGGCAGCACGGCGCGCGTCACGTTGTCGGTGCCGAACAGGTTCAGCTCCAGCTGGGCGTGCGAGGCAGCGGGCTGCGTGGTTTCGGCCGCGCCTGAGATGCCAAAGCCGGCGTTGTTGATAAGGATGTCGATGCGGCCCTCATTTGTCAGCACCTGATCGACCGCCTGCCGGACCTGCATTTCCTGCGTGATGTCGCAGGAAATGTGAAAGACCCCTTCGCTGGGGCGGTCGCGGCGGGAAAACTCATACACGGTCAGACCCGCTTTTTGCAGCTGCTGCGCCGTGCTGCGGCCGATGCCCTCGCTGCCGCCGGTAACGATGGCGACCTTTTTCATGCCTTGGCACCTATGATGTTGCCGATGATCTCGACGGCTTCGTCGATGAGCGGCTTGGTGAGCGAGGCCATGTAACTGGTGCGCAGCAGGCACTCATTGGGCGCGGCGGCCGGCGGAAGCACGGGATTGACGTACACGCCCGCCTCGTAAAGCTGCTGGGCCTTGATGAGCGTGTTGTCCGGTTCATAGGTGTAGATAGGCACGATGGGGGTGATGGCCTCGATGATGGGCACCTGCCTGGCCTTGAGCCCGGCCCGCGCATAGGCAGCCAGATCGCGCAGCTTTTCCGGCAGCTCCGGATGGGCCTTTAAATGGCGCAGCGCCGCCTGGGCGACCGCACAGGCAGAGGGCGGGATGGAGGCGGAAAAGATAAAGGGGCGCGAGTTGTGCCGCACATAATCGCATACCTGTTCGCTGGCGGCCATATAGCCGCCCAGGCTGGCCAGGGACTTGGAGAAGGTGCCCATGATGACGTCCACCTCGTCGTCCAGACCGAAGTAGCTGGCGGTGCCGCGACCGCCCTCGCCGATCACGCCCAGGCCGTGGGCGTCGTCCACCATGACGCGCGCGCCGTACTCCCTGGCCAAACGCACGATCTCGGGGAGATTTGCGATGTCGCCACCCATGGAGAACACGCCGTCGGTCACGATGAGGATGCCGGCGTTCTCCTGGCTGACGCGCTCCAGGATGGACTTCAGGTGCTCCATGTCCGCATGGCGGTAGCGCAGCATTTTGCCATAGCTCAAGCGACAGCCGTCGTAGATGCTGGCGTGGTTTTCGCGGTCGCAGATCACATAATCGTTGTGGCCCACCAACGCGCTGATGATGCCCAGATTGGACTGAAAACCGGTGGAGAAGGTGACCGCGCTTTCCTTATGCACGAAGTCGGCCAGCTCTTTTTCCAACTCCAAATGCATCTGCAGGGTGCCGTTCAGAAAGCGCGAGCCGGAGCAGCCGGTGCCGTAGCGCTCAAAGGCCTTGATGCCGGCCTCCACGATGGAGGGTTCCGTCGTCAGCCCCAGGTAGTTGTTGGAGCCCAGCATGATGCGGCGCTTGCCTTCCATGATGACCTCCACATCCTGCCGGGATTGCAGGGCCCGGAAATAAGGATAGATGCCCATGGCCCTGTACTCGTTCGCCTTGGTGAAGTTTGCGCATTTGTCGAATAAGTCCATAAGATACCTCCGTGCTATATAAATAAACTGGAATAGGAATGAGATCAGGCTATGCGTATAAAAGATAAACAGGAAGCCATCCCAAATGGTAAACATATCAAAAATTCGACGATTTGTCTCAATTAACCCGTATCGTTCTATGCCAAAGTATAGCATAAATGTAAATTCTCTGCAAACTGCCATAAGCTTTTTAGAAAAAGGAGAGGCCGACAGATGATCCGCAGCAGTTTTTGTATTCTTTGGAATGGAAAAGCGGCCCTTATCAAAGGATAAGGGCCGCTTTTGCGTATCGCTTTTAGGGGAGCAGCGCGCGCAATTTCGAGAGCATTTCCGCACAGTCGTCCTTGCGCACGGAAACGCCCAGGGAACCGTTTTTGCGCAGATAGTAGTCGTTGATGCTGGCGTCCAGGTATTCCACGGTGCCGCTGCTGCCATCCGTAAAGCCGTATTCAAGCACGAGGGCGGCCTTTGTGTCCGCCGGCAGTGTTTGATCATAGACGATGTTGGAGCGCTTCACGTCGCAGATGGCAAGGAACATCTCCTTGAAGGCGGCCTCGTCCACGGCGGTGCCGTCGCTGCGGGCGACCGTTGTATCTTTGCCGCTGCGATCCAAGGTGAAGGTCGTGCTTTTCCCGTCCAGCGTGACGGTCAATGCGGCAACCTGCCGATACTGGAAGATGTTGCTGAACTCGCTGACCAGGCCGGGCAATTCAAGATCGTCCAGGAAGGCGAGGCTGTCCCGGTCACCCAGGTAAACCTCCGCGCTTTCGTTGAAGCGCAGATAGCGGTTGCCCAGGTTGTCGCTGCCGCCCACGGCAATGATAACGCCGCTGTTGTCGCCGTAGGAAAGGGTGATCAGCGCCTGCGGCTGGTCCAGGCCGTACTGGGCAAAGGCAGCCTCGTCCCCGCACTCGTCCACAAAGTTCAGGAGCTTCAGCGCGCCGATATTGTGCAGATAGTTTTCCACCTCGTCGTTGACCACATCCGTCAGGAATGGCTCGTGCAGGTACCAACTGGTGAAGCGGAAACCCGTAGGCTTGCCCATGTAATCCAACAGCAGGTCGGGCTGGCCTTCCCGCTGCAGCTCAAGGGCGACCACACTGTCCGTGTCGATGGCAAAACCGGAAACGTCGCGGAAGGCCGAACGGCCGCCGGCGTATAGATTCACCAGCAGTGCCTTCATCAGGTAGATCTGCTCCTTGCCCGCCTCGCGCACGTAGTAATGGGCGGAGGTGGGCGCCTGATCGCCGATCTCCAGGGTAAAGTCCTTGCCATCGTAAAAGCGGATGGTGACCACGGATTTGGGCGGCTTCAGGCCGAAGGCGGCGGGATCCGTCACATCGTCTGCGGCTTGGCGCTCGGCCAGCAATTCCGCCGCGTTGGCAAAGGCGCTCTGGCAGGCGCTCTGGCTGAGCAGCGCGTCGGGGATCTCCTCGGTGTGGTACAACTCGCCGTCATAGCTTACGTGCAGGGTTTCACCCGTTGCAAGTTCTATGTCGACGGATTGAACGTTCTCCACCTCTGTGTTGGTGAACCAGACGTTTTCCCAACTGTCCTCCACCTTTGTTTCCTCGGGCCGTGTCAGCCGGTAGATGGCAAAGATGAGGATGCCAAGCAGCGCTAGGCCGGCCAGCACGTACAAAATCAATCTGCTTTTGGACGTATGGCCGGATTTGACAGTTTTTTTCAGGCTACTGCCCTGGGAAAAGGTGGATTTGGGATCCAACGGCATGGATGATCACGCTCCGATACGAATCTGCCGGGGATAACATTCCCCGATTCACTGAATTGTTATAAACCAAAGAGAAGAGAATGCGGCCTTTCGAAAAGGAAAGGCCGCATACAGAACAACTTGCCATGAATGGAACGATCAGCCTTTGACAGCTCCCAGCGTCATGCCCTTTACGAAATACCTCTGCAGGAAGGGGTAAATCATGGCGATAGGCACGACGGAGATGACTGTCATGGCAGCACGGATGGTCTGCGTCGTCACACGGCCGGATTCCTCTGTTGCCTGGGACGCAACAGCATCCATGGTAACAGAGTCGCCCGTCATGGAGTTGGCGGTATCCAGCACCTTCTTCAGCTCATACTGCAGGGTGGACAGGTCCTTGACGGAGGAGCAGTAAAGCATGGTGTCGAACCACTGGTTCCACTGCGAGACCGACACGAACAGGCCGATGGTGGCGATAACCGGCATGGAGAGCGGGAAGATGATCTGGAACAGGATGCGGTACTCGCTGGCACCGTCGATCTTGGCGGATTCCACAAGCTCGAAGGGAATGCCGTCGATGAAAGAGCGCATGACCAGCACGTTGAAGGCGGAGATGGCATGCGGCAGGATGTACACCAGGAAGTTGTTCATCAGGCCGTAAGCGCGATAGGTCAGGAAGGTCGGGATCAGACCGCCGGATACGTACATGGTGAAGAGCACCAGCTTGGTCACAAAGCCGCGCAGCACGTAATCGCGCCTGGTCATGACAAAGGCCAACATCATGGAAAGCGGGATGCTCAGCGCTGTGCCAAGCACGGCGCGCAGGGCGGAGATCAGGGCCGAATGCGGGATGGACGTGGTGCGCACCAGGATCGTCTCATAGGACTTGAGGGAGAAAACCCTGGGCCAGAGATAAATGCCGCCATACACAGCATCGATGGAATCGTTGAAGGAAATGGCGATGGTGTTCAAAAACGGATACAACGTGATCACGCACACGATGAGCATGAGGATCGTGTTGATGGTATCGAAAATGGCGTTCTCTGCCTTTGCAGATAGGATGCCCATTTTCTCCTTTTGCTTAACCTGTGTTGTCATTGAAGAGGGCCTCCTTTCTTACAGAAGCGAGTCGCCGTCCAGCAGCTTGGCAAACTGGTTGCTGACAACGATCAGAACGATGGAGACCAGGGAGTTGAAGATACTCAGGGCGGAGCCCTTGCTCCACTGCTGGAACTTCATCGCGTAGTTGTAAATGTAAACCTCAAGGGTGGTGGCCGTCTCCACGGTGGAAGCGGACATCAACACGTACACCTGTTCAAAACCGACGGAGAGCAGACGGCCGATGGAAAGCACGAGCAAAATCTTGATCGTAGGCGCGATGGAAGGCAACGTGATGGACCAGATCTTGCGGATGCGGCTGGCGCCGTCGATGTCGGCGGATTCATACAGGCTGGGGTCAATGGCCGTCATGGCGGAGAGGTATACGATCGCTCCGTAACCGGAGTTTTTCCATACCTCCGCAAAAGCAACAACCCACCAGAACAGTTTCGGCTGTCCCATGAAGGCAATAGGCGCCTTGGTGAGCCCTAGCTTTAACAGCAATTCGTTCACGATACCGCTTTCAGGCGAAAGTGTAACGAACAGAAGGTTTGCTGCAACGACCCAGGATACGAAGTGGGGCAGGTAGGAGATGGTCTGCACCGTGCGCTTGTAGCCGGTCCAGCGGATCTCGTTGATCAGCACGGCAAGCAGCAGGGTGAAGACGTAGGAGAAGATGATCTTCAAAACACCGATACCCAGCGAGTTGCGCAGGGCACGGAAGAAGTTCTTATCGGAGAACAGATCGATAAAGTTCTTAAAGCCAACCCATTCCTGCTGCCAGAAGGTAATCTTGTTGGATGCCTTATAGTTTTGGAACGCAATCAGCCAGCCCCAAAGGGGAAAGTAGGAGAATACGATGACGAATAAGATCGGCAAGGAGAGCACCAGCAATTGACGCTGTTTCCAAAGCCTTTGCCAGAAACCCTGTCCGCTGCCCATTCGGGTTCTGCTGCCGGCAGATTTTGTGACCGAGGTCATGCGGATTTTACCCCCTTTTCATTATTTGTCCAAGGGATGAGCGTCCAATGTAAATAGGATGCTCTCTGAATGTTTGTAGAAGGAAAGGGGTACGTCGTGAGGACGAACCCCTTTCTCCGTTCAATTTTGCTTAATCAGGTATCGGAACTGACAGCTTAGTTCCTGTAGTTGGGAGCGCTCTCCTTGATCATCTGGGTGGCCAGCTCCTCATACTCGCGCAGAGGCAGATCGGCAAGCTTGCCAACAAACTCGTCCCAAACCTTGTCAAAGTCTTCGGGTTTGGCCATGGCCAGCTTGGGCACGTACTCCAAGGTGATCTCCAGAGCGGTCTCACCAGCGATCTTTCTGGGGTCGGAGGTGTCGATGCGCTGACGGATGGACCAGCCGGGTTCGTGATCAGCATCATAAGAAGGATTGAACCAGCCTACGAAGGTGTCGTAGCCCCTGTCGGCATAGTGGGACAGGAACTCGACTTCGTAAGGCTCGTAAGCGAGCTGGGCGTACTCGGGAGTGTTGGAAGGAGAAGCGATGGTCTTGCACTCGGGGAACTCCACCAGGTTGGGCCAGAAGTGGAACCAGCTCAGCTGGCTGATACCGGAGTTCTGGAGATATTCGACGTTGTTGTACTGCTTCCACTGCTCCTCGGTCTTGACGAGCTTGCCATCAGCATCGTAGTCCCAGTCGGTGCCCTGGATGCCCCAGCGCAGGACGATCTGGTTCTCTTCCTTGGCAAGGTCATCCCAGAACTGCGCAACACGGTCGGGATCCTTGCAGGATACGGTGATGGCGAAACCGGAACCGCCGCCGAACTGACGCGGGCCGCGATAACGCTCGGTGGTGACGCCGGGCAGAACCACGGGGAAAGCAACCAGCATGCGGGAAGGATCGTTGGCCTCAAGGGCGTCCAAACCAACGGAGATCATGCTCCTCTGGTCATACAGACCGGAGATACGGCCGGAGCCGATCTTAGCCTGATACTGCTCGTCGGTCTGCATCCACATTTCGGGGTCGGCGATGCCCAGGTTCCACATGGTGTTCAGCATCTTGCAGAATTCCTTCTGGAAGTCCTGATCCATGATGATCTTGGCCTCGAGGGTGTCGGGATCAACGATGGTCAAACCGTCGTTCTGGTAGCCGACCAGGAAGCGGGAGCCGCCGTACTGGATAGCGGAAGCACGCCAGGCTTCGGAAGGCTCGGAAACGCCGATGGTGGGCTGGCCGTTGTAGGTGGGGTTCTTCTCGCAGTAGTCGATAATCAGCTGCTGCCACTCGTTAAAGTCCTTAACAACGGGATAGCCAGCCTGGGCCAGCAGATCCATGTTGAGGTAGTAACCAGCGGCGGGGTAGACGGAGTTCTCGGAGGCATGGTTGCCCAGCCAGTAGATCTCGCCGTCTTCCTGCGTCATCAGCTTCCTCTGGGAAGCGGTGTAGCAGGCGCCCAGGTTCGGCATGGTGTCCAGGTACTTGGTCAGGCCGATGAAAGCATCCGCGGCATAGAAGTCACCGGAAGCGTCGCCGGTGGTCATCATGTCGGGATACTCGCCGGCAGCGGTCAGCAGGGAAGCCTTCTGACGAACGTCAGAACCGACCAGGTATTCGATCTCCAGGTCGACATTGGTCTTCTCGGCCAGGTACTGTCCAACGGGGGTGTCCTTCCAGGGATCCACCACGGTGGTGGCGGAGCTCATGTAGAGCATGGAGAACGTCGCGGGAGTCCTCTCCTCGCTGGCTTCTTCGACGGGAGCCTCGGCTTCTTCAGCGGGCTCGGTCGCAGTTTCAGCAGGAGTAGTGGTGGCGGACTCCGCAGGGGTGTTGTCCGCGGCGGGAGCCGGAGACTCTGCAGCAGGCGTACAGCCGACAAACAGAGAAAGCACCAGCATCGCGATCAACACAAGAGACAAAATCTTGCGAGTCATGGTTTACCTCCTCCTCATATTTACGTTTGCCTTTACAGTTGTCCAAGGGCAAATGCTTGGGGCAAACGATCGGGGTAAATATATTCAGAAGCAGCAAGATGCTTCCAAATAACGGGAAAAGAATAGAAAACCGGCGGTCTCGACCGATTCTGAAGGGAAAGGACCTGGAACAAAAAACAACAGAATGTTGTTGGTCAAAAAACAACGATGTGAAACATGTGTATGCGCACGGCAGGCCTGCCTGGCCGGATGCATCTCAAGGGAACACATTTGCGGATCTGCTGCTTCGTGCCTGCAATCCATTAGCAAAGATGCACAAAACTCTAAGCATTATTGTATACACTTTTTCTTATTTTGATAAGTAACTGTAAGCGATAAAACACTCACTGACAGCGAAATATAAATAGAAATGAAAAAAGACTGCACCACCTAACAAGAAGGAAAAAACATTGCACAAAAGGCTTTTTTTCCATAGTAGCAAGTATTTGCTATGGGAAGCACACAATAATAACGACCGGAAGGCATTGTATGGAAGTTGGATACACAAACAGGGTCAAGCCGCGGGCGCACCAAAGATGCGTGTGCCCCGGTGTGCCGTACCGCCTACGCAGAGACTGCTTCGACGGATGTCCTTCCGGTATCGCACAGGACGTACTGCACATCGGAAACAAGTTGTAGAAATTTATAATTTTATTGAAATGGAAGGCGGTCGCGAATATGCTTGATGCATAAAAAACGGCCTGCGGCAGGAGAACCTGCAACAAGCCGTTTTTGTACCGTGTTGTCCGCCGGAAAGCAAACGAAGGATTTGCTCAGGCAGAAAGGGTTTTGCCCGAAAAAGGATCAGGCGTTCTTTTCATCCGCGATCTGGATGACCTGCTTGCCGTCGTAGTAGCCGCACTTTTTGCAAACGCGGTGGGACAGCTTCATCGCGTGGCACTGGGGGCACTCGGCGATGCCGGGCAGGGACAGGCGCCAATTGGCGCGGCGGGTATGCTTACGCTGCTTGGAGATTTTTCCCTTAGGGGTTGCCATCTGAAACACACCTCCTTTTCTTGGTGTAAATCCGTTTGTCCGCATCAAGCTGTTGGTGCGCCAAAGAGGCTTTACACCGTGCGTTTCGCTGAGCACTCGATGCTTGCGGGATTGATGATACGGGTTAATATATGGAACATTCCCCGGCCGCGTCTATTCGGCCGTTTCGTCCTCCTCCAGCTTCAGGGCGCCGAGCGCCGCAAAAGCGGGGTTGACAGGGGTGAGATCGCAGTTGCAGGGCCCCTCGTTCAGGTCCTTGCCGCACTTGGGGCAAAGACCCTTGCAGGTATCCTTGCAGAGGATCTGCGTGGGCATGTTCATGACCAGGTTGCCCAGGACCATCTGGTCCAGATCGACGGCGGAGGATTCGTACAGGAAAGCGTCCGGCTCATCCTCATCCGCTTCGCGCAGATACTTTTCGGTGAAGGGGATCGAAAGCGTGAAGAACGCATCGCCCAGGCAGCGCACACAAGTGGAGCGCATGGATGCGACGATGGTGCCTTCCAGCGTGATCCTGTCCTCGATGCCCATCATTTGACCGGAAACGTGCACATCCCTGGTAAAGGAGATGTCGTCGCCGCGAAACTCGATGGGATCCATGGGCATATCCACGGCAAAGGGAAGACTCTCGCCCTGCTGCTGCAGGGCCCTCTGTACGGATAAGAGCATACCTGTACCCTCACTTCGTCACGTCTCACTATTATAGGCATGCAGGGCCCAAAAGTCAAACAGATTTTTTGTTACAGCAGCCTGCACAACGCGTTTTTCAGCGGCAAAGCTCCTGCGTATCGCGCGCGATGGCCAGCTCCTCGTTGGTGGAGACGACCAGCACCTTGACCTTGCTGTCGGGGGTGGAGATGACGCCGTTGCCGCGGGTGGCGGCGTTGGCCTTTTCGTCCAGCTCCACGCCGAGGAAACCGAGTTTGGACAGCACGTCCGCGCGGACCTGCGTGTCGTTCTCGCCGATGCCGCCGGTGAAGGCGATGGCGTCCACGCCGCCCATGGCCGCCGCATAGGCGCCGATGTACTTGCGCAGGCGGTAGCACAGCATTTCGATGGCGAGCTTGGCGCGCTCATTGCCCTCTTCCGCGGCCTTGGTGGTATCGCGCATATCGGAGGAAACACCGGAAATGCCGAGCAGACCGGACTTCTTATTGAGGATGTTCAGCATCTCGTCGATGTTCAAACCCTCGATGTTCATCACATACTGCAGCACGGCGGGGTCCACATCGCCGGAGCGGGTGCCCATGACCATGCCTTCCAGCGGAGTGATGCCCATGGAGGTATCCGCGCACTTGCCATCCACCACGGCGGACAGGGAGGAGCCGTTGCCGAGGTGGCAGACGATCAGGCGCAGGCCCTTGCCGCCCTCATAGCCCAGGCGCTTGGCCGCCTCGGCGGAAACAAAGCGGTGGGAGGTGCCGTGGAAGCCGTAGCGGCGCACCTTGTACTTCTCGTAATATTCGTAGGGCACGGCGTACATATACGCGTAGTCGGGCATGGTCTGATGGAAAGCGGTATCGAACACCGCCACGTTGGGCTTGCCGGGCATCAGTTTTTCGCAGACCTCGATGCCGGCCAGGTTGGCGGGGTTGTGCAGGGGGCCGAGCACGAAGTTGTCACGGATGGCCTTTTTGACGGGGCCGTCCACCACGGTGGACTTGGTGAAGTCAGCGCCGCCGTGCAGCACCCTGTGGCCGATGGCGTCGATGGAGGACAGATCGGGGATGACGCCCTTTTCGGGGTCGGTCAAAAGCTTTACCACGAACTCCATGGCGGCGGTGTGGTCGGGAACGGGCGCCTCGATGGCGATGGGGCCCTTATCGGACTTCTGCGAAACAGCGCCCATCGGCAGGCCGATGCGCTCCACCTGGCCCTTGGCCAGAACGGACTCGTCGTCCATATTGAAAAGCTGGTATTTCAGCGAAGAGCTGCCCGCGTTGATAACCAGGATATTCATACCTGTTGCTTCCTCCTATATTTTTATTCGTTCTGCGCCTGCACGGCGGTCAGCGCGCACAGGGAAACGATGTCGTCGCTGGAGCAGCCGCGGCTCAGGTCGTTCACGGGACGGGCCAGGCCCTGCATCACGGGGCCGATGGCGGTGGCGCCGGCCAGACGCTGCACGAGCTTATAGCCGATGTTGCCGGCTTCCAGGCTGGGGAAGATGAGCACGTTGGCCTTGCCCGCGACCTTGGAGCCGGGGGACTTGAGCTGGCCGACCTTTTCGACCAGGGCGGCGTCGGCCTGCAGCTCGCCGTCGACATTCAGCTCGGGAGCCAGCTGCTTGACCAGCTCCGTGGCCTCGCGGACCTTGTCCACCATATCGCCCTTGCCGGAACCCTTGGTGGAGAAGGAGAGCATGGCGACCTTGGGCTCGGCGATCTCGGCGATGGACTTGGCGGTCTCGGCGGAAGCGATGGCGATGGCGGCCAGCTGCTGCGCGTCGGGCTCGATGTTCACGGCACAGTCGGCAAAGATCATGACGCCGTCCTGGCCGTAGCTCTTATCGGGGCACTCCATCACAAAGCAGGAAGAAGCGGTGGTCACGCCCTTTTTGGTCTTGATGATCTGAAGCGCGGGCCTGAGGGTATCGGCGGTGGAATGGATGGCGCCGGAAACCATGCCGTCGGCCTCGTTCATCTTCATCATCATGGTGCCGAAGAAGGTCTCCTCCTGCATCTGCTGCAGGGCCTTTTCCGGGGTCATACCCTTGGCCTTGCGCAGCTCGTACAGCATGTCGGCATAAGCCTGGAGCTTGTCGCTTTTCTTGGGATCGATGATGGTGGCGCCGGTGAGGTCCTCGCCGTAGGAGCGGATCTTTTCCTCGTCGCCCAGCAGGATCAGGTCGCAGATACCTTCCTTCAAAAGAACGGCCGCGGCCTTAACGGTGCGCTCCTCCGCACCCTCGGGCAGCACGATGCGCTTTTTGTCAACCTTTGCCTTTGCCTTGATGCGATCCATCAAACTCATTTACGTTTCCTCCTTAAGTTATGTGGTATACTGTACCTGGGCCTGCGCGGCCGCGGGCGTGTTTCAAGCGCTGCGCCGCAAAATGCGCGGACACTGCGCCGCATTGTCCCAAACAGATACAGTATACAGAAAAATCAACCGTTTGAAAAGGAGAATTTGATGAAGGTTTGCGCAATCCTGTGTGAATACAACCCCCTGCATCGGGGCCATGCCTACCAGATCGCGCAGGCCAGGGTCAAAAGCTGTGCGGACTATGTCGTGTGCCTGATGAGCGGGCCGTTCGTGCAGCGGGGCGAACCGGCCGTTGCGGACAAGTGGACGCGTACGCAGGCGGCCCTTATGGCCGGCGTCGACCTTGTGATAGAGCTTCCGTCCCTGTTTGCCCTGCGCGCGGCGCAGGATTTCGCCTTCGGCGGAATGAGCCTGATGCACAGCCTGTCCGTGGTGACGCATGTGAGCTTTGGCGCGGAAACGGGCGAGCTGGAAAAGCTGCTGCCCCTGCTGCAGCCGGAAACGGAGCAGCAATCCGCCAGGCTGTACAGGGCGCTGAAAGACGGCAACAGCTATCCGCGTGCTGTCGCCATCTCCCGCGCGCAGGCTTTGGAGCGCAACGACCTGCTGGCCGTGGAATATCTGCGCGCGCTGAAAAAGCTCGAAAGTCCGATCGAGCCCGTGTGCATCCCGCGCTTGAGCGAAGGGAAGGGCGGCTGCTCGTCCTCGCAGATACGCAGCCTGCTGCAGACGGATGTAGAAGCAGCCCTTGCTCTCTGCCCGGAGGAATCCGCGGCGCTCACCCGCGAGGCGCTTTTGCGCCAGGACGGAGCGGCGCAGATGGAGAACATCGAGGCGCTTTTGCTCAACAATCTGCGCCGTCTGGACGCCGCGGCCCTTTCCGCTTGCCCGGGCATGGACGAGGGCCTGGAAAACCGCGTGCTTGCCGCCGCGCAGCAGGCGAGCGATTTAAACGAGCTGCTTTCCCTCATCAAAACCAAGCGCTACACCATGGCGCGCATCAAGCGCGGCCTTTTGCACGCGCTGCTTGGCAACACAAAACAGCTTTTGCGGGAACATCCCGCGCCGGAGTTTGCCCGCGTGCTGGGCTTTCGCGAAAGCGCGCTGCCGCTTTTGCAGGAACTGGGGCGCAGTTCCCGCGTGCCGCTCATCCTGCGGCCGGCAAAGTGGAAGAAGGACCCCCTGTACCGGCGCGAGCTGGCGGCCCAGGACCTGTGGGGCCTTTGCCAAGGCGACCCGGCCTTCCGGCGGGCGGGCAGCGATCTTACGCAGCCGCTGGTGAAGCTTTAGAACAAGGGTGCGCGGAAACATCCCGATGCAATAAAAACTTCAAGGAGGAAACAAAGGATGAGCGGGATCAAGCGATACGAGATCCACGAGGAATGGGCCCATTCCGGTATCGTGAAGGCGGGCGACTACTGCTTTTTGAGCTACTGCGTGGGCAATATCGGCGGCAGCGTCGAGGAGCAGATCAACGGCGCCTTCGACAACATGGAGGAGAGGCTGGCGCTGGTCGGGCTCACGCTGGAAAACGTCGTGCAGATGGACTGCCTGTTCCGGGACGTGTGGAACATCCCTGTGATGGAAAAGGTCATCAAAGAGCGCTTCCACGGCAAATACCCCGCCCGCAAATCCATCCAGACCAACTTCGCGCACGTGGGCGGTGGGGACGGCCTGCAGTTCCAGGCGGATGCCGTGGCGTACTGCGGATCATGACCGGAAGGCACCATCTACCGGTATCTTTTGCGGCAGATGCGCCTGAGCCCAAAGAAAACGAATCGGGATTTGAGGAGAGAATGGATTTAAGCGAAGCGGAGTTGTACAAAGAGCTGGGAGCTTTGACAAAGGAAAGAGATAGGTGGGAGGAAAACATCCCATACGTTTCCTCTCTTCTTGCCCATGAATCGGTCAAAATACGGGCCAAGGCGCTTTGGCTGTTGGGGGAGATGGGCCTTTTGTACCCTTTGGCGGCGCAAAGCGCGGTGGCCCAAATCGCCGCTTTTCTGGACAGCCCTGCGCCGCTTTTGCGGGAGCGGGCGCTGAACGCCCTGGGCAGGATCGGGCGGGGCAGCTTCCCTGTGATCGAACCGTATTGGCCGAGCCTGTTTCGCTTTGCCTGCGATGAGGAGGCAAAGGTCCGGCTGAGTTTTATTTGGGCGGCGGAAAACATCGCCATAAACACGCCCGATGTGCATGAAAAGCATATGTGCATATTTGCACAGCTTCTGCACGATGCAAACGACAGGGTGCGGATGGAGGCACCGGAAATCTTTCGCGTGCTCGGCAAACGCAGGCCGGAGTTTGTTTTGCCTTTTGTGGATAAGTTGCAAAGGATATCGGAAACCGACGAGAATCGTGTCGTAAGGATCCACTGCCTGGGCGCGATCCGGGCCGCGGTATCGGAACGGGCGAATCCCGCCTGTCTCAGCGATAATTGAAATAGGGAAATACAAAAAAATACCGCCGGCAAGTCTTGCCGGCGGTATTTTGCGTGCAATCAGATCTTTTGCCTTGCGGCCTTCCTCTGCGCGACCTCCAGCATGAGCACACAGGCCCGCTGCTGCTTTAAAAAGTCGGCGAAGGGACGCACGTCGCGCATATCGCCCTGGCGCTCGTTGTAAAACTGGTAGGCGCCGTCCGCAAGCCGGCGGTAGGCCACGTAATGCAGCCCGCGCCGGTTGAGCACCAGCGCAGCGCCCAGGGGATAGGTCTTAAGCTTTTTGCTCCAGGGCCAGACGAAATGCCAGCGGGCGAACAGGCCGTCCCTTTTCAGGCATTTGGACACGGCAAAGGGCCAAACGCCCAGGCGGCCGCCGAAAAGCGTTCCCGGCTCCATGCGGTGCAGGACCTCCTCCGGCTGGGCGTTTTTGCCCAGCAGGCGGAACAGGTTGTAGGTGGCGATCCAGCCGCAGCCGTTGAAATCGCTGAACAGGCCCGCCCGACCGAAGCGGAACAGGCCTTTTAGGGCCAGTTGGTTGACGAGGCAGGAAAATTCGGGCTCAAAGGTGCCCTTGGGCGCGCCGGTCATGGCTGGATGCGGCGCTCAAGGGCCGCCAAAAGTGCCGGCATCTGGCGCTCGGCCTCCTCGCGGCCGATGCGGATGGTCTCCTCCGCCTGGGCGATAGAGGCCATGTTGATGTGGGCAAGGGAGGGCACGATGTTGATATCCGAGCGGTTGACCCGCTCGCGGATGGAACACCATTCCATCACGGCAAAGGCCTGCATCATGATGGCGGTGATGTTGTCGCACTTGCTGAAGCCGCCGTGGTAGCCGACATCTACGGAGATGATGAAGTCGGCACCCATTTCACGCACGGTATCCGTCGGCACGCGCGCCACCACGCCGCCGTCCACCAGCAGGCGGCCGTCGCGCGTGACGGGCTTGAACACGCCGGGAATGGAGATGGAGGCGCGGATGGCCTCATAGACCTTGCCTTCGGAAAGCTCCACCAGCTCGCCGCGCTCCAGGTCCGTTGCCACGGCGGTGAAGGGGATCTTGAGGTCGGAAAAATCGCGGTTGCCGGTCAGGGTGCGCAAAAGCAACTCGATGCGCTGGCCGGTGATGAACCCCATGCGGGGAACGGCCATATCGATCAGGGACTTTTCGTCCAGGGTGTAGCAGAACTTTTCCAGCAGGCGCAGGTCCATGCCCGAGCAGTAGATGCCGCCGACCACTGCGCCCATGGAGGTGCCGGCCACCATATGCACGGGAATGCCGTTTTCCTCCAGCACCTGCAAAACGCCTATGTGGGCCAGGCCGCGGAAAGCGCCGCCGCCCAGGGCAAGGCCTATTTTGAGGTTCGTATCGATCATAAACAGGGGGACTCCCTTCATAACTTTGTAGAAGCAGCGCGGATAGGGGGAGATCGGGATGCAGCGGTTATTCAGGGCGATGCTGCCGTTTGCGATAAGCGGGTTCCTGCTCCTTATGCTGTTGCGGCCGGCGCCGGCCGCAACAGCATAAGGAGCAGGAACCCGCTTATCGCAAACGGCAGCATCGCCCTGAATAACCGCTGCATCCCGATCTCCCCCTATCCGCGCTGCTTCTACAAAGTTATGAAGGGAGTCCCCCTGTTTATGATCGATACGAACCTCAAAATAGGCCTTGCCCTGGGCGGCGGCGCTTTCCGCGGCCTGGCCCACATAGGCGTTTTGCAGGTGCTGGAGGAAAACGGCATTCCCGTGCATATGGTGGCCGGCACCTCCATGGGCGCAGTGGTCGGCGGCATCTACTGCTCGGGCATGGACCTGCGCCTGCTGGAAAAGTTCTGCTACACCCTGGACGAAAAGTCCCTGATCGATATGGCCGTTCCCCGCATGGGGTTCATCACCGGCCAGCGCATCGAGTTGCTTTTGCGCACCCTGACCGGCAACCGCGATTTTTCCGACCTCAAGATCCCCTTCACCGCCGTGGCAACGGACCTGGAGCGCGGCGAGCTGGTGGAGCTTTCCGAAGGCAAGGTCTATGAGGCCATCCGCGCCTCCATCTCCATTCCCGGCGTGTTCAAGCCCGTCACGCGCGACGGCCGCCTGCTGGTGGACGGCGGCGTGGTGGCGCGCGTGCCGACGGATACCGTGCGTGAAATGGGTGCCGACTTCATCATCTCCGTAGATGTCGGCTACCACGGCGGCTTCAGCAAGTGCGACAACATCACCGCCATCATGATGCAGGCCTTTGCCGTGATGGAATGGTGTTCCATCCGCGAGCGGGTCAACCGCTCGGATATCAACATCGTGCCCTCCCTTGCCCACATCAACATGGCCTCTATCGCCCAGGCGGAGGAGACCATCCGCATCGGCCGCGAGGAGGCCGAGCGCCAGATGCCGGCACTTTTGGCGGCCCTTGAGCGCCGCATCCAGCCATGACCGGCGCGCCCAAGGGCACCTTTGAGCCCGAATTTTCCTGCCTCGTCAACCAACTGGCCCTAAAAGGCCTGTTCCGCTTCGGTCGGGCGGGCCTGTTCAGCGATTTCAACGGCTGCGGCTGGATCGCCACCTACAACCTGTTCCGCCTGCTGGGCAAAAACGCCCAGCCGGAGGAGGTCCTGCACCGCATGGAGCCGGGAACGCTTTTCGGCGGCCGCCTGGGCGTTTGGCCCTTTGCCGTGTCCAAATGCCTGAAAAGGGACGGCCTGTTCGCCCGCTGGCATTTCGTCTGGCCCTGGAGCAAAAAGCTTAAGACCTATCCCCTGGGCGCTGCGCTGGTGCTCAACCGGCGCGGGCTGCATTACGTGGCCTACCGCCGGCTTGCGGACGGCGCCTACCAGTTTTACAACGAGCGCCAGGGCGATATGCGCGACGTGCGTCCCTTCGCCGACTTTTTAAAGCAGCAGCGGGCCTGTGTGCTCATGCTGGAGGTCGCGCAGAGGAAGGCCGCAAGGCAAAAGATCTGATTGCACGCAAAATACCGCCGGCAAGACTTGCCGGCGGTATTTTTTTGTATTTCCCTATTTCAATTATCGCTGAGACAGGCGGGATTCGCCCGTTCCGATACCGCGGCCCGGATCGCGCCCAGGCAGTGGATCCTTACGACACGATTCTCGTCGGTTTCCGATATCCTTTGCAACTTATCCACAAAAGGCAAAACAAACTCCGGCCTGCGTTTGCCGAGCACGCGAAAGATTTCCGGTGCCTCCATCCGCACCCTGTCGTTTGCATCGTGCAGAAGCTGTGCAAATATGCACATATGCTTTTCATGCACATCGGGCGTGTTTATGGCGATGTTTTCCGCCGCCCAAATAAAACTCAGCCGGACCTTTGCCTCCTCATCGCAGGCAAAGCGAAACAGGCTCGGCCAATACGGTTCGATCACAGGGAAGCTGCCCCGCCCGATCCTGCCCAGGGCGTTCAGCGCCCGCTCCCGCAAAAGCGGCGCAGGGCTGTCCAGAAAAGCGGCGATTTGGGCCACCGCGCTTTGCGCCGCCAAAGGGTACAAAAGGCCCATCTCCCCCAACAGCCAAAGCGCCTTGGCCCGTATTTTGACCGATTCATGGGCAAGAAGAGAGGAAACGTATGGGATGTTTTCCTCCCACCTATCTCTTTCCTTTGTCAAAGCTCCCAGCTCTTTGTACAACTCCGCTTCGCTTAAATCCATTCTCTCCTCAAATCCCGATTCGTTTTCTTTGGGCTCAGGCGCATCTGCCGCAAAAGATACCGGTAGATGGTGCCTTCCGGTCATGATCCGCAGTACGCCACGGCATCCGCCTGGAACTGCAGGCCGTCCCCACCGCCCACGTGCGCGAAGTTGGTCTGGATGGATTTGCGGGCGGGGTATTTGCCGTGGAAGCGCTCTTTGATGACCTTTTCCATCACAGGGATGTTCCACACGTCCCGGAACAGGCAGTCCATCTGCACGACGTTTTCCAGCGTGAGCCCGACCAGCGCCAGCCTCTCCTCCATGTTGTCGAAGGCGCCGTTGATCTGCTCCTCGACGCTGCCGCCGATATTGCCCACGCAGTAGCTCAAAAAGCAGTAGTCGCCCGCCTTCACGATACCGGAATGGGCCCATTCCTCGTGGATCTCGTATCGCTTGATCCCGCTCATCCTTTGTTTCCTCCTTGAAGTTTTTATTGCATCGGGATGTTTCCGCGCACCCTTGTTCTAAAGCTTCACCAGCGGCTGCGTAAGATCGCTGCCCGCCCGCCGGAAGGCCGGGTCGCCTTGGCAAAGGCCCCACAGGTCCTGGGCCGCCAGCTCGCGCCGGTACAGGGGGTCCTTCTTCCACTTTGCCGGCCGCAGGATGAGCGGCACGCGGGAACTGCGCCCCAGTTCCTGCAAAAGCGGCAGCGCGCTTTCGCGAAAGCCCAGCACGCGGGCAAACTCCGGCGCGGGATGTTCCCGCAAAAGCTGTTTTGTGTTGCCAAGCAGCGCGTGCAAAAGGCCGCGCTTGATGCGCGCCATGGTGTAGCGCTTGGTTTTGATGAGGGAAAGCAGCTCGTTTAAATCGCTCGCCTGCTGCGCGGCGGCAAGCACGCGGTTTTCCAGGCCCTCGTCCATGCCCGGGCAAGCGGAAAGGGCCGCGGCGTCCAGACGGCGCAGATTGTTGAGCAAAAGCGCCTCGATGTTCTCCATCTGCGCCGCTCCGTCCTGGCGCAAAAGCGCCTCGCGGGTGAGCGCCGCGGATTCCTCCGGGCAGAGAGCAAGGGCTGCTTCTACATCCGTCTGCAGCAGGCTGCGTATCTGCGAGGACGAGCAGCCGCCCTTCCCTTCGCTCAAGCGCGGGATGCACACGGGCTCGATCGGACTTTCGAGCTTTTTCAGCGCGCGCAGATATTCCACGGCCAGCAGGTCGTTGCGCTCCAAAGCCTGCGCGCGGGAGATGGCGACAGCACGCGGATAGCTGTTGCCGTCTTTCAGCGCCCTGTACAGCCTGGCGGATTGCTGCTCCGTTTCCGGCTGCAGCAGGGGCAGCAGCTTTTCCAGCTCGCCCGTTTCCGCGCCAAAGCTCACATGCGTCACCACGGACAGGCTGTGCATCAGGCTCATTCCGCCGAAGGCGAAATCCTGCGCCGCGCGCAGGGCAAACAGGGACGGAAGCTCTATCACAAGGTCGACGCCGGCCATAAGGGCCGCCTGCGTACGCGTCCACTTGTCCGCAACGGCCGGTTCGCCCCGCTGCACGAACGGCCCGCTCATCAGGCACACGACATAGTCCGCACAGCTTTTGACCCTGGCCTGCGCGATCTGGTAGGCATGGCCCCGATGCAGGGGGTTGTATTCACACAGGATTGCGCAAACCTTCATCAAATTCTCCTTTTCAAACGGTTGATTTTTCTGTATACTGTATCTGTTTGGGACAATGCGGCGCAGTGTCCGCGCATTTTGCGGCGCAGCGCTTGAAACACGCCCGCGGCCGCGCAGGCCCAGGTACAGTATACCACATAACTTAAGGAGGAAACGTAAATGAGTTTGATGGATCGCATCAAGGCAAAGGCAAAGGTTGACAAAAAGCGCATCGTGCTGCCCGAGGGTGCGGAGGAGCGCACCGTTAAGGCCGCGGCCGTTCTTTTGAAGGAAGGTATCTGCGACCTGATCCTGCTGGGCGACGAGGAAAAGATCCGCTCCTACGGCGAGGACCTCACCGGCGCCACCATCATCGATCCCAAGAAAAGCGACAAGCTCCAGGCTTATGCCGACATGCTGTACGAGCTGCGCAAGGCCAAGGGTATGACCCCGGAAAAGGCCCTGCAGCAGATGCAGGAGGAGACCTTCTTCGGCACCATGATGATGAAGATGAACGAGGCCGACGGCATGGTTTCCGGCGCCATCCATTCCACCGCCGATACCCTCAGGCCCGCGCTTCAGATCATCAAGACCAAAAAGGGCGTGACCACCGCTTCTTCCTGCTTTGTGATGGAGTGCCCCGATAAGAGCTACGGCCAGGACGGCGTCATGATCTTTGCCGACTGTGCCGTGAACATCGAGCCCGACGCGCAGCAGCTGGCCGCCATCGCCATCGCTTCCGCCGAGACCGCCAAGTCCATCGCCGAGATCGCCGAGCCCAAGGTCGCCATGCTCTCCTTCTCCACCAAGGGTTCCGGCAAGGGCGATATGGTGGACAAGGTCCGCGAGGCCACGGAGCTGGTCAAGCAGCTGGCTCCCGAGCTGAATGTCGACGGCGAGCTGCAGGCCGACGCCGCCCTGGTCGAAAAGGTCGGCCAGCTCAAGTCCCCCGGCTCCAAGGTCGCGGGCAAGGCCAACGTGCTCATCTTCCCCAGCCTGGAAGCCGGCAACATCGGCTATAAGCTCGTGCAGCGTCTGGCCGGCGCCACCGCCATCGGCCCCGTGATGCAGGGCCTGGCCCGTCCCGTGAACGACCTGAGCCGCGGCTGCTCCAGCGACGACATCGTTTCCCTGTGCGCGCTGACCGCCGTGCAGGCGCAGAACGAATAAAAATATAGGAGGAAGCAACAGGTATGAATATCCTGGTTATCAACGCGGGCAGCTCTTCGCTGAAATACCAGCTTTTCAATATGGACGACGAGTCCGTTCTGGCCAAGGGCCAGGTGGAGCGCATCGGCCTGCCGATGGGCGCTGTTTCGCAGAAGTCCGATAAGGGCCCCATCGCCATCGAGGCGCCCGTTCCCGACCACACCGCCGCCATGGAGTTCGTGGTAAAGCTTTTGACCGACCCCGAAAAGGGCGTCATCCCCGATCTGTCCTCCATCGACGCCATCGGCCACAGGGTGCTGCACGGCGGCGCTGACTTCACCAAGTCCACCGTGGTGGACGGCCCCGTCAAAAAGGCCATCCGTGACAACTTCGTGCTCGGCCCCCTGCACAACCCCGCCAACCTGGCCGGCATCGAGGTCTGCGAAAAACTGATGCCCGGCAAGCCCAACGTGGCGGTGTTCGATACCGCTTTCCATCAGACCATGCCCGACTACGCGTATATGTACGCCGTGCCCTACGAATATTACGAGAAGTACAAGGTGCGCCGCTACGGCTTCCACGGCACCTCCCACCGCTTTGTTTCCGCCGAGGCGGCCAAGCGCCTGGGCTATGAGGGCGGCAAGGGCCTGCGCCTGATCGTCTGCCACCTCGGCAACGGCTCCTCCCTGTCCGCCGTGGTGGATGGCAAGTGCGCGGATACCTCCATGGGCATCACTCCGCTGGAAGGCATGGTCATGGGCACCCGCTCCGGCGATGTGGACCCCGCCGTGCTGCAGTATGTGATGAACATCGAGGGTTTGAACATCGACGAGATGCTGAACATCCTCAATAAGAAGTCCGGTCTGCTCGGCATTTCCGGTGTTTCCTCCGATATGCGCGATACCACCAAGGCCGCGGAAGAGGGCAATGAGCGCGCCAAGCTCGCCATCGAAATGCTGTGCTACCGCCTGCGCAAGTACATCGGCGCCTATGCGGCGGCCATGGGCGGCGTGGACGCCATCGCCTTCACCGGCGGCATCGGCGAGAACGACACGCAGGTCCGCGCGGACGTGCTGTCCAAACTCGGTTTCCTCGGCGTGGAGCTGGACGAAAAGGCCAACGCCGCCACCCGCGGCAACGGCGTCATCTCCACCCCCGACAGCAAGGTCAAGGTGCTGGTCGTCTCCACCAACGAGGAGCTGGCCATCGCGCGCGATACGCAGGAGCTTTGCCGCTGAAAAACGCGTTGTGCAGGCTGCTGTAACAAAAAATCTGTTTGACTTTTGGGCCCTGCATGCCTATAATAGTGAGACGTGACGAAGTGAGGGTACAGGTATGCTCTTATCCGTACAGAGGGCCCTGCAGCAGCAGGGCGAGAGTCTTCCCTTTGCCGTGGATATGCCCATGGATCCCATCGAGTTTCGCGGCGACGACATCTCCTTTACCAGGGATGTGCACGTTTCCGGTCAAATGATGGGCATCGAGGACAGGATCACGCTGGAAGGCACCATCGTCGCATCCATGCGCTCCACTTGTGTGCGCTGCCTGGGCGATGCGTTCTTCACGCTTTCGATCCCCTTCACCGAAAAGTATCTGCGCGAAGCGGATGAGGATGAGCCGGACGCTTTCCTGTACGAATCCTCCGCCGTCGATCTGGACCAGATGGTCCTGGGCAACCTGGTCATGAACATGCCCACGCAGATCCTCTGCAAGGATACCTGCAAGGGTCTTTGCCCCAAGTGCGGCAAGGACCTGAACGAGGGGCCCTGCAACTGCGATCTCACCCCTGTCAACCCCGCTTTTGCGGCGCTCGGCGCCCTGAAGCTGGAGGAGGACGAAACGGCCGAATAGACGCGGCCGGGGAATGTTCCATATATTAACCCGTATCATCAATCCCGCAAGCATCGAGTGCTCAGCGAAACGCACGGTGTAAAGCCTCTTTGGCGCACCAACAGCTTGATGCGGACAAACGGATTTACACCAAGAAAAGGAGGTGTGTTTCAGATGGCAACCCCTAAGGGAAAAATCTCCAAGCAGCGTAAGCATACCCGCCGCGCCAATTGGCGCCTGTCCCTGCCCGGCATCGCCGAGTGCCCCCAGTGCCACGCGATGAAGCTGTCCCACCGCGTTTGCAAAAAGTGCGGCTACTACGACGGCAAGCAGGTCATCCAGATCGCGGATGAAAAGAACGCCTGATCCTTTTTCGGGCAAAACCCTTTCTGCCTGAGCAAATCCTTCGTTTGCTTTCCGGCGGACAACACGGTACAAAAACGGCTTGTTGCAGGTTCTCCTGCCGCAGGCCGTTTTTTATGCATCAAGCATATTCGCGACCGCCTTCCATTTCAATAAAATTATAAATTTCTACAACTTGTTTCCGATGTGCAGTACGTCCTGTGCGATACCGGAAGGACATCCGTCGAAGCAGTCTCTGCGTAGGCGGTACGGCACACCGGGGCACACGCATCTTTGGTGCGCCCGCGGCTTGACCCTGTTTGTGTATCCAACTTCCATACAATGCCTTCCGGTCGTTATTATTGTGTGCTTCCCATAGCAAATACTTGCTACTATGGAAAAAAAGCCTTTTGTGCAATGTTTTTTCCTTCTTGTTAGGTGGTGCAGTCTTTTTTCATTTCTATTTATATTTCGCTGTCAGTGAGTGTTTTATCGCTTACAGTTACTTATCAAAATAAGAAAAAGTGTATACAATAATGCTTAGAGTTTTGTGCATCTTTGCTAATGGATTGCAGGCACGAAGCAGCAGATCCGCAAATGTGTTCCCTTGAGATGCATCCGGCCAGGCAGGCCTGCCGTGCGCATACACATGTTTCACATCGTTGTTTTTTGACCAACAACATTCTGTTGTTTTTTGTTCCAGGTCCTTTCCCTTCAGAATCGGTCGAGACCGCCGGTTTTCTATTCTTTTCCCGTTATTTGGAAGCATCTTGCTGCTTCTGAATATATTTACCCCGATCGTTTGCCCCAAGCATTTGCCCTTGGACAACTGTAAAGGCAAACGTAAATATGAGGAGGAGGTAAACCATGACTCGCAAGATTTTGTCTCTTGTGTTGATCGCGATGCTGGTGCTTTCTCTGTTTGTCGGCTGTACGCCTGCTGCAGAGTCTCCGGCTCCCGCCGCGGACAACACCCCTGCGGAGTCCGCCACCACTACTCCTGCTGAAACTGCGACCGAGCCCGCTGAAGAAGCCGAGGCTCCCGTCGAAGAAGCCAGCGAGGAGAGGACTCCCGCGACGTTCTCCATGCTCTACATGAGCTCCGCCACCACCGTGGTGGATCCCTGGAAGGACACCCCCGTTGGACAGTACCTGGCCGAGAAGACCAATGTCGACCTGGAGATCGAATACCTGGTCGGTTCTGACGTTCGTCAGAAGGCTTCCCTGCTGACCGCTGCCGGCGAGTATCCCGACATGATGACCACCGGCGACGCTTCCGGTGACTTCTATGCCGCGGATGCTTTCATCGGCCTGACCAAGTACCTGGACACCATGCCGAACCTGGGCGCCTGCTACACCGCTTCCCAGAGGAAGCTGATGACGCAGGAAGACGGCGAGATCTACTGGCTGGGCAACCATGCCTCCGAGAACTCCGTCTACCCCGCCGCTGGTTACTACCTCAACATGGATCTGCTGGCCCAGGCTGGCTATCCCGTTGTTAAGGACTTTAACGAGTGGCAGCAGCTGATTATCGACTACTGCGAGAAGAACCCCACCTACAACGGCCAGCCCACCATCGGCGTTTCCGAGCCTTCCGAAGCCTGGCGTGCTTCCGCTATCCAGTACGGCGGCTCCCGCTTCCTGGTCGGCTACCAGAACGACGGTTTGACCATCGTTGATCCCGACACCCTCGAGGCCAAGATCATCATGGATCAGGACTTCCAGAAGGAATTCTGCAAGATGCTGAACACCATGTGGAACCTGGGCATCGCCGACCCCGAAATGTGGATGCAGACCGACGAGCAGTATCAGGCTAAGATCGGCTCCGGCCGTATCTCCGGTCTGTATGACCAGAGGAGCATGATCTCCGTTGGTTTGGACGCCCTTGAGGCCAACGATCCTTCCCGCATGCTGGTTGCTTTCCCCGTGGTTCTGCCCGGCGTCACCACCGAGCGTTATCGCGGCCCGCGTCAGTTCGGCGGCGGTTCCGGTTTCGCCATCACCGTATCCTGCAAGGATCCCGACCGTGTTGCGCAGTTCTGGGATGACCTTGCCAAGGAAGAGAACCAGATCGTCCTGCGCTGGGGCATCCAGGGCACCGACTGGGACTACGATGCTGATGGCAAGCTCGTCAAGACCGAGGAGCAGTGGAAGCAGTACAACAACGTCGAATATCTCCAGAACTCCGGTATCAGCCAGCTGAGCTGGTTCCACTTCTGGCCCAACCTGGTGGAGTTCCCCGAGTGCAAGACCATCGCTTCTCCTTCCAACACTCCCGAGTACGCCCAGCTCGCTTACGAGCCTTACGAAGTCGAGTTCCTGTCCCACTATGCCGACAGGGGCTACGACACCTTCGTAGGCTGGTTCAATCCTTCTTATGATGCTGATCACGAACCCGGCTGGTCCATCCGTCAGCGCATCGACACCTCCGACCCCAGAAAGATCGCTGGTGAGACCGCTCTGGAGATCACCTTGGAGTACGTGCCCAAGCTGGCCATGGCCAAACCCGAAGACTTTGACAAGGTTTGGGACGAGTTTGTTGGCAAGCTTGCCGATCTGCCTCTGCGCGAGTATGAGGAGCTGGCCACCCAGATGATCAAGGAGAGCGCTCCCAACTACAGGAACTAAGCTGTCAGTTCCGATACCTGATTAAGCAAAATTGAACGGAGAAAGGGGTTCGTCCTCACGACGTACCCCTTTCCTTCTACAAACATTCAGAGAGCATCCTATTTACATTGGACGCTCATCCCTTGGACAAATAATGAAAAGGGGGTAAAATCCGCATGACCTCGGTCACAAAATCTGCCGGCAGCAGAACCCGAATGGGCAGCGGACAGGGTTTCTGGCAAAGGCTTTGGAAACAGCGTCAATTGCTGGTGCTCTCCTTGCCGATCTTATTCGTCATCGTATTCTCCTACTTTCCCCTTTGGGGCTGGCTGATTGCGTTCCAAAACTATAAGGCATCCAACAAGATTACCTTCTGGCAGCAGGAATGGGTTGGCTTTAAGAACTTTATCGATCTGTTCTCCGATAAGAACTTCTTCCGTGCCCTGCGCAACTCGCTGGGTATCGGTGTTTTGAAGATCATCTTCTCCTACGTCTTCACCCTGCTGCTTGCCGTGCTGATCAACGAGATCCGCTGGACCGGCTACAAGCGCACGGTGCAGACCATCTCCTACCTGCCCCACTTCGTATCCTGGGTCGTTGCAGCAAACCTTCTGTTCGTTACACTTTCGCCTGAAAGCGGTATCGTGAACGAATTGCTGTTAAAGCTAGGGCTCACCAAGGCGCCTATTGCCTTCATGGGACAGCCGAAACTGTTCTGGTGGGTTGTTGCTTTTGCGGAGGTATGGAAAAACTCCGGTTACGGAGCGATCGTATACCTCTCCGCCATGACGGCCATTGACCCCAGCCTGTATGAATCCGCCGACATCGACGGCGCCAGCCGCATCCGCAAGATCTGGTCCATCACGTTGCCTTCCATCGCGCCTACGATCAAGATTTTGCTCGTGCTTTCCATCGGCCGTCTGCTCTCCGTCGGTTTTGAACAGGTGTACGTGTTGATGTCCGCTTCCACCGTGGAGACGGCCACCACCCTTGAGGTTTACATTTACAACTACGCGATGAAGTTCCAGCAGTGGAGCAAGGGCTCCGCCCTGAGTATCTTCAACTCCCTGGTCTCCATCGTTCTGATCGTTGTCAGCAACCAGTTTGCCAAGCTGCTGGACGGCGACTCGCTTCTGTAAGAAAGGAGGCCCTCTTCAATGACAACACAGGTTAAGCAAAAGGAGAAAATGGGCATCCTATCTGCAAAGGCAGAGAACGCCATTTTCGATACCATCAACACGATCCTCATGCTCATCGTGTGCGTGATCACGTTGTATCCGTTTTTGAACACCATCGCCATTTCCTTCAACGATTCCATCGATGCTGTGTATGGCGGCATTTATCTCTGGCCCAGGGTTTTCTCCCTCAAGTCCTATGAGACGATCCTGGTGCGCACCACGTCCATCCCGCATTCGGCCCTGATCTCCGCCCTGCGCGCCGTGCTTGGCACAGCGCTGAGCATCCCGCTTTCCATGATGTTGGCCTTTGTCATGACCAGGCGCGATTACGTGCTGCGCGGCTTTGTGACCAAGCTGGTGCTCTTCACCATGTACGTATCCGGCGGTCTGATCCCGACCTTCCTGACCTATCGCGCTTACGGCCTGATGAACAACTTCCTGGTGTACATCCTGCCGCATGCCATCTCCGCCTTCAACGTGCTGGTCATGCGCTCTTTCATCGACGGCATTCCCTTCGAGCTTGTGGAATCCGCCAAGATCGACGGTGCCAGCGAGTACCGCATCCTGTTCCAGATCATCTTCCCGCTCTCCATGCCGGTTATCGCCACCATCGGCCTGTTCGTGTCGGTCTCGCAGTGGAACCAGTGGTTCGACACCATGCTTTACTGCTCCTCCGTCAAGGACCTGTCCACCCTGCAGTATGAGCTGAAGAAGGTGCTGGATACCGCCAACTCCATGACGGGCGACTCTGTTACCATGGATGCTGTTGCGTCCCAGGCAACAGAGGAATCCGGCCGTGTGACGACGCAGACCATCCGTGCTGCCATGACAGTCATCTCCGTCGTGCCTATCGCCATGATTTACCCCTTCCTGCAGAGGTATTTCGTAAAGGGCATGACGCTGGGAGCTGTCAAAGGCTGATCGTTCCATTCATGGCAAGTTGTTCTGTATGCGGCCTTTCCTTTTCGAAAGGCCGCATTCTCTTCTCTTTGGTTTATAACAATTCAGTGAATCGGGGAATGTTATCCCCGGCAGATTCGTATCGGAGCGTGATCATCCATGCCGTTGGATCCCAAATCCACCTTTTCCCAGGGCAGTAGCCTGAAAAAAACTGTCAAATCCGGCCATACGTCCAAAAGCAGATTGATTTTGTACGTGCTGGCCGGCCTAGCGCTGCTTGGCATCCTCATCTTTGCCATCTACCGGCTGACACGGCCCGAGGAAACAAAGGTGGAGGACAGTTGGGAAAACGTCTGGTTCACCAACACAGAGGTGGAGAACGTTCAATCCGTCGACATAGAACTTGCAACGGGTGAAACCCTGCACGTAAGCTATGACGGCGAGTTGTACCACACCGAGGAGATCCCCGACGCGCTGCTCAGCCAGAGCGCCTGCCAGAGCGCCTTTGCCAACGCGGCGGAATTGCTGGCCGAGCGCCAAGCCGCAGACGATGTGACGGATCCCGCCGCCTTCGGCCTGAAGCCGCCCAAATCCGTGGTCACCATCCGCTTTTACGATGGCAAGGACTTTACCCTGGAGATCGGCGATCAGGCGCCCACCTCCGCCCATTACTACGTGCGCGAGGCGGGCAAGGAGCAGATCTACCTGATGAAGGCACTGCTGGTGAATCTATACGCCGGCGGCCGTTCGGCCTTCCGCGACGTTTCCGGTTTTGCCATCGACACGGACAGTGTGGTCGCCCTTGAGCTGCAGCGGGAAGGCCAGCCCGACCTGCTGTTGGATTACATGGGCAAGCCTACGGGTTTCCGCTTCACCAGTTGGTACCTGCACGAGCCATTCCTGACGGATGTGGTCAACGACGAGGTGGAAAACTATCTGCACAATATCGGCGCGCTGAAGCTCCTGAACTTTGTGGACGAGTGCGGGGACGAGGCTGCCTTTGCCCAGTACGGCCTGGACCAGCCGCAGGCGCTGATCACCCTTTCCTACGGCGACAACAGCGGCGTTATCATTGCCGTGGGCGGCAGCGACAACCTGGGCAACCGCTATCTGCGCTTCAACGAAAGCGCGGAGGTTTACCTGGGTGACCGGGACAGCCTCGCCTTCCTGGACGATCTTGAATTGCCCGGCCTGGTCAGCGAGTTCAGCAACATCTTCCAGTATCGGCAGGTTGCCGCATTGACCGTCACGCTGGACGGGAAAAGCACGACCTTCACCTTGGATCGCAGCGGCAAAGATACAACGGTCGCCCGCAGCGACGGCACCGCCGTGGACGAGGCCGCCTTCAAGGAGATGTTCCTTGCCATCTGCGACGTGAAGCGCTCCAACATCGTCTATGATCAAACACTGCCGGCGGACACAAAGGCCGCCCTCGTGCTTGAATACGGCTTTACGGATGGCAGCAGCGGCACCGTGGAATACCTGGACGCCAGCATCAACGACTACTATCTGCGCAAAAACGGTTCCCTGGGCGTTTCCGTGCGCAAGGACGACTGTGCGGAAATGCTCTCGAAATTGCGCGCGCTGCTCCCCTAAAAGCGATACGCAAAAGCGGCCCTTATCCTTTGATAAGGGCCGCTTTTCCATTCCAAAGAATACAAAAACTGCTGCGGATCATCTGTCGGCCTCTCCTTTTTCTAAAAAGCTTATGGCAGTTTGCAGAGAATTTACATTTATGCTATACTTTGGCATAGAACGATACGGGTTAATTGAGACAAATCGTCGAATTTTTGATATGTTTACCATTTGGGATGGCTTCCTGTTTATCTTTTATACGCATAGCCTGATCTCATTCCTATTCCAGTTTATTTATATAGCACGGAGGTATCTTATGGACTTATTCGACAAATGCGCAAACTTCACCAAGGCGAACGAGTACAGGGCCATGGGCATCTATCCTTATTTCCGGGCCCTGCAATCCCGGCAGGATGTGGAGGTCATCATGGAAGGCAAGCGCCGCATCATGCTGGGCTCCAACAACTACCTGGGGCTGACGACGGAACCCTCCATCGTGGAGGCCGGCATCAAGGCCTTTGAGCGCTACGGCACCGGCTGCTCCGGCTCGCGCTTTCTGAACGGCACCCTGCAGATGCATTTGGAGTTGGAAAAAGAGCTGGCCGACTTCGTGCATAAGGAAAGCGCGGTCACCTTCTCCACCGGTTTTCAGTCCAATCTGGGCATCATCAGCGCGTTGGTGGGCCACAACGATTATGTGATCTGCGACCGCGAAAACCACGCCAGCATCTACGACGGCTGTCGCTTGAGCTATGGCAAAATGCTGCGCTACCGCCATGCGGACATGGAGCACCTGAAGTCCATCCTGGAGCGCGTCAGCCAGGAGAACGCCGGCATCCTCATCGTGACCGACGGCGTGTTCTCCATGGGTGGCGACATCGCAAATCTCCCCGAGATCGTGCGTTTGGCCAGGGAGTACGGCGCGCGCGTCATGGTGGACGACGCCCACGGCCTGGGCGTGATCGGCGAGGGCGGTCGCGGCACCGCCAGCTACTTCGGTCTGGACGACGAGGTGGACGTCATCATGGGCACCTTCTCCAAGTCCCTGGCCAGCCTGGGCGGCTATATGGCCGCCAGCGAACAGGTATGCGATTATGTGCGGCACAACTCGCGCCCCTTTATCTTTTCCGCCTCCATCCCGCCCTCTGCCTGTGCGGTCGCCCAGGCGGCGCTGCGCCATTTAAAGGCCCATCCGGAGCTGCCGGAAAAGCTGCGCGATCTGGCTGCCTATGCGCGGGCCGGGCTCAAGGCCAGGCAGGTGCCCATCATCGAGGCCATCACCCCCATCGTGCCTATCTACACCTATGAACCGGACAACACGCTCATCAAGGCCCAGCAGCTTTACGAGGCGGGCGTGTACGTCAATCCCGTGCTTCCGCCGGCCGCCGCGCCCAATGAGTGCCTGCTGCGCACCAGTTACATGGCCTCGCTCACCAAGCCGCTCATCGACGAAGCCGTCGAGATCATCGGCAACATCATAGGTGCCAAGGCATGAAAAAGGTCGCCATCGTTACCGGCGGCAGCGAGGGCATCGGCCGCAGCACGGCGCAGCAGCTGCAAAAAGCGGGTCTGACCGTGTATGAGTTTTCCCGCCGCGACCGCCCCAGCGAAGGGGTCTTTCACATTTCCTGCGACATCACGCAGGAAATGCAGGTCCGGCAGGCGGTCGATCAGGTGCTGACAAATGAGGGCCGCATCGACATCCTTATCAACAACGCCGGCTTTGGCATCTCAGGCGCGGCCGAAACCACGCAGCCCGCTGCCTCGCACGCCCAGCTGGAGCTGAACCTGTTCGGCACCGACAACGTGACGCGCGCCGTGCTGCCTGCCATGCGCCGGCAGGGCGGCGGCCGCATCGTGTGCGTGAGCTCCATCGCCGGCATCCTGCCCATCCCCTTCCAGCTGTGGTACAGCGTGAGCAAGTCCGCCCTCATCTCCTATTGCCTGGCCCTGCAAAACGAGCTTCGGCCCTTTCACATCTCGGTGTGCGCCGTGCTCCCGGGCGATATCGCCTCCGGCTTTACGGACGCGCGGGTCAAGTCCGAGGAAGGCGACGACGTTTACGCCGGCCGCATCCAGCGCTCCGTCGCCGGCATGGAGCGCGACGAAAGGGGCGGCATGTCGCCGGATATCGCCGGCAAGGCCATTGCTCGCCTCGCCCTAAAGCCTCGCAGCCGGCCGCTGGTGGCCCTGGGTTTTTCCTACAAGTGCGCAGCGCTGCTGGCAAAGCTGTTGCCCCGCCGCCTATCCAACTGGATCGTGGGCCTGCTCTACGCAAGATAAAGCGCATGCGAACGATTCCGGCGTCCCTTGGACGCCGGTTTTGTTTTTGCAAATAAGCGCTGCGCGCCTTTGTTTTGTGCCTTGCATATTGACGATTGCGGTCGCAAATTGCTACAATAAAGGGTGTGCAAGAGCCGTGCCTGCGCCGGATCACCGCCTGCGCGGCGGCTTTCATTAGAGCATTTACACCGCATGTCTTTCATGCGGCCGCGTTCAGCAAAATACGTCTCTTCACTGGGAGGGAAACGAATGCAAAACAGACCTTTGGGCAGACAAAAAAACGTTACCGGCACCGGTAAGCCCATCCAAAAACACGGCAGCGGGCTTGGCAGTGGTCCCGTCGGCCACGGCAGCGGTTCCGGCGGCAATTATTCCGGACGGCGTCCGCCGTCCTCCGGCAAAAGCTCCGGACAGACCCGCGCCTCCGGCGGCGGTTCGCTGATGAAGATCCTCATCGCCGCAGCAGTGCTGCTGCTGGGCGGCGGCGGGGCCTTGGGCGGTCTGCTCGGCGGCGGCGGTTCCGAACCCGTCACCGCGCCCAGCAGCGCCTATGTGCAGCAGCAACAGCAACCCTACAGCAGCAGTCAAGGCGGCGCCTCGCAAAGCACCTCCAGCGGTTTGACGAGCGCAAGTGCCTACGGCGCGCAGGGCTTTGACTTTGCCAGCCTGCTCGGCAGCGGCGCGGGCAACGTTTCCACCGGCTGGAGCGAAACGCCCAACACGGGCAAGCTCAATACCTCCGTGGATGCCTCCGCCCGCGAAAAACGCACCCAGATTCTGGGTAACGGCCAGGACCAGGTAACCATCATGGTATACATCTGCGGCGCCGATCTGGAATCCAGAAGCGGCGCGGCTTCCGCCGACCTGATGGAGATGGTCTCCGCCAAGCTGAACGACCATGTGAACGTGCTCGTCTATACCGGCGGCAGCAAACAGTGGAAGAACAACGTCGTCTCCAGCTCTGCCAACCAGATCTACAAGGTCGAAAACGGCGGTTTGCGCTGCCTGGTCAAAAACGACGGCAACGCCGTCATGACCGACCCCAAGACGCTGACCCATTTCATCAACTTCTGCACGGAAAACTTCCCCGCCAACCGCAACGAGCTCATCTTCTGGGACCACGGCGGCGGTGCCATCAGCGGCTACGGCTACGACGAAAAGAACCCCCGCAGCGGCTCCATGACCCTCAAAAAGATCGACGAGGCGCTCTCTGCCGCGGGCACGACCTTTGATTTTATCGGCTTTGACACCTGCCTGATGGGCACGCTGGAAAACGCCCTCACCTTGGCGCCCTATGCGGACTATCTCGTCGCCTCCGAGGAAACGGAGCCCGGCGCCGGCTGGTACTACACCAACTGGCTGAGCGCCTTTGCCCAGAACCCCTCCATGCCCACGGTAGAGGTCGGCAAGGCCATCGTGGACGACTTTGTGGGCGTATGCAGCCAGCGCTGCAGCGGCCAGAAGGCCACGCTATCCGTGGTGGACCTGGCCGAGCTGGAAAAGACCGTGCCATCCAAGTTCCGCGAATTTGCCCTGAATCTCTCCGATCTGTTGCAGCAAAGCGAGTACAAGACCGTTTCCAAAGCGCGCAGCAGCACCCGCGAGTTTGCCACCTCCAGCAAGACCGACCAGGTGGACCTGGTGCATCTGGCCCACAATCTGGATACCGAGCAGAGCCGCGCGCTGGCGCAGGCCATATTGGGCGCGGTCAAGTACAACAAAACCTCTGCCAACATGACCGACGCCTACGGGCTTGCCATCTACTTCCCCTACCAGAAGGTCTCGCGCGTGGATAGCGCCGTTTCCGCCTTTGACGCCATCGGCCTGGACAGCGAATACACCCGTTGCATCCAGCAGTTTGCCAGCATGGAAGTGGGCGGCCAGGCCGTGTCCGGCGGCGCGGCGTCCCCCCTGCCCACGCTGCTCGGTTCCTCCGGTCAGAGCCTGCCCGGCATGGACATCGGCAGCCTGCTCGGCAGCTTGCTCGGCGGCGATGTGTCCGGCCTGTCCGGCTTTGGCGGCTCCGGTTCCAGCGCGAACTTCCTCGGCCGCAATCTGGACGTGGACAGCGCCACCCAGTACCTTTCCGAGAACCGCTTCGATCCCGCCGCACTGGTGTGGACACAGCGCGACGGCGTTTACCAGATGCTTCTGACCGAAGAACAGTGGTCCCTAGTGGACGATCTGGAGCTGAACGTCTTCTATGACGACGGCGAGGGCTATATCGATCTGGGCCTTGACAATGTGTTTGAGTTCACGAACGACGGCACGCTGCTGGGCGCCTTTGACGGCACCTGGCTGGCCATCGACGACCAGCCCGTAGCCTACTACCACGTGGACACCGTGCAGGACGGCGACAAATACACCATCACCGGCCGCGTGCCCGTGCTGCTGAACGGCAGCCGTGCCGACCTGCTCTTGGTCTTTGACAGCGACAACCCCTACGGCTACATCGCCGGCGCCACCAGCGCCTATGTGAACGGCGAAACGGAGACCGTCTCCAAGAGCGATCTGGAGCTTGTAGAGGGCGACGAAATCTACTTCCTCTGCGATTATTACAGCTACGACGGCCAATATCAGGACAGCTACCGCCTGACCGATGCGCCGCTGAAATACAGCGAGGATCTTGTGATCAGCAACGTTTATATCGACAGCGAGCGGGCCAGCGCCATGTATCTGTTCACCGACATCTATTGCCAAAGCTACTGGACGCCGGCAATCCCGTAAAGCAACCTACAAACAACGCCAGGGGCCTGACAAAAGCTTTTAGCTTTTGTCAGGCCCCTTCTTTTTCCATGGCCCGCAAATTAATGCAAACAAACCCATTGCGCAATGGAAAATCCCTGTGATATAATTGTATACGCAAGTAATTGATTGTAACGAGGAGGAACCCTTCTATGGCTGGCAACACCTACAAGGACTTTAATGCGCCCAAAAACGATGCCGCCCAGCGCCCTGCAAACGGCGGCCTGAAAACGCCGATCCTCACAGAGGTCGGCTACAAGACCTGGTGCGTAAACGAGTTCGGCTGCAACAACATGTATGTGCTCGAGGGCAAGGACCGCGCCCTGGTTGTGGACGCGGGCATGGGCTACTGCAACTTCCGCGAGATCGTCGAAAGCCTGACCGACAAGCCCTATGACGTGGTCATCACCCACGCCCATCCCGACCACATCGGCATGATGCACCAGTTCGATCGCATCTACATCAACAAAACCGAGGTCGATATGGCCCGTCCCATGGGCCACGGCGGCGGCGATAAAGGCGGGATGGACAGCATCCGCTGGCTCACCAGGCCGGACTTTAACATGGACGAGTTTATCTGGAACAACCGCCTGCACATCGGCCACTGGGAGATCTGGAACCCGGACGAAAGCTGCATCAACCGCGGCGACCGGGACACCGAGATCTGCTATATCAAGGAAGGCGACAGCTTCGACCTTGGCGGCGGCCGCGTGGTGACCGCCTACAATCTGCCCGGACACAGCCCCGGACACCTGTATTTCATCGACGAGGGCGAAAAGATGGCCTTCACCGGCGACTGCGTGAACTTCAACAACGGCACGCGCACCCATGCTGCCAGCACGCACATCCGCTACCTGAAGCGATTTATCGACCAGTACAACGCAGGCATGTTCCGCCAGATCTTCACCGGCCACAGCACTTACTGCGGCATCATCGATGTCATGAGCCAGGACATCCGCATCGTGGAAAACCTGCTGGAGATGCACCGCAAATACCTGCGCGGCGACCCCGATCTGGAATATGTGGACATCAAGTTCCATCTCTTCCCCGACCGCCCCGCCCAGAAGGGCATGGCCTACGGCGAGGGCTATACCCGCGTGCAGGTAACGCTGCCCCCGGTCAAGTGGGAGGATGGCGAGGAGCACATCGTTCCCTGACAAACGCGCAGGCAAACAGTGCCGAAAAAACATTGTTTCTGAATAAAAACGCCGCCCCTTTGCATCAAAGGGGCGGCGTATGCTGTTCTTGCGCCGTTTTAATCTGTTCGGCGGGATCCACGCCGGTACTGCCGCTCTGTTTTTTGCCAAAGAAAAGCCGCTGCAAAGGCTCTTTGTCAGCGGCTTTGAACTTAATAACGTTTACCTTGCCAGTATATCCGCAAGGGTGATCAGATGCTTGTCCACGCGGTTTTTCATCGAGGTCGCCTTATCGGTATCCACGGTCACTATGCGGTTGCGCCGGATGCCCACGCACACGTTGGCCTTGCCTTCACGCAGGGCGTCCACCGCGGCCTCGCCCATGCGGGCAGCCAGGATGCGGTCCGACGCGGTGGGAGAACCGCCGCGCTGCACATGGCCGATGACACAGCCGCGGGCGTCCACCCGCTGGCCGACAAGGTCGGCGTTCTGGTTCAGCCATTCGGCGATGTAATCGGCGGTGAAATACTCGTTCTTGGACTGGAAGGTCACGCCCTCGGCCATGACAATGATGCCGTACTTCTTGCCGCGGCCAAAGGACACGCGCAGCTTTTTGACGATATACTCCAGCCACTGCTTGTCGCTGAGCTTCATCTCCGGCACCAATATGGCCTCGGCGCCGGCGGCAATGCCGGAATGCACGGCGATGTCGCCGCAGTTGCGGCCCATCACCTCCACCACGGACACGCGGCCGTGGGAGGCCATGGTATCGCGCAGCTTGTTGATGTTTTCCACGCAGGTGTTGACGGCGGTATCAAAGCCGATGGTGTAATCGGTGTAGCCAAGGTCATTGTCGATGGTGCCGGGCAGGCCGACGGTGGGGATGCCGCTTTCCTTATACAGGACGCTCGAGCCCCTGAAGGAGCCGTCGCCGCCGCAGACGACCAGGCCCTCAATGCCGTATTTGCGCAGGGTCTTGTAGCAGTCCTCGCGCAGCTGCCTGTCGGTGGCAAAGCCGGGCAGGCGCGCGGTGCCGAGGAATGTGCCGCCGCGATGGATGATATCGCCGACAGAACCGGCGTAAAGCTCTTCCACCTCGTCGCGCTTCAGTCCCATATAGCCGTCGCGAATGCCCAGTATCTCCATATCGTAATACAGCGCGGAACGCACCACCGCGCGCACAGCGGCATTCATGCCGGGCGCGTCGCCGCCGCTGGTCAGGATTCCGATTCTATGCATAGCCATAACTATCTGTATCTCCTCTTTTAAAATCCTTTTTCAAAAATGGTTTCTCTGGCTGCCTCAGATTCCGCAGATAAAACCAGTATTTCGTAATAATTGTCCTCATCGCCGCGGTTCTTGTACACGGGCTGCAGCCGCACGAGGATGCCCTCCTCCGCCAGTTTCTGCTCCAGGCGCTTCGCAGCGGACAGGGACCGGACCATATGGATCACGATCCAGGCACCGCGGCTGTTCACCTTGGCTTTCACTGAAGTTGAGGCCCCTTTCTCTGCAGAAGAGCGATGTTTAAAGCTGTTTGGAAGTATAGCACAGTATAGCGCGTAGTTCAAGCAAAAACACCTGATTTTTCGTCTTTTTCAGCAAAAGACTACGCAAGGCGCACATTTTCCCTGCCGAGCAGCTGCGCAGCCTGTTCCAGCAGCTGTGCATCCGGTTCCACGAACTTTTCCTTGGGCAGGACATAGGTCTTGCCGTCGGAGACCACGCGCACCTGGCAGGAACCGGGCGAGGTTTCCAGCAGCTTCATGACCTCCGGCATCTGTGCGGCGCGGCTCAGGCGCAGATACAGCCGCTGCTCCTTTGCCGGCAGCTCCGCCAGGGGGGCGGCGTTTTCCACCACGATGCTGGGCGGCTTTTCCTCGCGCAGGGATAGCCTGCCGCTGAGCATCACGGCGCTGTCCACCTGCAGATAGCGGCTCAGGCGCTCATACACCTTGGGGAATACCAGCGCTTCGATGCTGGCGTAAAAGTCCTCCACGCGAAGGAAGCACATCAGCGCGTTGTTGCGCGTCGTCACAAGGCGCGACTCCAGCACGATGGCACCGATCTGTACCGGGATGCCGTCGTACTTCTGCCAGTCCTCTTCCTCGGCATACTGTATAAGCTGACCGATGTTCTGGCTCTGCCTGTGCAAAACATCGGCGTATTCGTCCAAAGGGTGGCCGCTGATATAAACGCCGGTCATTTCCTTTTCCATCATCAGGAGCAGCCTTTTCGGGTGCTCGGGGAGCCTGGGTAGCGGCGCGCGCTCCACCTGCACCTGGCCCATCAGGTCGCCGAAGAGGCTCAGCTGCCCGTCCAGGGCGTTTTTGCCGCGCTGCGCGGCGCCATCCAGCGCCCGCTCGTACACGCTCAGCTTCTGGGCGCGGTTGCCGGGCAGGCTGTCCATGCCGCCCGCCTTGATAAGGCACTCGACGCACTTTTTGTTGATGCCCTTGGGCGCCATGCGGTCGCAGAAATCATACAGATCGCTGAAGGGGCGCTCGCGCCGTTCCTTTTCGATTGCCTGCACCACGGCCAGGCCTGCACCCTTGAGCGCCGCCATGCCATAGCGTATGCTGCCGTTTTCCACCGTGAACCTGGCGGAGGACTTGTTTACATCCGGCGGCAGGATCGGGATGCCGCTCTTTTTACAGTACTGCACAAAGCTCGCCAGCTTGTCCGAATTACCCACGACGGAGTTCATGCAGGCCGCCATAAAGGGCACGGGATAATGGCATTTAAGGTAGGCTGTCTGGTAGGCCACCACCGCGTAGGAGGCGGCGTGCGGCTTGTTAAAGGCGTACTGGGCAAAGCTCTCCATCTGGGAGAAGACCTCCAGTGCGACCTCCTTGGAGGTGCCGAGCCGCACCGCTCCGGGCACGATGATCTTGCCATCCTCCACTAGGCCGTCCACAAAGATGGCTTTTTCCTTGTCCATCTCGGCCTTTTTCTTCTTGGCCATGGCGCGGCGGACCAGGTCGCTGCGACCCATGGAATAGCCCGCCATGTCGCGCACGATCTGCATGACCTGCTCCTGGTAGACCATGCAGCCGTAGGTGACCTTTAACACGTTTTCCAGTATGGGCGAAAGATAGGTCACGGTGGAGGGGTCCTTTTTGCCGCGGATATAGCGGGGGATGGACTCCATGGGACCGGGGCGGTACAGCGAGATCACGGCAGACACATCCTCCAGGGATTCGGGGCCCAGCTCCGTGATCACGCGGCGCATGCCCGCAGATTCCAGCTGGAATACGCCGTCCGTCTCGCCCTTGGCGAGCATCTCGTAGGTTTCTTTATCCTCGTAGCCGATCTCGTTGAAGTCCAGGGCCGGGCCGCCGTCTGCCTTGATCATCTCGATGGCATCCTTGATGATGGTCAGCGTCCGGAGACCAAGGAAATCCATCTTGAGCAGGCCCAACTTTTCGATGGTACCCATGGGGAACTGGGTGGTGATCACGTCGTCGTTGGTCTGCAGGGGCACAAAGTCCGTCAAAGGCTGTGCGCCGATCACCACGCCGGCGGCATGGGTGCTGGCATGGCGGGGCATGCCCTCCAGCACCAGGGCATATTCAAACAGCTTGTGCACGTTATCGTTGTTCTCGCGCATGGCGCGCAGCTCGGGTGAGAGCTCCAGCGCCTTTTCCAGCGTCATGCCCAGCTGCATGGGGATGAGCTTGGCGATCTCGTCCACCTCGGCATAGGACATGCCCAGCACGCGGCCCACGTCGCGCACCACCGCGCGCGCAGCCATGGTGCCGAAGGTGATGATCTGGGAGACCCGATCCTCGCCGTAGCGGCGCACCACGTAATCGATGACCTCCTGCCGGCGCTCATAGCAAAAGTCGATGTCGAAGTCCGGCATGGAGATGCGCTCGGGGTTCAGGAAGCGCTCAAAGATCAGGTCGAACTTGAGCGGGTCTATGTCGGTAATGGTCAGGGCATAGGCGCAGATGGAGCCGGCACCGCTGCCGCGGCCGGGGCCCACGGGGATATCGTTCTCCTTGGCAAAGCGCACAAAGTCCCAAACGATCAGGAAATAATCCACATAGCCGCATTTTTCGATGACGGAAAGCTCGTATTCCAGGCGTTCCAGCACCTGGCCTTCCACCTTGCCGTAGCGCTTTTGCGCGCCCTCAAAACAGAGCTTGCGCAGGTACTCGGCATGGCTGCCGCCGCCCGGCACGGGAAAGTCCGGCAGGTGGTAGTGGCCGAACTCAAAGTCCACCTTGCAGCGCATGGCGATGTCGTGCGCGTTTTGGATGGCCTCCGGCGCCTCGGGGAACAGGGCGGCCATCTCTTCCTCGGATTTTAAATACAGCTGGTCGGTGTTCATCCCCATGCGGTTCTCGTCCTGCAGGGTCTTGCCCGTCTGGATGCACATGAGCACTTCCTGCGCGGCGGCGTCCTTCTGGTGGATGTAATGCACATCGTTGGTGGCAACCAGGGGAATGTCCAGCTCTTTGGACATCTGGATCAGGGCGCTTGCGACCTCGCGCTCGCCCTCGATGCCGTGATCCTGCAATTCCAGGTAGTAGTTGCCCTTGCCCATCATGGCCTCGTACTTGCGGGCAAGCGCCTTGGCGTCCTCCATCTGACCGTTTAAGATCAGACGGGGAATTTCGCCGGACAGGCAGGCGGAAAGGGCGATCAGGCCCTTGGAATGCTGCTGCAAAAGCTCATGGTCGATGCGGGGGCGGTAGTAGTACCCTTGTGTAAAGCCGGCGGATACCAGCTTGATCAAGTTCTGGTAGCCCTCCTGCGTTTCGCACAGCAGGATCAAGTGGGCGCTTTCGCGGTTGCTGTTGTCCTTGTCGAAACGGGAGCCGGTGGCCACATACACTTCGCAGCCGATGATCGGATGGATGCCGGCCTCCTTGCAGAGGGAGTAAAAATCCACCACGCCGTACATCACGCCGTGGTCGGTGATGGCCAGGGAGTCCATGCCCATCTCCTTGGCGCGCTGCACCAGGGGCTTGAGGCGGCAGGCGCCGTCCAGCAAAGAGTATTCCGTATGCAGATGCAGATGGGTAAACGCCATGACTTCTCCCTCCCCTATTCCATAGTGAATACCTAAATCATACGCTAAAAAATGCCCAAATACAAGCTTAATAATGTATGACAGCGCACAATGTGCCCGTTTGCTTTGGCGCCTGATGCGCATTTTGCCGCAATAAAACAAACAGGGTCCGGTCCCTGCATGCGGAACCGAACCCTGCGCTTGCGGCTTTACGCCGTTTTTGTTTTGCTTACTCGATGACCTTGGAAACAACGCCGGAGCCAACCGTGCGGCCGCCCTCGCGGATAGCGAAGCGCAGGCCTTCCTCAATGGCGATAGGCGTGATCAGCTTGATCGTCATCTTGATGTTGTCGCCAGGCATTACCA
>JBNRMU010000052.1:0-4547 GCA_050309765.1 Christensenellales bacterium
ATTGATGATCAGTTTGAACTCGGCGATATAGTCGTTGTCGGCAGTCGCCGCTGAAACAAGCTCCTTATCAACATACGGGAAATGCGTATAGTTGACCTTCCTGCTCGATGTGAATTCCTCCCAGCTCGCCGTATTGTCCAGATCAATGCCGCCCGGTGTTTCGGCTGCCGCGCGGTTCAGTGCATTCAGGGCATTTTCATCCTTCACGATCAGGGAATAGCTGACAAGATAATAGGGATAGAAGTACCCGTCGCTGTTTTTTGGGAAGCTGCTTACGGTAATATCTATGCCATCCGCTCCTTCGGTCGCGTAGGCGGTGCCGTTTGCATTGTCGAGATTGCCTGGTCTCCTTCCTCCCCGGATGCCGACGCCTTCTGCCCCATAAAAGCGCAGATAGTTGGTGTTGAAGCTGTCGTGCAGCACGATCCCGTCTTCCATCGGGCCAGACAGAGAGAGCGAATAGCGGAACACAGGATAGGTGACTCCGCCGATCTCCACATCCGTGCGCTCAACAAAGTTTTTGACAAGCAGCGGCCTGTACGGAACAACCGAAGCATTAACCGTCGGCGTCCTGTAGGTATCGGACCATGCACATGCGTAGTTTCGATGCCTATAATACGTTGATGAAGCATACCCGTCTTCAACCGCCATGTTCAGCCATTCCTGATCCACCTGTGTTTTAAAGCGGATCACGATATCCCGCGGCTGTCCGTCCGGGGTGGGAAGAACACCGGCGTTTGCGGCGTTTTGCGTCTCCGTTTTATAAAAGTATACGCTAAAGGATCTTCCGCTGCCGGAAAGCGCAAGCCTCCAGCTTTCCCCCTCCAGCAGGCCATCCACCTCAATGGAGTCCTCGATCAGATAATCGATATTCGTATGCTCATCAAGCTTTGGGCAATCATCGACTATGTGCATTTCCGGCAGGCCGCTGCCCGGCACCGTTACTGTGATCTGCCATTCAGACTCGGTCGATGTAGTTCCGATAGCCTCTTTTTGAATGCCAAAGACGTTTTCGCCGATGACGCCGATCGTCGTTTGCGCTTCATCATAGGAGCCATACACCTGCGCGCCGTTTATCAGGATCAATTCTCCAAGCGCACCGGCGGCATTGATCAACGTTTTGCATGTGATTTCATAGGATGCTTTCTCGTCGGTTTCCGGCGGCATATACCTCCAGCCCCAGATGCCGTTGTCGTTTTGCCACAGGTACAGCTCGCTCCATGAAACCGTCCTCGTTTCTGTTTGTCCGTTTTCAAAGGTCACCTTGACGGTAATTCCGTCTCCGGTGAAATGCATATACGGACGGCTGTTCTGAACGATCCAGTCATTGATGTATGTCCCGCCCATCGGGAGCTTATGGTCATCGTTGACAAGGATCGTCCATGTTTGCTCATAAAGAGTATCGCCGATTTTAACAGGCTCGCCCGCATTTTTCTTTGACACCCTTTGAAAGTCCGCTTGACCGGCGAAATCGGCGCTGACTTCCTTCCAATCGGGCATCTGATCGCTCTTAACGCGCGCCGTGTTTTGAGTCTGTTCCACCGTGCCGTTGGAGCTGATCTTGGTGTTGTCGACGTCTGCGCTGTATGTAAGCGTAATGATCTCCCCGTTTTCCAGGCGGGGGATCGTGAGCGCAAAACCGTTTTCAACGCTGTTGTAATCCGGCTGTATCGAAAGCGCACCATGCATGCTGGAGCTTGCCTGCACATCCTGATTAAAGATAAGCGCCGTTCCGGTAAGCTGATCGCGGATGATCACGTTCTCGTTGAGGCCTTGGGATTTTACGGTCAATACATAACTCGCTGTGTCGGTATCGCCGTTGTACTGGACCGCCTTTGTGATTTCAATATCTGAATTGCTTTCGTATACGAATTCTTTTTCTACATCGGCACTGAAAACAATGGTTTCTGCACTGCCGTTAAAAGACACGCCGGCAGTGATCTGAAACTCAACATTCGCCATCGCTTTCAGGCGGTCGATATTGGGGTCGCTCTGGTTAAAGCGAACGCTCAGCTTTCCGTTCGAGATGGAGAAGGTGTTGCCTGTGACGGTCGCCGTACCCTCATCATCCTTGATGCGGATGTCAAAACTTGTACCGCTTACATCAGGTGCGAGCAGTCCAGATGGGAACTGGTATTCCAAGGTCTGCACGTTGTCAAACTGCAGGCTTTCCGATTCGGCAAAGGAAAGCGTTATCTCGTAAGCCTGGTTCGGATCGACGATATAGTGGCCGTTTTCATCCACAGGCGCATTGCAGGTGACGGCGGTCAAAAACCGCGCGAGGTCCGTGCTGGTCGGGGCATCTTCCCGAAGATTGCGGCCGAGCGCGAGCTCTTCCTCCTCCTGGTCGGGCGACTCAGATGCGTCCGCTTTCTTGGGCTCGTCCTGCTGCGTATTCTCCTTTGGAGGGTCCTCCTCATCGGCAGGTTTTGCCGTATTGTCTGCTTTGGCATCTTCCTGCGGGTTTTCCTCCGTGGTTCGCAAGCTTGCTTCCCGGGCGGTGTCTTTGGCGGAAGAAACGGATACGCTTACCCTAAACGATACGTTTTCTGCCTGCTGCAGCTTTGTCGAACCGATCAGGTGCACGATCAGCCTGCCGGCGGAAACCTCATAGTTGCTGCCGGAGATCGTATCTGTGCCGTCAGGACCGCTGAGTTGAATACTGAATTCCTTGGGCGATGCATCTTTTGCCGCGTATACATCCGGGAACTCATACGCAAGCGCCGCATCTCGTTTAAAATGCAGGTCTTCTTTCTCGGCAAAAGACAATGTCATCGCATAGGTCTTTCCAGGTTCTAGGTTATATGCGCCCTTCTCGTCCTTCGGCGCATCGATGACGATCTTTGTAAGGAAACGATTGAGGTTTGCACTGGTCGGCACATCCGGCTGCGTCTTGGGTTCGTCTGGTTCATTAGCTGCGGCTTCATCCTCTTCCGTCGGCAAAGAAAGCTGCCCGTCGGACGGTATATCCGGCAGATTCGTCCCCTCCGCCGCAACAGGTTCCGCAGTTTCTGCGGCCGCTTCTTCGACAGACGGCTCAGGCTCAAATGCCTGTCCTCCCGCTTCCAAGGCAAGCGATTCTGTTTGCTCGTCGTCCTCCGCCTGGGCTGCCGCAGGATTCGCCGACAACAAAAACAGCAGGCAGCAGGCAAACAACAGGCAAATGAATCTAAGGATCGTTTTTTTCTTCATGAATGGCAAACTCCTTCCCATTTCTTTGCATCCTTTGCAGGTGTTTTGATACGACAAATGCCGATCCCGCATTTTTCCGTCGCAATCGCAACAGACATCCACTGTTGAATGCGCAGTTATATATGCTTTCGTTCGTTTTGTATTACTATAACAATTCGCTACTAACACCCATCAAACGTTTTTGGGGTTTATCCTCTGTTTTTGCAAATTTCTTTTCATTTTCCGTTCAAATTGCATGAGTTTTTTCGGTTTTGACATCCAGCTTGAAAAAAACGTGGTGTCGCTACCTGAAAGTCCGTGTTTCGACATGGTTTTTTAGTCCCAGATCTTCCGTCTGCACCTGCAGCATAAAGACTTTGGCACACAAAAAAGACCGTGCTTCAGCACGGCCATTTATCAAACCTTTTTCTCTTATTCCCTTTTCTCCTTGTCATCCTGCCTTTGGTCTTTGCCCAGCATACCACCGGTCAGTTCCGAGGTAAAATGTCTGAGCCTCACGCCCAGCCCCTGCACGCGTCCCGCGCTTAGGATGGAAAAGCCGATCACACCCAGCAGGGCCAGGCCGATAATCCAGCCGATGCCGGACCAGGAACCGTCGCGGCCGCTTTCCTCTGCGCTCTGGGGCGTGCCGGTCACGCCGTCCTCGTTCCCCGAAGCATTGTCAGATGGTGTTTCCCCCTGCTGTTGTTCGCCTTTATCCGCAGTTGCCGTTGCGCCGAACAGCACGGTGTGCAGCACCTGCGCCATGGGCTTTACAGAGCGCAGCACCTGCTGCTTGTCCGAGGTGTGGGTGCCAAATTCCAGCAGGATGGAACGCGGAAGAAGCTCCTGGTTATAGTTTCCCTTGCCGATGAATATATCCTTGATCAAGCCCGGATATTGGCTGTCCGCCGCGGCTTTCAGCTTTTTGGCAAACTCCCGGTTGGCGGAGCTGTTCGGGTTGGAACGGCCCACGAGCAGGCGCACCTTGGTCATCTGCTGGCCGCCAACCTTGACCGTGTATTCGGAGGCGTCGGGAATGCCATCCCTGTGGATGTCCAGCAGGGCCGTTGGTCCGCTTTTCAAAAGCTCGGCTGCCGTTGCCCGCGAACGGCGGTAGGCGCCGGCGTCGTGCGGCAGGTGCGTCGTCGGATCGAAGCGCACATCTACGCCCAGTTCCGTCAATGCATCGCCAAGGGCGGATGCCACGTCGTGCACGCCGGCCCAGCCGTCGTCCACCGAAGAGGATCCATCGCCCTTTTCGTAGGATTCATCCGAATGCGTCACATAGATGCCGATCCGCTTCTGCGCTGCCAAGGGTATCAGGCGCTGTGCGGTCAGGGAAAGCATCGGCTCGCTGCCGCTTTCTTCCACAA